>NZ_CP088250.1 GCF_021117295.1 Methylorubrum sp. B1-46 | reverse complement strand
CGGAGATCGTCGCGCACGAGATGTCCGCGTGGGTGCCGGTGTCCAACACGTTGTTGGAGGACTCGGCCTACGACATCGAAGGCGAACTGTCTGAGTCCTTTTCTGAGGAGTTTGGCCGACTTGAAGGCTTGGCCTTCGCCTCGGGCTCCGGGGTGAAGCAGCCCGAAGGCATCCTGACCAACGAGGCGGTGCCGATCGTGCCGAACGGCCACGCGACGGTGTTGCAGCCGGAAGCCCTTATCAAGCTGCTCTACAGCCTGCCGCCGATCTACCGGAACGCCGGCTCATGGCTGCTCAACGGGACGACCATCGCCGCGATCCGGCTGATGAAGGACCAGACCGGCCGCTTCCTCTGGCAGGAGAGCCTTGCCGAAGGCCAGCCGCCGACGCTTCTCGGCCGCCCCGTGGTCGAAGCGATCGACCTGCCCGACGTGGCCGCGAACTCCACGCCCATCGTCTACGGCGACCTGTCGGCGGCTTACCGCATCTTCGACCGCGTGGGCTTCAGCGTCCTGCGCGACCCCTACACGCTGTCCGACTACGGCCAGACGAAGTTCACAGCCCGTCGCCGCGTCGCCGGCGCCGTCGTCCGCCCCGAAGCCCTGCGCAAGCTGCGCGTGTCCGTGAACTAAGGGAGGCGCCACCATGCGCGATCACGTCACCACATTCGCGGCCCGCTCGGCCGTTCTGCCCGCCGTGCTGTCCGCCGACCCGGCGCCGATCACCATCGATCGATCCGGCTTTAATGCCGTAAGCTTCGTGTTCCAGTTGGGCGCGGGCGGCATCACCTTCACCTCGGCCAACCGCCTCGACCTCTACCTGGAGCACTCCGACGACGGCGTGACCTGGGAGGCTGTCGGCCCCACCAACGTCATCGGCGGCGTGCCGGACGGCAGCGGCATCGTCCTGTCTCAGCGTAGCGCGCATCCCGATCCGACCGTGCACAAGTTCGCCTACGTGGATGGCACGATCGGCGACCGGCGGTACGTGCGGCTCCGGCCGGACTTCATCGGCACGCACGGCACCGGCACGCCCATGTCCGCGCTCGCCATCCTCGGCAACCCGCGCGAACAGCCCGTCGCGGCCTGACCATGAAGCGGGCGCCTCGACGTTGCGCGTGCGGACACCGGGTTGATCCCGGCGCGCTCTGCCCGTGCCAGCGTCGGCGCCTCGCCCAACGCCCTACCGCTCAGGCCCGTGGCTACACAGCCGAGTGGAGGCGCCAAGCCAAGGAATGGCTCGCCCGTCCTGAGAACCGACTGTGCGCCTGTGGGTGCGGCAGGCCCGCAGAGGTGGTGGACCACAAGCACGGGCGAGACGGCGCGCTCATGTTCGACCGCCGATACTGGCAACCGATGACACGCGCCTGCAATAGCCGAAAGGCCGCAAGCACAGAAGGCGGCTTCGGCAATCCAAAGCGATAGGTGGGGAGGGGGTCGAAAGGTCAGAGCAAATGGACTGACGACCTCGCTCCTCCCTCGCGTCGAACACAATCCGATTTTTCGCACCGGGAAAGCGGAAATGGAAACTCTGGAACGGATCGAGGCGCCCGCGCCCGTCGTCTCGCTTGAGGAGGCGAAGGCGTTCCTGCGCGTCACTGATGGGGACTCGGCCGTCATCAGCGACGACCTGCTCATCACGTCGTTGATCGAGACCGCGACGGCGTACCTCGACGGCGAGGCCGGGTATCTGGATCGCGCGATCGGCGTGCAGCGGTGGCGCTACTCGCACGACGGTTTCCCCCGCGCCGGCATCGTGCTCCCGCTCCCGCCGCTTCGATCGGTCGAGACGGTGACGTGCACGCTCCGCAGCGGGACGACGGTGGCGCTCGCCGGTCCCGACTTCCGCGTCATGCCCGGCGGCAGCGAGCCCGGCCGCGTTCTGCCCGCCGGCATGTGCCCGGTCCTGCCGTTCGACGTGGCGACGGTCACGGTGGAGTTCACCGCCGGCTATGACCCGGTGCCGGAGCCGATCCGCACCGCGATCCTGATGCACGTCGCGACGCTCTACGAGAACCGCGAGAGCATCACCGCCAACACGACCTTCACGGCCGTGCCCTTCGCCGGGCTTGACCTCGTGATGCCCTACCAGCGGGCCTACTTCGGATGAGGGCCGGCACGCGCGACCGGCGCATCCTGATCGAGGGACCGACCTACACCCGCGATCCAGACACCAACGAACTGATCGAGACGTTCGGGGAGATCGCGCGCGTGTGGGGCGTGCGCAAGGACAGCGGCGGCGGCGAGTTCCTGAAGGCCGGCGGCATCGTCGCCGAGACCCGTGCCCTGTTCTGGATACCGTACCGGGCGGACCTTTCGACCTCGCATCAACTCCGGTGCGAGGGCCTGACGTGGCGGATCGAAGCCTTCCGCGAACTCGCCGGCCGCCGCCGCTACCTCGAAGTGCAGTGCACCGCAGATCAAGGGCCGTCCTATGGCTGACGTGCTTCGCTTGGTGACGAAGGCCGATGCGCCAGCGGTGCCAAAGGGCCTGACGAAGGCGGCGCGCGCCGAGTGGGACCGCGTTGCGCCGGTCCTGCGGGATCGCGGCGGCCTCCCCGCCGAGCGCGAACCCCTCTTGGTCGCCTACTGCAACGCGATGGCCTTGATCGCCGAGTGCGACAAGAGCCTGTCGAAGCGCGGCGGGCTGATGATTAAGGGCGCCAACGGCATCGAGCGCGTCCACCCGCTATTCGGCGCTCGGAACAAGGCATCGCAGAACGCCCTCCAACTCGCCAAGCGGCTTGGGATCATCGGTAGCGGCGCACCCGCCAAGCCCACCGGAGGGGATGAGCATGACGCTTACTCCGATCTGGGCATTTGACGACACGCCCATCCCGGACCCGGCCGGGCGGGCGAAGCGTGTGCTGGCCTTCGCCGACCTGTTGAAGCATCCGGCCGCGACGGGCACGGATCGCCGGCCCCTGCCGCATCGCTGGCAACGCCGCATCGTGGAGCGGATCTACGGCCCCTCGAATGAGCGAGGCGAGCGCCAGGTGCAGACGGTGTTCCTGCTACTGCCGCGAGGCGCCCGTAAGACGACGCTCACGGCCGTCCTGGCCCTCGCTCACACGATCGGCCCGGCCCAACGACCGCGCGGCACCGCCATCTCAGCGGCGAGCGACACGGCACAGGCCCGCATCGCGTTCGATGAGGCGCGGGACATGCTCGCGCAAGACCCGAACCTTGAAGGCCGCTACCGCCCGCGTGACACGCTCAAGCGGATCGAGCACGCCAAATCCGGTTCGGTCTACCGCGCGATTTCGGCGGACGCGGACGCCGCCCATGGTGCTACGCCCTGCTACCTCGCGGTGGATGAGCTGCATGTCTGGCCGGGCTTCGACCTGTGGAACGCGCTGACTTCGGGCGCGGCGAAGGTCTCGGGCTCGCTCACCGTCATCACGACGACGGCCGGGCAGATGGCCGAAGGCGTGTGCTGGGAACTGTTCAAGTACGCCCTCGACGTGCACGAGGGCCGGCGGGTTGATCCGACGTTTCTGCCCGTGCTGTTCGCGGCCGACCCGAAAGAGGATTGGCTGGATGAAGCCTTGTGGCACCGGGTCAATCCCGGCCTCGCGGAGGGATTCCCCGACCTGATCGGGCTCCGCAACGAGGCGCGGCTTGCGCAGTCCATTCCCGCGCTCGCGGCAGGCTTCCGACAGGTGCACCTCAACATCTGGACGGACGGCGCCGCCGCCGGCTGGATCGAGCCGACCGTCTACGATGATCCGGCCATGTCTGCGCCGATCGACCTCGACGCGTTGGCGGGCCTGCCTGCCGCCGTGGGGGTGGATATGTCCAAGACCATGGACATGACCGGCATCGTCATCGCCTTCCGGCATGAGGAGGGCAGCTACACGGTGTTGCCCTTCGCCTTCCTGCCCGAGACGGCGTTCCGCAAGCGGTCCGCCTCCTCCCCCGGCTTCGATTGGACCGGCTGGCGCGAGAGCGGCGCCCTGACGGTCACGCCGGGGGACATCATCCCGGAAGACGTGATCGAGGCGAAGGTGCGCGAGCTATGCGAGACCTACGCCGTCGAGACGGTTGGCTTCGATCCGAAGTTCGCCGGGCGGATCATGGCGCGGATGGCGGCGGACGACCTCCCCGTGGTGGAGAGCGCGCAGACGTTCGCCAACCTCGCCCCGATGTACGTCGAACTGCAACGCGCCATGCTTTCGCGCCAATTCCGACATGGCGGCTCGCCGGTCCTGCGCCACGCGATCCTCAACGCCGTCCCGACGACGCATGAGAACAGCCTGTTCATTCTGAGCAAGAAGCGTTCGGGCGCGGCGATTGACCTTGCCGTTGCTTGCGGCATGGCCGTGGGACTGATCGCGACCGCGCCGGAAGCCGACTATTACGCATCCGAAGACTTTGACCCTCAACTGTTGGTGCTGCGATGACGAAGACCGTCAACCACGTCGATGCCAAGTTCGGCGGGCGCCGCGTGCGCTTCGAACTCTATAGGGACAGAGATACGGTTGATCGCCTTGAGAGCGTCGTCGGCTCCGTCTCGGCTTGCTGGCAGCGGTTCCAGGCCGGCACTTGGACCATGGCGGACGTGCGCACCATCCTGGCCGTCTCGCATCCGGCCCCGGCCTCCCGCCTGTCGAGCTATGCGCCGCTGTCGCTGTCATCCATCCGCGCCCGGATCGACGGCCGCACCGAACCGGCGCCGACCACGCCGCGCCAGCCTCGCGGGGTGGACCTGTCCGCGATCGACGCCGTGCTGTCGCAACGCCCTCTGGCGCTCTACGGGCCGCTCGCCGCGATGATCCTGGCCGCCGCCTGCTACGGCCTGCCCGCGCCTGTGGCCGTGTTCGATGAGGACGCCGCGCCGGCCGGATCGGGGGAGGCCGCCGCATGATCTTCGCGGGCGTATCCGGCCTCACGACCTTGGCCCGCGAGCTTTCGGACATCTCGAAAGCCGTGCGCATCGCCACCGCGGCGAAGTCGCGGAGCATCGCCGGGGAGATGGTGGAGGGGATGCGCGCCCGCGTGTCCGTCGTCTCGGGTGCCCTGCGCGACAGCATCCGGGCGGAAGAGAACGAGGACGGCACGGTGACGGTGCGAGCCGGCGGGACACCGGAGACCGCCCGGCCGACGAAGGCGGGTACGGTCTACGACACGGCGCTGATCGAGGAATACGGCACCATCCATGAGCCGGCCGAACCGTTCTTCTGGCCGGAGGTGGAGGCGGCGAAAGAGCGACACGGCCCGGAGGTGATCCAGGCGGCTGAGGACGCGACAGGAGAATCCTGATGGCAGGAATGGCGATCACGGTAGGCGCCGACACGCGCGCCTTTGACCAGGGCATGAAGGCGGCCCTCAACATCGGCGCGCAGACGGCCGCGCAGATCGGGGCGAAATGGGCGGCGACCGCCACCGGCATCGATCGCGTCATGGCGCAGACGGCCCGGAATGTCGGGGCGAACTTCGGGCGCGAGGTGGCGTCGAAGCTGGCCCCGGTTGCCCTTGGCCTTGTCGGCGCGCTGGCCGCGTTCCAGGCGGCAAAGCTCGCGGTGGACGCGCTCGGAGCCGCGGCGCGCGAGGCCGGCGTGCAACTCGACCTCATGGCGAAGATCGGCAACGACGCTTCCCGCCTGGGCGTGTCGAGCACGTTCCTTCAGACCTACCGCGCGCAGGCCCGCGCCCTGAAGGTGGATGCCGACGCCCTCGTGAAGTCGTTGGAGACCGCCCGCGCGGCGTTCGCGGTGCGGCAGGGCGAGGGAGGGGAGAACGCCCGCAACGATAGCGCGTTCGGCGCCCGGCTCCGTGAGCAGATGGCCGCTGGCAACGTCACGGCCGCGCAGGTTGGCCGGTTCGACAGCGCGATTGGCACCGAGGCGCAGTTCAAGGCCGCGCTCGACATCATGGCCGAGTTGCAGGCCAAGGGCCGCGACCTCGCCGCCCTCGACCTCGCCGGCAAGCTGTTCCCGCCGGAGCTTGTGGAGCGCATCCGCAGCGGCGCCGTCGAACTGAGCCAGTTCCGGCGGATGATCGACGACGTGAAGAATCCCGACCTCGTGCTGTTGAAGCCGGAGGAGATCACCCGCGCGCAGGAGCTACAGCGTCGGCTTGAGGATGCGCAGGCGACCATGGACCGGGCCGCGACCGAGTTCCGGCACGAACTGGCGCAGGCGGGCATCGGACTTCGCGAGGATGCCATCTCCTGGAAAGAGCTCATGGCATCCGGCGCCCGCATCGCCGTGGGTATCCTGCAGGAGGGTCGGAAGATCCGCGAGCAGATGGAGGCGACCGAACCGGCGATCTACGGACGGGACTATTTCCGACCGGAGGACGCGCCCGCCTCGGGCCTGAAGAAGGACATCGGCCGGACCACGCGAGCGACCTCGACGGGCGATGCAGAACGCGACGCGGCGCTCGACAAGCTGCGGGGCAATCTCGGCAACCGGACGCTGATCGACCAGGCACAGGAAGCCTCCCGCCGGATGACGGAAGGCTTTCGCCGCGACCAGACCAAGCCCATCGTGAGCGCCAAGCCCAAAGGCGGCGGGGCGAAGGAAGCGTCCGAGTCCTTCAACGCCGTCGAGACCTACATCAACGGTATCGAGCGCTCCACGGAGGCGCTCAAGGCCGAGACGGCGGCGCTCGGCATGGCCGGCGGCGAACGGCTGGCAGCGGTCAACGTCGCGAAGCTGGAGGCCACGGCCCGGCAGCAGGGCATCACCCTGACGCAAGAGCAGATCGACAAGGTGAAAGCCCTGTCCCTCGCAACCGACGAGTACAAGACCAAGATCGAAGAGAGCATGGAGGCGCAGAACTTCATCCGCTCCGTTGGCGGTGACGTGTTCCGCGGCATGGCATCCGATGCGCGCAACGGCGCCAGCGCGATCGATCTCATCACAAATGCGGTGGATCGGCTCGCCGCACGTCTCAGTGACAGGGCGATGGATAGCCTCGCTGATGTGCTGTTCGGCAAGAGCGGCAGCGGCGAGGGAGGGGTGTTCGGCGGCTTGCTCGGGAAAGCCTCGACCGGATGCGTTGCCGGGGCCGGCGGCGCGATCGAGATCCGCCTATGACCGGGATCGTCGCCCTCCTTCAGCCGAACGAAGTGGCGCTGTTCACGGACGGCGCTTACCTCGATTACGCGGGCAAGATGGTGCACGTCGCGTCCAAGGTGCTCCTGATGCCGGAGTGGCCGGGCGCCATTGCTTGCCGCGGCCCGTCGCAATTCATCTGGACCATCCGCACCCATTGGGATGGCGCTGTCGGCAGCCTCGATGACGCCCTCGAACGCGTGCTGGACGACGCGCAGCTCTTCCAAAAAGTGTTCGAGATGCACCGCCACCAAAAGAGTGAGTGGGAGCTTGTCCTAGTCGGGTGGTCGCATGAGCGGCAGGCGTTCGAGGTGTGGGACGTACACGGCGGCCCTGTGTCCCCCTACACGGATCACCCCCCGCTGACGCTGCGCAAGATGATGAGCCCTGTCGGGGCATGGCCGACGCCCGATCAAAAGCGCCTCGACGCCCTACAAGCAGACCTGGGGGCCGGAGAGCGCCCGCATCCGCATCAGGTGGCGGCGATGCTGATGCAGGCCATGCGGGAGTCCGAACTACCGGACCCGCGCAACCCGGCCGTCAAGCAGCACAACATCGGCGGCTTCATTCAGCGCGCCGTCATCGATCACCAGGCTTGCTCGACGGACATCATCCACCGATGGCCCGATGAGAAGGGCAAGAGCATCAACCCCTTCCCACCGGAGCAGGCGCCATGACCTCGGCCATCACCCTGACCATCGCCATGCTCAAGGCCAACGTGCCGGTGGGCGCGATCGTGTCCGACCGGATTGAGCCCGAGATGGCGAAGAACGACCAGCTCCCCCGCATCGTCGTGCGGCAGGCAAGCGGGCGGCGGACCTACGGGCTCGCCAAGGCCACCGGACTACGCGAGGCGCGGGTGAACGTGCTCTGCGCCGCCAAGACCTTCACCGCCGCCGACAGGCTCGCGAGCGCCGTCATCGCGGCCTTGGAGAACGGGCGCCACCAGACTGCGGACGGCACCCGCGTGAAGACCTTCCAGGACGGCGACGACACGGGCACGGCCGAACCGAACGGATCGAGCTTTACCCGGATCGTGGGATTCAGGGTGAGCGCGTCGGGATAGCATCCATCAGCCCGGCGCATGGATCGGGCCGGATCGATCAGCTTCGTGCATGGGTGACACCCGGCCAGCGTGCATCGGCCCGTGCATCGAGCGGCAAGCATTCCGAACTAAAACCCTGGCGCCTCGGGACCGCCTCCCGGCCGATTCTACTGGCCCTCGACTTGGCCGCCTCGCTTCGCCCCCTCGAATGCCTTTGGACACTTCCGGGAGGGGCCGATTCCGGTTCCATACATCGCATTATGCGAATGGCGCCCCTCACGCGCGCGAGGCTGGCCGCCTAGTCCGTCGCCCCTTTTAAAACCTCTGGTATCCGAGGTGTTCGGCTTTTTGAGCCCTCCCCCACTGAGGGAAGTTTTTCCCTTAGTGCCGCGGGCGAGCCACGCCAACCATTCCCGATCCACCACGCGCAGCACGTTCGTGAGGGACACCATGCCCGGTCGGCGGCGCTCCTGCCGTTCCAGCATCCCGAGGCGTGCGGCCTGCCGGATAGCATTCTGTGCGGTGGTACGGCTCACACCCGCTCGGGCGGCTATCGCGTCGATGCAGAGGGCGCACGATCCGCGGGCTTGCTGTTCGTCGCCTACGATTCGCATCACGGCCAACTCGCCCACCGTGAACCGGGCGGCGAGGGCGGGCGGCATGGGACCGGACGCGGCGAGGCGGCGGCGGCGCTCTATCGCTTCGGAGCGGACGCGGGGGCGCTGGACAGGGCGACGTTTCGCGTCGGGTTGGACGCCCCCAATTTTGGGGCCGTCTCTGTCACCGCTGCTGAAACCTGACTGACGGGCAGGTTTACGCCGCGCCTGGATCGCCTCGGACAACGCCTGCGCATCCTCGTCGCCAATCTGCCCGGCGGCATGAGCGGCCCACAAGGCGCGGGCGAGATCGTTTAGATGTGAACCATCGGCGCGCGAGATCGCGGCCGTCATTTCCTCGACGCGCATGGGTGTCCCTCGGGTCGGTTGACCCGTCGCGGGGACGCGGACGCACGCCGGCTGAAGGGATGGCGATTTACACCATACCCTTCGACATAGCTCCGCCAGTGAGGAAAAGCGGTGCTTCCCTCTTGCGGATCGCGGCGATTTCGGGGAGGATCATTCCGCCAAGAATTGAACTTCCCCGGTCTCGACGCCGGCATGTGACCCGCCCTCGTGGCGGGTTTCGTGTTTCTAGGGCCTCGACTCGTTGGCGCGGCACGGCACCGCGCTTAACCATTCGTCTAGCTTCCGGCCTCCCCTGTCAATTTCGCCCCGCCCTGGGGCGCCTACGAGTACGGATTTCGTACCCGTAGCGACCAAGCGGACGCGAGGCGTTCGGCTGGATCGCCCGCCGATGCGTAACCGGCATCCCGTAGACACCCGGTTAACATCCGAAGGATATCCTCCCGGTATGGATCGGATCGGGAGGCACCATGATAACCGTCGTCGGCGGGACTAAGGGCGGGTCGGGAAAATCGACCGTCGCCACCAATCTCGCCATCATGCTCGCCGCTGCGGGCGGTGACGTGCTCCTAGTCGATGCGGACGATCAGGAGACCGCAACCGACTTCACCAACCTGCGGGAAGCGAATCGCCCCGGTGGCGCCGGCTATACCTGTGTGGCCCTGACGGGCGCCGCCGTGCGCTCCGGGGTGCAGCGACTCGCCCCGAAGCACGCACACGTCATCATCGACACGGGCGGGCGCGATACCGTGAGCCAGCGCGCCGCCCTCTCGATATGCGACGCCTACCTCGTGCCGTTCGCGCCGCGGTCCTTCGACGTGTGGACGCTCGATAAGGTGGCCGAGCTGGTGGAGGAGGCGCGGACCGTCAATCCGAAGCTCCGGGCGCTGGCCTTCATCAACCGGGCCGAGGCGCGCGGCGGCGAGAACGCCGAGGCCGCTGAACTGATCCGCTCCAAGCCCGGCCTCGACTACATCCCGTCGAGCCTGGGCGCCCGCAAGGCATTCGCTCACGCCGCCGCCGCCGGCCTGTCCGTGGTGGAGCTACGCCCGCACGACCCGAAAGCCACCGAGGAAGTCACGGCCCTGTTCCGGCATCTGTTCGATGCCTCGGAGATATCCAGCGCAAATCCAGAGGAGGCCCGATAGATGGCTTTGAGCGCCAAGCCCGCCCGCCCGGCGGCAAAGCCCGCCGACCCGGTGGAGGCATTCATCAGCAAGGGCGGATCGGTGGCCGCCGACACGCCCGCGCCAGAGCAAGAGAAAGCCGGGAAGGGGCCGCAACATCCGCTCAAGTTCCCCGCCGACTCCGACCTGTTCGAGCGGTTGGAAGCCGCCCGCAAGGCCACCGTCGTCCGCCTCCCGCGCAACACCTGGATCTTGCAGGCCATCGCCGAAAAGCTGGAGCGGGATCGCGGATAGGCATATCCCGGATTGCCACCACATGCCGGTTGGGTATCGCGAGGATATCCAGCCGGTTTCTTTTTGAGATCGGCCGCGACCTTATCCGGGTGAAGGAACTGCTCGGTCACGGCAACTTCCTGCCGTGGATCAAAGATGAGTTCGGGATGAGCGACCGAACGGCGCTTAACTTCATGCGCGTGGCCGAACGTTTCAAATCCGAAATCGTTTCGGATTTGCCCCCCACCGTCCTCTACGCGCTCGCCGCCCCGTCTACGCCGGACGAGGTGAAGGACGAGATCATCGACCGGCGCAATTTTGCACCCATTGAGATCAATGGCTTAGGCCGTCGCCTTGAGCCTGACGCCCGGCCCGCCGTCCGAGACGTGACCTTCGGCCAGAAACAGAATGCCGGCGGCCTCTAGCGCCCCCTGGATCGCGGCCATTGTCCGACCGTGAGCCGCCAGTGGACCACGCGTCGTCTCGAGCCGCTTAATGGATGGCAGGGAGATCCCGGACCGTTCCGCCAGCGTGCTTTGCTCCCATCGAAGGAGCGCCCGCGCCGCGCGGACCTGTTCGCTCGTGATATGCATTCCGATACCTCCGAGGACAAAATAAATCCCTGAGGTATTGACGTCAATGGTAAGGGGATCATTAATAGGGCGACCGGACAGGGAGCTTGAGCCCTCCCCGCCCGGCCTGACCAGCAACGCCTCTGGAGAGCGTCACATGGCTACCGACCACACTACACGATCCCCTGACCGGCAGGACATAGACCTGCGGCTCGAAAGCCTCGACCGGAAGGCTCAAGAGCTTGCCGATTGGGGGTTCATCGTTCGCGCCCTCGCCGACTCAGACGAGCCAATCGACGGCCATTACTTCGGGGTGATCGGCAACGCCGTTGACACCCTTGCCGGGCACATGAGCGACGACCTCCGGTTCCTGCGGCTGGCACGGGGGCGCGGCCTATGAAGCGCCTCGACATCGAAGCCGATCTGGCCTGCCCGCTTGAGGACGCCATCAGTGCGGCGACCCTCTTGAACCAGTGGGCCTCGGAGAGCGTCGCCGCCCCGCTCGACGGCCGGGCCCCCTATCCGGGCCACTACCTCGTGGCAGAATGGGAGTGGCGGTTGATCCTATTCGGGATCGGAGACCTCCTGGCCCGGCTCAAGCGGCTGGATGAGGTTGTGAGCGGCCCGGAGGGGCTTAGTCCGCGATGAGGCATCCCCCTACCGCCTCGCCCTTCGCGGCCGTCCCTGACTTCGCCGTGCCGCTCAGACAGCCCGAGAAACCTGGACGTATTACGTCGGGGTTTCCCTGGCGCCTCCTACTGCCCGCCCTGATCGGCTTGCCGCTCTACTACCTGCGCCGGCTGATCCGGGGCTGATCCACTCGCCGCGCGGCATCCCCTGCTGCGCGGCGTTCCTGTTCGAGAGGTTGGCGACGTGGCACGGAAGCGGGATCGGAGCAGCGAGAGCTTCACCAGTTGGAAGCTCGACATCCTCAACGCCGCCGGTTTGGATGAGAACTTGAAGCCCGCGAGCGTGCGCCTGCTGCTGCGCATCGTGGAAGCCCTCGACGAGGACAAGTGGGATAGGACTGCGGGCACCTGTGGCACCTATCTGCCCGACGACGTGATTGCCGATGAGATCCCCGGCTTCAAGGACAGGGATCGGAAGACGATCAACAGCCACCGCAAGGCGCTCGCGGCTGCGGGATGGCTCACTTTTGAGCCGGGGCACGGCCGCCGCGCGACCATCTATGTCGTGAGCGAGAAGCAGGCCAATCCCATTCTGGATCGGCGGGAGGAATTGAAAGGGCCTCGGGAAAAGCGCCGGGAAGCGGATCGGAAACGCCGCGATATGGAACGTCTCGCGCGTGTGGTGGCGAAAGGGGAGGGGGGTAAACAGCCCCGTAAATCGAGCGTGAGAGGGGGGCAAACGCCCCTGTCGGAGGGTGGTGTTTACCCCCCCTTACACCTTTCACACCCACCTTCCCCTCTGGCTCTACGGGATCAGGATGTAGCACTACCGGCGCACGACCCGGACACAGGCGAGATCGTTCCGCCGACGACCGCGAGCCCGCTCATCTGCACCGAGTGCGGAAAGCCTGCGGTGATCCGCTGTCGCGATAAGGGCGAGGCTTATTGCGCCCGTCACACGCCGTCCTGGTTGCGGGCCGGGATCGATTATCGGCGGCTGTCTGAGGGCGAATAACCCCGTCCGACCGAATTGCGCCCAGAGGGCTTTCAGGAGCCGCCGAAAGGGCCTGCCCGCACCCTGGCAAGGGCGAGACCCCGAACGCCCGTCCTGGGTCTCCTAATCGCACGGAAACGGCATTCTAAAATCAGGGTCCAACCCCTGCGTCGGCTTGCCGCGGCGTTTCGGCCGTGATCGACGCATTCTGTCGATTGACCAGAATGATTGAATGACCGATGTTCGATAGACATCATCTATCGAAAGCGAGCCCGCATCGTGGCCGTTCTCCCCGCCCTTGCCGACGCCTTGTCGCCGTTCGACGGCCGGACGCCCCCGGCCCTGACGGTGGTTGCGCGGCATCTGCGGGACGCTGGCTTGTTCTCTGTCGGCAATCGCGGGCGGGGTGCGGCTCACGTCACCGCGGAGGATGTGGCGGCCCTGTTGCTGGCGAGCCTTTGGACGGACGGACCGACCGCCTCGCCCCGTGCCGTGGAAGTGCTCGCGACCCTCAAGCGGCGCCCGGCCGTGGAGGATAAGACGCTCCCCCGGTGCCTCGGCTTGGTGATCCGCCTGCCGAACTTCGGCGAGACCGTCGCCGCGCTGATCGAGTTCGCCTGGATCATCCGCGATGAGATCCCCGGCCTGCGGCTGGAACTGACCGTGCATCGGCCCTGCCCGACCGCGAGCCTCGCCCTCGTGGACAGCCTCGACCGCCGCCGCGTGATCGCGGAATGGCAGGTGGACGCGGACCGACTGACGAAGGGCTTCTACCTCCCCGAGTCGCGCCAGCGTGCCGACCGGCGCCACTCCACGACCATCACCAGCGAGACGCTGTTCGCCCTTGGCAACCTCATCCTCCGAAAATCAGAGGTGGAGGCATGAGCACCGCCCGCATCGAGATCGAGGCCGTGCGGGAAATCGCTGACCGCGAGTTGTCGCCCTACGACGGCCGCGAGCGCACCGGGACCATTTTCCAGATGGGCCGGTCCTTCCTCGCCTTCGACCTCACCGACACTCATGTGACGACGGCTCCGACCGTTCGCCTCGCCATGGCGGCTTTGCGGAGGCCGTTCCCATGAATGAGGTTGCCCGCCTCGCCAAAGAAAACGAGCGGCTACAGCGGGACATCGCCGCCGTCTGCCGCCAGCGCGACGAGCAAGCCGTGCGTGCCGCTCGGGCCGAACGCCGCGAGCGTGACATGCGCCGCGAACTCGACCGCATCAGCGAGCGCATGAGGGAAGCGAGGGCACTCGGATGAAGCGGAAGGCCCAACTGCGCGCGCTCCGCTCGGAAGTCGCCCAGCTCAAGGCTATGCCCGGCACGGTCGCGGCGGATGGCACGCTTGCCGATCCCGACGACAAGCTGTGGGAGATCATGAGCCACGGGCTGCATGTCGGCACGGCGGCGGGCGAGGCGGTTGGTCCCGGTTCGGCCATGCGCGTGCCGGTGGTGGCCGCAGCGGTGCGTGCGATCGGCGAGACGTTGGCTTCGCTTGAGCCGCGGGTGATGCGCCTCGACGCCAACGGCCGCCGGCAGGAAGACCCGGCCCATCCGGCCAATCGGATCATCGCCCGGCCCAACGGGTGGACCTCACGCTTCGGGCTCATCAATCAGCTTGCCAAGGACGCGAACCTGCACGGCATCGGAGGCGCGGCCGTGGTGCGCGTCAACGGCGAGCCGCGCGAACTCATCCGCATCCATCCGGGCTCGCTTGGGCGGGAGATCGATCCGGGGACCGGCGAGCCGACGTTCCGCATCGGCGACCGTGTGCGCTCCTGGCGGGACGTGCTCTTTGTCGAGCCGATCCCCACCGAGAACGGCGAGACCACGGCACCGCTGACGCTGGCGCGCGAGGCCATCGGCTTCCTGATGGCCTTGCAGGCGCACGGCTCGCGACTGTTCGGAAATGGGGCGCGCCCCGGTTCGATCCTGAGCGTCAAGGGCAACAACAGCCCCACCCGCATGAAGAACATCGTGCAGGCGTGGAACGCGGCCCATGGTGGCGGCAAGAGCGGCGGGACGGCGTTGCTGCCTGGGGAGATCAGCTACGAACAACTCGCCCTGTCGTCGGTCGATGCGCAGTACGTCGAGTTGTGGGGCCGCGCGATCCTCGATGTAGCCCGCGCCTTCCGGGTGCCGCCGATCATCATCGGCGACCTGACCAATGCGACCTTCAATAATAGCGAAGAGCTAGGCCGCCAATTCGTTTCCATGTGTATCAAGCCGTGGTGCGAACAGTTCGCCGATGCTTTCGAGCGTGTGCTGTTCCGTGACGATGAGCGCGGGCAGTACTTCGTTGAGTTCGACTATCAGGAACTCCTCAAGCCCTCGACGCTCCAACTGTATGACGCGCTCTACAAGGCGGCGACGACGTTCCTGACGCCCGACGAAGCGCGCGAGATTTTGGGCCGTGGTCCCGCGCCGGGCGGCTCGCACCTACGGGTGCCGGGCAACACCGTGCGAGCCGATGCGCCCCCGCCGGCCCCCGCGCCCCTGCCGCCGACCCCTCTGCCGCAAGAGCCCGCGCCCACACCGGAGCCGACGCTGCAATGAAGCTCCTAACCACAAAGGCCGCCGTGTCCGTCTCGGATGCGGGCGAGATCGAAGCGATTGCGTGGCCCTTCGCGTCGGCCGACCGCGAGAACGACACGATCGACCGGGCCGCCATCGTGGCCGCTGCGGGCATGACGCTCCCCATGCTCTACCAGCATGAGGAAGCCATAGGGATCTGGCACTCAGTCGAGGTTGCCGCCGATGCTCTGCGCCTCAAGGGCCGGCTCCTGATCGACAAGGTGAGCCGGGCGGCAGAGGTGTTCGCCCTACTCAAAGAGGGCGCGATCAAAGGTGTTTCGATTGGTTTCAACCCGATCAAGTACACATCTCGGGCTGGCGGCGGGCGAGCCTATAGCCTGATTGATCTTCTCGAATGCAGCGTGGTCGCAGTGCCCTGCCACCCCGGTGCAGCAATCACTTCTGTTAAAAGCGAAAGGCACAAGGAAATGTCTGACTCTCCCGCACCGGCCGCCGACGCGCCGGACAACGCCGCCATCGTGACCCGCCTCGACGGCATCGCCACCGAGATCACGGGCATCAACGGCCGCCTGGACAGCATCGAAGTGCAGTTGGGCCGCCCGACCGGGGGCGATCCCGTGGAGGCCGCCGCAAAGGTCGAGCGCAAGTCCTTCGTGACCTTCGTGCGCCGCGGTGTCGAGAAGATGGTCCCGGAGGAGACCAAGGCCCTGCGCGTGGCCGACAACACCTCGGGCGGCTACCTCGCCCCCGCCGAGTTCAGCAGCGAGTTCCTCAGGAACCTCGTGCAATACAGCCCGATCCGTGAGGCGGCCCGCGTCGGCTCGATGTCGTCGGGTGAGATCAAGATCCCCCGGCGCCTCGAAGGCGTGACCGCGCGGTGGGTCGCGGAGATCGAGCGCCGCGAGGAGACGCAGCCCAAGTTCGGGCTCG
>NZ_CP088249.1 GCF_021117295.1 Methylorubrum sp. B1-46 | reverse complement strand
GGACCAGCAACGGCCAGGACGTGGTCTACGAGCACACCACCGCCGAGCGCTACGAGGCCCGGCAGGTGCGCATCGAGCCCCTGGACGGCAACCGCGTACTGATCGGCGGCGGCATCGGCCCCGGCAAGCGCGTGGTCGTGCAGGGCGCCGAACTCCTCGACCAAGTGCGCTGAGGAGGGCCGCCCGATGTTCACCTTCCTCGTCAGCCAGTCGCTGAAGAACCGCCTGATCGTCCTCGCGATCGCCGGCGTGCTGATCCTCTACGGCGCGTTCACGGTCACCAAGCTGCCCGTGGACGTCTTTCCCGACCTCAACAAGCCCACGGTCACGATCATGACCGAGGCCGAGGGCTACGCGCCCCAGGAGGTTGAGCAGCTGGTTTCGTTCCCGATCGAAACCCGCCTCAACGGCCTGCCCGGCGTCACGCGCGTGCGCTCGGTGTCCGGCGTCGGCCTGTCGATCGTCTACGTCGAGTTCGACTGGGGCACCGACCTCTACCGCAACCGCCAGCAGGTCGCTGAGCGGCTGGCCCTGGTCAGGGACCAGCTGCCGCCGACGGTGACCCCGCAGATGGGGCCGATCTCCTCGATCATGGGGCAGATCCTGCTGGTCGCGGTGACCAGCGAAACCGCCGACCCAATGCAGGTGCGTGAGGCGGCCGACTTCGTGATCCGGCCGCGCCTGCTGACCATTCCCGGCGTCGCCCAGGTCATCCCGATCGGCGGCGAGGTACGCCAGTTCCGTGTCAGCCCCAACCCGGCGGCGATGCGCGCACTGGGCGTGAGCAACGCCCAGCTGGAAACCGCCCTGGCCCAGTTCGGCACCAACGCCGGCGGCGGGTTCACCGACCAGTACGCCCGCGAGTACCTGATCCGGAACATCGCCCGCACGATGAGCCTGGACGACCTGCGCAGCGTGGTCGTCGCCACGGTCGGCGGCGCGCCGGTGTATCTGCGCCAGATCGCCGACGTCTCGTTCGGTGCCAAGGTCAAGCGCGGCGACGGCGGCTACATGGGCAAGCCGTCGGTGATCGTCTCGGTTGAGAAGCAGCCCGACGTCGACACGGTCAAACTCACCCGCGACATTGAGCAGGCGCTGACGGAGATCACCGCCAGCCTGCCGAACGGGATCAAGGCGGACCAGATCCTGTTCCGCCAGGCCGACTTCATCGAGACCTCGATCAGCAACGTCGAACGCGTTCTGCTGGAGGCGATGGTGGTGGTCGCCGCGGTGCTGTTCCTGTTCCTGTTGAACGTGCGCACCACGGCGATCTCGCTGCTGGCGATCCCGGTGTCGATCCTGACCACGGCGGTGGTGTTCCACCTTCTCGGCCTGTCGATCAATACGATGACCCTGGGCGGCCTCGCCATCGCGATCGGCGAGCTGGTCGATGACGCCGTGGTCGACGTCGAGAACATCTTCCGGCGCCTCGGCGAAAACCGGAAGGCCGGCAACCCCAAAAGCGTGTTCCAGGTGGTGGTGGAGGCCTCCAACGAGGTGCGCTCCGGCATCGTCTACGCGACGCTGATCATCATCCTGGTGTTCGTGCCGCTGTTCGCACTCTCCGGCATCGAGGGGCGGCTGTTTGCGCCCTTGGGGCAGGCCTACATCATCTCGATCCTGGCCAGCTTGGTCACCTCGATCACGCTGACCCCGGTGCTGGCCTCCTGGCTGTTGCCGGGGCTGAAGAACCTCGAAGAGCACGACAGCCGGTTCCTCAAGCTGCTCAAGCGCGGCAACGCCCGGCTGCTGCAGGTGGCGTTCCGGCATCAGCGCCTGTTGGTCGGCGCGGTGGCGCTGGCGGTGCTCGCCGCCGGCGTCGCCGCCTGGCATCTGCCGCGGGCGTTCCTGCCGCCGTTCAACGAGGGCAGTTTCACCGTCAACATGACGTTCAACCCGGGGATCTCGCTGGCCGAGAGCAACCGGGTCGGGCTGATCGCGGAAAAACTGCTGCTGCAGGTGCCCGAGGTGGCGGCGGTCGGCCGCCGCACCGGGCGCGCCGAGCTGGACGAGCATGCCGAAGGCGTCCACTCGTCCGAGATCGAGGTCGAGCTGAAGGACGGCGAGGGCCGGCCCAAGGAGGCCCTGGTCGCCGATATCCGCCAGCGCCTCCGGCAGCTGCCGGTATCGGTCAACGTCGGCCAGCCGATCTCCCACCGCCTCGATCACATGCTGTCGGGCGTGCGCGCCGAGATCGCGCTGAAGATCTTCGGCGAGGACCTGGACCAGCTGCGCCGGATCGCCAACGGCCTGCAGGAGCGGTTCCAGAAAATCCCAGGCCTGGCCGACCTGCAGATCGAAAAGCAGGTGCGCATCCCGCAGCTGGAGGTGCGCGTCGATTATGCCCGTGCCGCGCTCTACGGCGTGCAGCCGGCCGCGGTGGTCGAGCAGATCAGCCGCCTGAGCAACGGCCGCGTGGTCTCCACCGTGGTCGATGGCTACCGCCGGTTCGACGTGCTGATCCGCTTGGCCGAGGACCAGCGCACCACCAAGGGCCTGGGCGACCTGCTGCTGGAAACCCCGACCGGCTGGGTGCCAGCCCGGCAGGTGGCCGACGTGCGGGAAACCGACGGCCCCAACCAGATCCTGCGCGAGAACTCGCGCCGGCGCCTGGTGGTCCAGGCCAACACCAACGGCGAGAGCGACATGGCCACCATCGTGGCGGCCATGCGCGCGGCGATCGCCCAGGAAAAGCTGCCACCGGGCTACTTCACCAGCCTGGAGGGCACGTTCCAGGCTCAGGAAGAGGCCGCGCGGACGATCGGCATCCTGTCGGCACTGTCGCTGGCGTTGATCTTCGCGATCCTGGTGAGCCGCTACCGCTCGCCGGCGCTGGCGCTGATCATCATGGGCAACGTGCCCCTGGCGCTGATCGGCAGCGTGGTGGCCCTGTGGCTGACCGGGCAGCCGTTGTCGGTGGCGTCGATGATCGGGTTCATCACGCTGACCGGCATCGCCGCGCGCAACGGTATCCTGAAGATCAGCCACTACCTCAACCTGTCGCTCCACGAGGGCGTGCCGTTCGGGCGCGACCTGGTGATCCGCGGCAGCCTGGAGCGGCTGACCCCGGTGCTGATGACGGCGCTCGCCGCCGGCGTGGCGCTGGTGCCGCTGCTCTATGACGCGGCGAGCCCGGGCAAGGAGATCCTGCACCCGGTCGCGGTGACGATCTTCGGCGGCCTGATCAGCGCCACGCTGCTCGACACGTTCCTGACGCCGATCCTGTTCCTGCGCTTCGGCCAGAAGCCCCTGGCCCGGCTGCAGGCGGCGCAGGACGCCGCCCATGCGACCCACCCGGCCGGGGCCGCGGCGCCGCCGCGGGAGGCGTTCTGAGCCCCCTCCCCCACCGATCAACCCAAAACCCAAGGAGACCCCGATGATCCCGTTCCGCGCCGCCCTGTTCAGCAGCCTGGTGCTGCTGGCCGCGCCCGTGTGCGCCCACGAAACCGCCGGCAAGTACGGCGGCCGCGTCAGCGACGCCGGCCCCTACCACGTCGAACTCGTCACCAAGGGCCAGACCGTCGACGTCTACCTGCTCGACGGCAGCGAGAAACCGGTGCCCGCCGCCGGGTTCAAGGCCACCGCGATCCTCGTGGTCGACGGCAAGCCCGCACGCGTCGCCTTGGCGCCGGCCGACGCCAACCGCCTGACCGGCCAGGCCCAGGTTCCGCTGAACGCCGCGCCCAAGGGCGCCGTGCAGCTGACAGCTCCCGATGGCGCGACCGCCAGCGGGAAGTTCAACTAACCACAAGCAATAAAAGGGAAAAATCCTATGAAACACACCCTCTCCGCCTGCGCGCTGGCCCTCCTGCTCAGCGGCACCGCCGCGGCCCAGGCCCACGACATGAACCACAACGACCATGCCGGTCATGGCGCCGCGAGCGCGACCGCCAAGACGGACAGCCCGGCGACCAAGGCGTTTCGGGACGTCAACGCCGACATGCACCGCGACATGGACATTCGCTACACGAACGACGTCGACGTCGATTTCGTGCGCGGCATGATCCCTCACCATCAGGGCGCGATCGGCATGGCCAAGGTGGCCCTGCAGCACTCGAAGGATCCCGAGATCCGCAAGCTCGCCGAGGAGATCATCAAGGCCCAGGAGGTCGAGATCAGCCAGATGCAGGCGTTCCTCAAGGGCAAGGGCGCGGCCAAGTAATTGGCCTGATCTGGGCAGCGCGATCCTGCTCTTTATAACGGGTTCTTGAGTAAAAAAATCTGAACCGGGCCGGGATCAGCCCGTTGATGATTGAGGCGATGTCGGGTCAGTTGCGGTATTTACTGCATCTGTTCTCCAACTGCGTCCGAAGAACCTGAAAAACAGGAGAAATTCTATGCACCAGATGTCCGCTGAGATGCAGAGCTGCATCGATGAGTGCCTGCGCTGCTACCAGACCTGCCTGGGCATGGCGTCCAACCACTGCCTGCCAGCCGGCGGCAAGCACACCGAGCCGGAGCACTTCCGGCTGATGCTGGCCTGTGCCGAAATCTGCCGGACCAGCGCGCATTTCATGCTGCTCGGCACCCCTGCGCACAAACACACCTGCCGCGCCTGCGCCGAGGTGTGTGAGGCCTGCGCCAAGAGCTGTGAGCAGGTCGGCGACATGCAGGACTGTGTCGACCAGTGCCGCCGCTGTGCCGAGACCTGCCGCAAGATGGCCGGCTGAGACCCCAGGGCAGACCGTGATCCTCACGGTCCGCCCTTTTGCTGAACCGAAGGAGGAAAACCCGATGACCTTGAGAACTCTTGCTCTCGCCCTGCCGCTGGCCCTCGGCCTGACCGGAACCGCCCTGGCTGGCGATCACGACCACGGCAGCATGGCCGGCTCGGCCGTCAAGCTGCCGGAGGCCTGCAAGGCTGCCGTCAGCGGCAAGGACGGTGGGATGAAGGACATGCAGAGCCACATGTCTCAGGCCATGCAGAGCATGGGCAGCGGTCAGATGTCCGAGACCCAGAAGGGTCTGCAGCAGGCCATGATGAGCATGAACGGCCCGATGATGCAGGGCATGATGGCTGGCGATCCGGATGTGGCCTGGATCTGCGCGATGATCCCGCACCACCAAGGGGCGATCGACATGGCCCGCGCCGGCCTCAAGGGCGCCGATAATCCCGAGAGCAAGCGTCTGGCCGAGAAGACCATCAAGGAGCAGGAACAGAGCATCAAGGAGCTCACTGCCTGGCTCGATAAGAACGCCAAGAAGGAAGGCCAGCAGTAGGCCGTCCGCTGCCGCCGCTGTCTCAAAACCTGCCGCACGATGGCGGGTTGACCGCTCTTCAACACACAGGATTTACGATCATGACCCTCAAGGCTCTGACGGCTGCGGCCCTGCTGACCTTTGCTGCCCTGCCCGCCCTGGCGGACGACCAGGGCAACGCCAACGCCGAGCAGCAAACCCAGCCGACGCCCAGCCGCGGCAACACCGCCGGCGGCCCCTCGCACGGCGCCGATCACGCCAAGAACGCTCCCGAGAGCACCGCGTCGGGCCACAGCGCCAAGCCGCACCAGCACTCGGATGGCAGCAAGCACTAAGCCCCGGGATCACCGCCCGGGCCGGGATGCCACCGTGCCTCCAGGCCCGAGTCGGCACCCTGTTGACCCTCCCATGATGGGAAGGTGCAGGGTGCCGGGCGCGACACACAGGAGGGGTCGCCCATGAGCAACGCCGAGCACGACCACCACCACGGCCATGCCCATGGGGCGCACGGCGGCTGCAGCCACGGCACCGCGGAGGCCGGGGGTGACGCGCAGACGGTCAAGGACCCGGTCTGCGGGATGAGCGTCGATCCGCACACCGCCAAGCACCGGGCCGAGCACAACGGCCACCCGTATTATTTCTGCTCGAACGGCTGCCGCACCAAGTTCGAGGCCGACCCGGCCCGCTACCTCGATCCGGCCAGCGCCGCGGCCAAGGCCGAGGCGGTGCCGGAGGGGACGATCTACACCTGCCCGATGCATCCGGAGGTGCGCCAGGTCGGCCCGGGCGCCTGCCCGATCTGCGGCATGGCGCTGGAGCCCGCGGTGATCGGCGCCGACACCGGACCAAGCGACGAGCTGGTCGACATGACCCGCCGGTTCTGGGTTGGCCTGGTCCTGACCCTGCCCGTGTTCGTGCTGGAAATGGGCGGCCACCTGACCGGCCTGACCGAACGGCTCGGCCAGCAGAACAGCAACTGGCTGCAGCTGGTGCTGGCCACGCCCGTGGTGCTGTGGGCCGGTGCGCCGTTCTTCGTGCGCGCCTGGCACTCCGTGACCAGCCGCAACCTCAATATGTTCACCCTGGTCGCCATGGGCACCGGCGTGGCCTGGCTTTACAGCGTGGTCGCCACCGTCCTGCCGGGGGTGTTCCCGGCGGCGCTGCGCGGCCATGACGGTGCCGTGCCGGCGTATTTCGAGGCGGCCGCGGTGATCACCGTGCTGGTGCTCCTCGGCCAGGTGCTGGAGCTGCGCGCCCGCGAGAGCACCAGCGGCGCCCTGCGCGCGCTCCTGGACCTTGCCCCGAAAACCGCCCGCCGCCTGCGTGCCGACGGCACTGACGAGGAAATCCAGCTCGATGCCGTGCAGGTCGGTGACCGCCTGCGCGTGCGCCCCGGCGAAAAGGTCCCGGTCGACGGCGTCGTGGTCGACGGCCGCTCCTCGATCGATGAGGCCCTGGTCACCGGCGAGGCGATGCCGGTGCGCAAGGACGTCGGCGCCGCCGTGATCGGCGGCAGCCTCAACCAGAGCGGAGCGCTGGTGATCGAGGCGCAAAAGGTCGGCCGCGACACCATGCTGGCGCGCATCGTTCAGCTGGTCGCCGAGGCCCAGCGCAGCCGCGCGCCGATCCAGCGCCTGGCCGACCAGGTCGCCGGCTGGTTTGTGCCGGCGGTGATCGCGGTGGCCGTGCTCGCGTTCGTGGCCTGGTTCGCGGTCGGCCCGGAACCGCGGCTGACCTACGGCCTGCTGGCGGCGGTGGCGGTGCTGATCATCGCCTGCCCGTGTGCCCTGGGGCTGGCCACGCCGATGTCGATCATGGTTGGCGTCGGTCGCGGCGCCCAGGCCGGCGTGCTGATCAAGAACGCCGAGGCGCTGGAGCGGCTGGAAAAGGTCTCCACGCTGGTGGTCGATAAAACCGGCACCCTGACCGAGGGCAAGCCGGCCGTGACCGCGATCCGGCCGGCGGACGGGTTCAACGAGGCCGAACTCCTGCACCTGGCGGCCAGCGTCGAGCGCGCCAGCGAGCACCCCCTGGCCCTGGCGATCGTGGCGGCAGCCGAGGCTCAGGGCCTTGCCCTGGCCCCGGTCAGCGACTTCGACAGCCCGACTGGCCGCGGGGCCGAGGGCACCGTGGACGGGCGGCGCGTGCGGCTCGGCAACGCCAAATTCCTGGCCGAGGCCGGGATTGATACCGCGGCGCTCGATCCGGTGGCGGAGGCGCTGCGCCAGGACGGCGCCACCGCGATTTTCATGAGCCTGGACGACCGCGTGGCCGGCGTGATTGCGATCGCCGATCCGATCAAGGCCACCACGCCTGAGGCCCTGCAGGCCTTGCGCACCGAGGGCATCCGCGTGGTCATGCTGACCGGCGACAACCGCACCACGGCCCAGGCCGTGGCTCGCAAGCTCGGCATCGATGAGGTCGAGGCCGAGGTGCTGCCCGACCAGAAGAGCGCCGTTGTCAAAGCCCACCAAGCCGCCGGGCAGGTGGTGGCGATGGCCGGTGACGGGGTCAACGACGCCCCGGCCCTGGCAGCCGCCGACGTCGGGATCGCCATGGGCAGCGGGACCGACGTGGCGATCGAAAGCGCCGGCGTGACCCTGCTCAAGGGCGACCTGATGGGGATCGTGCGTGCCCGGCGGCTGTCGCGCGCCACGATGGGCAACATCCGCCAGAACCTGTTTTTCGCGTTCATCTACAACGCCGCCGGCGTGCCGGTGGCGGCCGGGGTGCTCTACCCGTTCCTCGGCATCCTGCTCTCGCCGGTCATCGCAGCGGCGGCGATGGCTCTCTCCTCAGTCAGTGTGATCGGCAACGCGCTGCGTCTGCGCACGACCACGCTCTGACCCGCATTAAAGAGACCGACCCATGGGCTACGCACGCTTCGCCGCGATGATTGCCACCTCCACGGTGGTGATGTTCGGCTTGATGTACCTGAACACCTACGCGCTGGAGCACGTGTTCTTCAGCCAGACCCGCATGTGGATGGCGCTCGTCATGGGCGCGACGATGGCCGTCATCATGCTCGGCTTCATGTGGGCGATGTACAAGGTGCGGGCCGCCAACATCGCGATCCTCGCCGGCAGCGTCGTGGTCTTTGCCGGGGCGCTGTGGCTGGTCCGCAGCCAGGAAACCGTCGGTGACGTGGCTTACATGAAAGCGATGATCCCGCACCACTCGATCGCCATCATGACCAGCGAGCGGGCGCACATCAAAGACCCCCGCGTGCGTGAGCTAGCCGACAAGATCATTGAGGCGCAGGTCAAAGAGATCGGCGAAATGAAAGCCCTGATCACCGACCTGGAGGCAAAGCCGCCAGCCGACAACGCCCCGGACCTGCAGTCCTACCGCAAGCGCGGCGCCCCGCCGCCGCCGCTGCAGTAGTCACGCGCCCGACGTCCGCAGGCCTCCAAGAGGCCTGGGACAGCCCTGTCATTCGGCCTGTCGGCCGGAGTACCGCCGGGGCCTCACGGCCTGGCTTTTCATGGGAGGACACAATGAAGCGTCTCGTTCTTGCGGCCAGCGCCGTGATGCTGCTCAGCGCCGCGCCGGCCATGGCGATGAGCTGCTGCGGTAGTGGCAAGGGCAAGGCCGGCATGTGCGCCAAGAGTGGCGCTATGGCGATGAACATGAAGGGCAAGAAGGGCTGCTGTTGCGACAAGATGGGCGGCCGCATGAGCCACCGCACCTGAGCCAGCCTGCCCGGGCTGGCTACCCGCCAGCCCGGGCACCACACATCCCTACGCTGACCTGAGGAGGCCCTGATGGACGCGGACCTGCTGCCGAGCCGCCGTGGCGTGCTGGCTGGCCTGAGTGGGCTGGGCGGCCTGCTGCTCGCCGCCCCCCTGCGCGCGGCCGAACCGCTCCCGGAGATCCAGGTAACCAAGGACCCCAGCTGCGGCTGCTGTGAAGCCTGGGTCACGCATATCCGCGCGGCCGGCTTTCCGGTCCAGGTGACCGAGGCGCCGGTCAATCCCCTCAAAGCCCATCTTGGGGTCCCACGCAGCCTGGCGTCCTGCCATACCGCACAGGTTGGCGGTTACGTGATCGAGGGGCATGTGCCCGCCGGGGCAATCCTGCGCCTGCTCGCAGAAAAGCCCCCGGGCACTGGGTTGGCCGTTCCGGGCATGCCAGTGGGCTCGCCGGGCATGGAGGCTGACGGCGTACCGCCGGACACTTACGACGTGATCCTGTTCGGTCCCGAGCTGCAGCGGCCGTTCGCCCGCTATCAGGGCGGCACGCCGCTGTAACCGGCCCCCGGACCGGGGACCGCCCGGGCCGACGTGCTTCGGCTCCACGGGCGGGCCATCGCCGCCAGCCTCGCGCTGGTTGCCGGCCGGACAGCGTCTCTGCTCAAAACCGCCTACGACGAAACCCTGCGGGGCTGTGCGCCCGGCCTGATCCTTGAAGATGAAATCGTGCAGGTTCTGCACGCCACCGCGTTCGCCGACCGGCTCGATGCGGCGACCCTGCCCGGCTCGGCCCTGGAAAGTCTCTACCCCGACCGTGAGACGATCGCCGACGTTCTGGCCGTACCGCCCGGCCGCCGCCTGCTTCCCGTGACGGGCCGTGTGCGCCTCGCTCCTCTTGAACTGCGCGCCCGGGCCGAACTCCGGCGGCGGCTCGGACGGCGCTGAAGCTCACAACAGGTCTGCGTCGAACGCACCCGTTCGACCATAATCAAGGTGGCACGCCGCTGTACCGGCATCTGCGTAGCCTCTTGTGCCTGATGCTGGGTCAGCGCGCGGATTGCGCCGCGTAGGGGACCAGAGCCGCCTGGTGTCCCAGTGTGGTAAGGCAAAGGCCGGCGCAGCTGCCGAGCAGGAGCACCCCGAGCAGCGCCCACAGCATCGTTTTCTGCGCCGCCGCGCGGATGTGCGGCCGGACCTTCCGCCGCCGCCCGGGCTCGCGATGCCAGACGCTTTCAGTCGCGCGCATAGTCCCCTCCACGAAAAGGGGGCCTCACGGCCCCCCTTCCCTGCGTTATTCGGCCGGCGCCGGCTGGGCGGTGCCTTCGCGGTACTCCGCCCACGCCTGCCGCAGGATCTGCACCGAGGACGTGAGGAAGATCGCGGCCATGATCGCGGCCACCGCCAGATCGGGCCAGGCCGTCGCCGTGCCCCAGACACCCAGCGCGGCGATCATCACGACCACGTTGCCGATCGCGTCGTTGCGCGAGCACAGCCACACCGAGCGCACGTTGGCGTCGCCGTCCTTGTAGCGCATCAGCAAGATCACGCTGGTCAGGTTGGTGGCCAGCGCCAGGAGGCCGATCCCGCCCATCAGCTCGGCCTGGGGCACGCCCAGGATCAGGGTCTGGTAGACCGTCGAGCCCAGCACCCACACCGCCATCAGCGACAGCGACAGGCCCTTGAACAGGGCCGCCGTGGCCCGCGCCCGCAGGCTGGCACCGATCACCGCCAGGCTCAGCCCGTAGGTGACCGTATCCCCCAGAAAATCCAGGGCGTCCGCCTGCAGGGCCTGAGAGCCCGCCAGGTGGCCCATGACCATCTCAACCGCGAACATGATCCCGTTGAGGGCGATCACGGTCCACAGCACCCGCTTATAGCGCGGGTCCACGCCGTCGAAGACCGGCACACCGCCGGAGCAGCCGCAGGCGCTGTCTGCGCCTGTGCCGCAGCTGGCGGCCGGTACGGCCTTTGGGACTTCCGGCACGGGGGTCAAAGCTGCGGGCGTGCCGCAGCAAGAGTTTGCTTGAGAAGCGGCGCTTGAGCCGCAGCAGGCGTCCGCCATGGTGTCTCCTTTCGTCAGTTGACCGGCAGCCTACGACCTGTAGTCGCTACAGGTTCAAGCAAAATCCTCAGCCCCTCACTCGGCGGCCTGTCGCAGGGGCACGTGCGGTTGCTCGGGCGCCAGCGGCTTGGCCGGCTGCTGCGGGGCCGGCCCGCCGAAGCGGGCGTAAAGCGCCGGCAGCACCACCAGCGTCAGCAGGGTTGCGCTGATCAGGCCGCCGATCACCACGGTGGCGAGGGGTTTCTGGACCTCGGCGCCGGTGCCGGTGGCCAGGGCCATCGGCACGAACCCGAGCGAGGCCACCAGGGCGGTCATCGCCACCGGGCGCAGGCGCACCATCGCGCCTTCCAGAATGGCCTCCCGGCGGGGTTTGCCCGCGGCGACCAACTGCTTGATCGACGTCAGCATGACCAGGCCGTTGAGCACCGCGACGCCGGACAGGGCGATGAACCCCACCGCCGCCGGCACCGAAAACGGCATCCCGCGCAGCCACAGCGCCACGATCCCGCCGGTCAGCGCCAGCGGCACCGCGGAAAACACCAGCAGCGCATCCCGCGGCGAACCGAGCGCCGAGTAGAGCAGCAGGAAGATCAGCACGAAGCAGCCGGGCACCACGATCAGCAGGCGCTGACGGGCCGAGGCCAGGTTCTCGAACTGGCCGCCCCAGCTGACATAGTAGCCCGGCGGCAGCTGGACCTCCTTGGCGACCCGCGCCTGCACGTCCGCCACCAGCGAGCCGATGTCCCGCTCGCGCACGTTGGCGGTGACCACCACCCGGCGCTTGCCGTTCTCGCGCGAGATCTGGTTGGGACCCTCGGTCACCGAAAAGCTGGCGACCTGCTTGAGCAGCACCGAGGTGCCCCGCCCGGTCGGGCCGGGCGGCAGCGGCACCGGGATGTTTTCCAGCGCCTCGCGGTTCTCGCGCACCTGGTCGTTCAGGCGCACGACGATCGGAAAGCGCCGGTCACCCTCAAAGACCATCCCGGCTTCCCGGCCGCCGATGGCGGCGCCGATCACCTCCTGAATGATTGCCGTGCTCAACCCCAGGCGGGCGGCCTCGGTCTTGTTGATCCGGATTTCCAGGAACGGCAGGCCGGACGTCTGCTCAACCTTGACGTCCTCGGCCCCGGGCGTGCCCTGCAGGATCGCGGCGATCTGCGCCGCGGCCTTGGTCATCGGCGCGAACTCGTCGCCGAACACCTTGATCGCCAGGTCACCGCGGGCGCCGGCCAGCAGCTCATTAAAGCGCAGCTGGATCGGCTGCGAGAACTCGTAGACGTTGCCGGCCAGCTTGCCGACCGCGGCCTCGATCTGCTCCTGCAGCTCGGCCTTGGACAGCGACGGGTCGGGCCACTGGTCCTGGGGTTTGAGGATCACAAAGGCGTCGGACGAGTTGGGCGGCATCGGATCGGTCGCGACCTCCGCGGTGCCGGTTTTCGAGAACACGTAAGCGACCTGCGGAAAGCGGCTGACCACCTGCTCGATCCGCGCCTGCATCGCCTGCGACTGGCTCAGCGACGTGGACGGAATGCGCGTGGCGTTGAGGGCGATGTTCTTCTCATCCAGCGTCGGGATGAACTCCTGCCCCAGCCGGGTGAACAGCACCCCGGCGCCGGCCAGCAGCACCAGCGCGCCCACCACAAACACCAGCGGCGCACGCACCGCGCCGGCCAGCACCGGCCGGTAAAGCCGCTTGAGGCTGCGCACGAGCCGGTTGTCGTGCTCCTGCACGCGGCCGGTCAGCGCGATCGCGATCAGCGCCGGCACAAACGTCAGCGACAGCACAAAGGCGGCGACCAGGGCGAGGATCACCGTCAGCGCCATCGGCTCGAACATCTTGCCCTCGACGCCGGTGAACGTCAGCAGCGGCACGTAGACCAGAATGATGATCGCCTGCCCGTAGAGGGACGGCTTGATCATTTCCTCGGCCGAGGCGCGCACCGTCGCCAGGCGTTCCTCCAGCGTCAGCCCGCGGCCGAGCGCCTGCTGGCGCTCCGCCAGATGGCGCAGGCTGTTCTCGGCGATGATCACCGCGCCATCCACGATCAGCCCGAAATCCAGCGCGCCCAGGCTCATCAGGTTGGCCGAGATCTTGGCCTGCACCATGCCGGTCATGGTCAGCAGCATCGCCACCGGGATGACCAGCGCGGTGATCACCGCCGCCCGGAAATTCCCCAGCAGCAGGAACAGGATCAGGATCACCAGGCCGGCGCCTTCCAGCAGGTTTTTTGCGACGGTGTGCACCGTCGCCTCGACCAGCTGGGTCCGGTCGAGCACCGTCTGCACGACGATCCCCGGCGGCAGCGAGCGCCGGATCTCGGTCATGCGCGCATCGACGGCCGCGGCGACCGTGCGGCTGTTCTCGCCGATCAGCATCAGTGCGGTGCCGACCACGACCTCGCGGCCGTCCTCGCTCGCCGAGCCGGTACGCAGATCGCGCCCGATGCGCACCTCCGCCACATCGCTGATCCGCACCGGCACGCCGCCGCGGGTGGTCACCACCACGCTGCCGATCTCGTCCATGCTTTCCAGGCGGCCGGCGGCGCGGACCACGTAGCCTTCGCCGTTGTCCTCGAGGTAGCGGGCGCCCTGGTTGGCGTTGTTGGCTTCCAGCGCCCGCACCACGTCGCTGAACGACAGGTCGAGCGCGGTCAGCTTCGCCGGGTCCGGCTGGACGTGGTACTGCTTTTCAAAGCCGCCGATGCCGTCCACCCCGGCGACGCCGCGCACGGTCTTGATCTGCGGGCGGATGATCCATTCCTGCACGGTGCGCAGGTAGCTGGCCCGCTCGACCTCGGTGCCCAGGCGCTGGCCTTCCGGGGTCAGATAGCTGCCGTCCGGCTGCCAGCCCGGCTGGCCGGGCCGCACCGGCGACCGCTCGGCCGGCGTCGCGTAGCGCACGGTCCACATGTAGATCTCGCCGAGGCCGGTGGTGATCGGCCCCAGGCGCGGTTCAGCGCCCGGCGGCATCGCCCGCTCGGCCTCCTGCAGGCGTTCGCCGACCTGCTGGCGCGCAAAGTAGATGTCGGTTTTTTCCGAAAAGACCGCGGTGACCTGCGAGAACCCGTTGCGCGACAGCGAGCGCGTGTATTCCAGGCCCCGGATGCCCGCGAGGGCGTTTTCGATCGGGTAGGTGACCTGCTTCTCGATGTCGAACGGCGACAGCGCGGGCGCCGTGGTGTTGATCTGCACTTGGTTGTTGGTGATGTCGGGCACCGCGTCGATCGGCAGGCGACTGAGCGAATAGACGCCCAGCGCCGCGGCCAGCAGCGACAGCAGCACCACCAGCCAGCGCTGGTGCACGGAGAAATCAAGGATGCGGGAGATCATCGGCTGCACCCTCAGTCGTCGTGGTCGGCCTCGGCCTTGCCGAGTTCCGCCTTGAGCAAAAAGGTGTTGGCCACGGCGATCTCGTCGCCGGCGGCCAGGCCCTCGGTGACCTCGAACGCGTCGTCGTCGGATCGGCCGACCTTGACCGCGCGCCGTTCAAAGCCCTCGTCGGTGCGCACGAAGGCGACCAGCTTGCCCTCGACCGTCTGCAGGGCGGTGCGCGGGACGCGCACCGGCACCGTTTCCTCGGCGATGGCCACCGCGGCGGTCACGAAGGTGCCCGGCCGCCAGGTCTGGTCCGGATTGGGCAGCGCGACGATCACGCGGGCGCTGCGCGTGTCCGCGTTCAGGAACGGGCTGATGAAGACCACCTGCCCCTCGGCGCGCAGGGTTTTTTCGTCGGTGCCGGTGCCGATGAGCACCTTGGCGCCCTCGGCCACATTGAGCAGCGCGGTGGTCGGCACCGCCAGCTCAACCCAGACCGTGGACAGGTCGGCGATGGTGTAGACGTCAGCCGGGTCGCCTTCGCTGCCGACCTTGGTGCCGACATCAACCTTGCGCTCAACAATCCGCCCGTCCATCGGCGCGCGCAGCGGAAACAGCCGCAGGCTCGACTGGTTGGGCGTGGCTTCGTCCCGCTTGGCCGCCGCGGCCACCTCGGCGGCGTTGAGGCCAAGGGCCGAGAGTTTCTGGCGGGCCAGATCGAGGCGCAGCTGGCTTTCCTGGTAGGTCGCCCGCGCCTGGTCGAACGACACCTGCGCGGTGGCCTGGCTGCTGATCAGCTTCTGCTGCCGCTCGAAATTGATCTTCTGCAGCTCGGCCTGCACGCCGGCGGTCAGGAAATCGCTCTTGGCGTCCGCCACCTCGCGGCTGTCGAGCACGGCGACCACATCGCCCTTCTGCACCTTGTCGCCCAGGCGCTTGCGCATCTCGGCGACGGTGCCGACCACCCGCGCCGGCACGCGTACCAGGCGGTCCGCATCCGGGGTGACCGTGCCGGGCACCACCAGGTGCCGGGACAGGGTGCCGCCGGCGACGGCGGCCGTGCCGATCTCCTGGCTGGTGATCTGCTCGGCGGTCATGTGGATCTCGCCGGCCTCGCCGTGTTCCTTGCCCTCCCCCTCCTCGCCGGTGTGGCCGTGCGCGGCGGGCTTGGCCGGCTGGTCGTGGTCGTCATCGTCGGGTTTGGCGGCCGGCGTGGACGGAGCCGCCGGAGCCGGCCCGAGGCCGAGGCGGGCGAGCGCGCCTTGAGTGTGCGTGGCGATGCCCGACACCGCACCGCCGATCGCGATGCCGGCGGCCAGAACAGGAAGAAGGAGAAGAGCGCGCATGGAGGATGTGTCTTGCGGGACGCCAGCCCGGGACGCCCTGGGGCGCCGAGGGGGTGGACCGTTCCCTTGTGGTGAGCGGATCAGAACAGGGCCGCGCAGGCCTCAACAGGCTCTGCGCCGGCGCCACGCCGCATGGCGTGGTCAGCTCAGGCGCGTGGCGGGCGCAGCAGGCCTTCGGTGCTGATCGAAACCACCTGCTGCGCGGTCGGCCGGTAGGTCACCCGGACGGGTGCCGGCGGCATGAAGGAAACCGGGGTGACCGGGCAGGCGGCCTGGTGACAGCCGCAGTGGTGGTGGCAGAGCAGGCAGACATCGCCCTCCCCGGCCGCGGCGGGCTGGTCAGCGCTCAGGCTGAGAGTGGCGACGGCGGCCGGATGGGCCCGGTGGGCCGCCTCAACAGGGACCGGGCCGACCACCGCCAGCACGAACGCAAACACCAGCGCCTGGACCAGTGCGGTCCAGTGCCAGGCGCGGCGCGTTCTCTGCCGGAGGGCGGCAGCCATTCTCAAAATCCTTGTCTCATTGCTCCCGACGTTACATCCTGTAGCCACTACAGGAGCAAGCGCATTTTGATCCCGATCGGCGAGCTGTCGCGGCGTACCGGCGTCCACATCGAAACCATCCGCTTCTATGAGCGGTCCGGTGTGCTGCCGGAAGCACAGCGCAGCGAGAGCGGGCGCCGCCTGTATGGCGACGCGGACGTGCGGCGGCTGACGTTCATCCGCCACGCCCGCCAGCTCGGGTTTGAGCTGGACGCCATCCGCACCATGCTCGCCCTGCAGGAGCAGCCGGACGCCTCCTGCGGCACCGTGGATGCGCTGGCCCGCCAGCAGCTGGTCGCCGTGGATGCGCGGATTGCGCAGCTGACCGCGCTGCGGGGCGAACTGACCCGCATGATCGACACTTGCGCGGGCGGCAGCGTCGGCGCCTGCCGGATCATCGAGGCGCTGGCGGAGCCCACGGCCCTGTCGCCGGCCACAGCCGAGCCGTGTTCACCATCCTGCGCCGCGGCGTCTTGATCCACCGATCAGGGGTAGGCGCAGGATGGCGTCGCCCCTGGCACTGCGACGGCAACCGAGCCACCCGTCCCGAGGTGGGCTTAGTAAGCGGAGCAGCCTGAGTTGCAACACCAATCTTGCCGAGGAAAGCTGATCTGGCGGGCCTCCTGAATAAACCGCCGAAAATCCAGCTATAGTTCAGCCTTGCAACGATGTATTCGGTGATAAAGTCCGAAACGATCTCTTTTATCTGGTTCCGCGTAGCTTATCTCTATTGGTGCGTTAGGCGCGGGCGGCCGACACCGCTCAGGGCAACCACCGAGGAGACCATGGAAGTTAGCGACTGGATCAACCTCGCCGGCGTCGCGATCGCCGGCGGTTCGTGCACGATCGCCGGCGTGCAGCTGTGGCTCACCGCGCGGCGGCGGCGGCGGAACAGCTAATAAGGCAGAGGGCCACCCTTGCGGGTGGCCCTCCTCATTCGTGGCCCGACAGCCACGCTGAAACGGAACCTTTCAACCACCGAGGTTGAAAGAAAAAGGTTCCAAGAGCATTCAGCGCTTCGCGGAGCACCGCGTCAAATACAATCTGTTGTATAGCTTACTTATTTATTTGGAATATTTATGGTAACGCTGCCGTCGTCGTTCAGGCGCATAAAGTTGCAGCGGATCAGTTCCAGAAACAGCACCTCGCGCATCACGGCGCCGTTGTTGTTCCTGACGGTATGCCCGTTCTTCCCCTCGGCCTTCTTGGCCGCCCGCGTGATCTTCAGGCCTTTGGCCGTCCTGAAGAACCCTTCGTGCTCGTCGTTGACGGTGAAATCGTCCTGGTAGTTGTCCTGATAGAAATCCGGATCCTGGATCTGCGACGTGATCGATTGAAAGCCGGAGGCCAAAATGGTCGGCGAGTGTGTGGCCACCAGCTGGGACCAGACCAGTCGTGGATCCTGACCCTTGTAATGCTCGACCAGCAGCCGCTTCAAAGCGTCCTGCATCCGTCCAGGAATATTGATACGGAGCTGCATTGGGGGACCGGCGGCGGTGAGATCGTTAGCCGGAGTTGGATAAGTTAAAGCAGTAAGCGGAGCAACGCCCGTAACGGGCCGGTTAGGCGTTGGCCCACAAAAAATTGTGGATCAAAGCCCGAGCTAAGCCGTAACCCCTTGACCGATGCTTCTACGGTCCATGTGCAAAAAACGACCGTTTTCTGCACATGGATGCGAGCGCCCTCCCCTGGCACTCGAAACAGCCTCGTTTGCGTGAAGAAAATATGTGAAGAAAACTATTGTGCGAAAAACGGTGTTTTCGTACAATCTTCACATGCTGATCGGCTACGCGCGCGTTTCGACCGAGGACCAGAACCTGGACCTGCAGCGCGATGCCCTGAAGGCCGCTGGCTGCACCCGGATTTTCGAGGAGAAGGAGAGCGGGCGCGCCGGCACCAAGCGCCCTGCCCTCGAAGCCGCGTTGGACTTCCTGCGCACCGAGGATCAGCTGGTGGTCTGGAAGATCGACCGTCTCGGCCGCTCCCTCCGCGAAATGCTCGACACTGCCCACATGCTGCAGGAGCGCGGCGTGAAGCTACGCTCCCTCACCGAGCAGGTGGATACCGAGACCGCCACCGGGCGGATGATGTTCAACTTCCTCGGCACCATCGCCGAGTATTTCCTGGACCTGAACCGCGAGCGGACCCACGCCGGCCTCAAGGCCGCCCTGGCCCGCGGACGCAAGGGCGGACGTCCGCGCCGGCTGTCCGATGCCGACCTGGCCGCCGGCCGGGCGATGATCGACGCTGGCACCATCCCGATTGCCGAGATCGCCAAGCGCCTCGGCGTCTCTGCACGGACCTTCTACACCTACTTCCCGCAGGCGCGCGCGCGCAGCCAGGCGCGCCCGGAGGGCTGACCGCATGCCGATCCGCCCGGAGAACCGCTTTTTCTACCCAATCGATTGGGCGCAGCTGTCCGACGTAATCCGCTTCGGCCGGGCCAGGGGCTATTGCGAGGGTTGCGGCCGGCCGCACGGGCAGCTGGTGTTCCACCTGGGGGATGGCCGCTGGTGGGATGCGGCAGCAAAGACCTGGCGCAGCAGTCGTGGCCGACCCTTGAAGCTGGCGCCGCTGGAATGTCTGTCAGCGGACACAGGGCTGCAGACTACCCGCGTCTATCTGGCCTGCGCCCACCTCGACCATGATCCCGGCAACAACGATCCCCGGAACCTCAAGGCGCTCTGCCAGCGCTGCCACATCCTGCACGACCGCACCGAGCATCTGCGCCAGCGCTGGTTCACCTACCGCGCCAGGCGGGCGTCCGGAGACCTGTTCCTGGGCCCCTACCCGTTTCGCTACTGACCGAGCGAAGCTGTCAGGCCGCCCACCCCTGCCGGCTGCCCTGAAAGCAAGGCGCGGGGCTGGTCGCCACGCGCTTGTCAACAGGAAAGGCGGTGGATGACGCGTAGGGGTAATTGTCAGGGTAAGCGTCGTCTTTACGTTGTACAGCTTAATTGCCGTGGAGAGGCCCGTTGCCACTCGAAAGCATTTCGCTGCGCAAGCTGCTGAAGATCGGGTTTGCCCGTCCCAACCGTCGCCAGGGAGCTCTACGGGAGATCATTCGTCAGGATCGAGCCCGTGCCGCCGGGTCCGTTGATGAGGGCGGTGACTTCTATGGGCCATTCTGGGCGGATGCCAAGGCGCATGTCTTCGGGACCCGGGATCTGCACGAGGCGACCACAGGCAGGGTGGCCGACAACCGGAACCGGCGGCGGCTGTACCCGCTGCTCCGCGACGGCTTTCTGGGGTGGTGGAACCCCTATCGTCGCGGGACCAACGAGCCTTTTCGGCTTGGTCCGGTCCAACGGACACGCTTTGAGGTCCTGTCCCTGGCTTCGACGGTCAAAGTCGACAACATCCTGTCGATCGAGGACGGTCTCGGGGGGCTTCACTACGTCTACCCGTACTTTGCCGAGGCCCCTGCCCTCGGAAATGAGGCAGCTCAGCTTGGTTTGTGGCTGCTTGGCCGGGCCTTGCCGGATCTGCCAGCCGATCGCCTGCGCGTGCTCGATGTGTTCCGCGGACAGGCGTTTTCGATCGCCGATACACCTCTGCAAGGGGACGAGGAGGAGCGGTTTCAGCGGATGTACGCCGGTCTGATCCAGGAGCGTAATGCCCTCCGGGGACCGCCGGGCTAGCAGCTCTCACACCTCAACCTTTGCCATTTGTGGCAAATGGTTTGTGGATAACCGCATGTGGCGGCAACGCCTGGAACAGCCTGCCGTTGGGGTGGTGCGGGATCGTCCCGCATGGAGAAGTCCCATGGCAAAGAAGAGCAGCAACAGCGGAAGCAGCTACCGCAGCGCGGTGACCGGTCGCTACGTCACGGCCAAGCAGGGCAAGGCGAGCCCCAACACTACGGTGAAAGAGAAGCGCTAGATCCGGTCGCCGTGACCGGCAACAAACCACTTGTGGCAAGCCCTTTGCCACAAGTGGTACAAGGGAGAGTGTCAAGCCGCGCGTAACCACAGGCACTTAGCCGCGCGTGGGGACGCTGCGTGCTGGCCAACGGCCACGCTTCGCGGTATCGTCGGACGATGGCCTTCAGTGACTATGTTGTGTTTGTCGATGAGAGCGGGGACCACGGCCTCAAAACGATCAACCCGGAGTACCCGGTCTTTGTCCTGGCGTTCTGCATCTGCCGCAAGGACGCCTACGTCCAGCAGATCGTCCCCCTCATCCACCAGCTGAAGTTCGATTTCTGGGGCCACGACGCGGTGGTCCTGCACAGCCACGAGATCCGCAAATCCAAGGGCGACTTCGCCCAGCTGCTGGTTCCGGAAACCCGCGCGGCCTTCCAGGAGCGCATGACCGCGGTGATGCAGGAGGCGGAGTTCACGCTGATCGCAGCGGTCATCAACAAGGAGCAGCTGGTCCGTCGCTACGCCCAGCCCAACGATCCCTACGAGATCGCCCTCGCCTTCTGCATCGAGCGTCTGCAGATGTTCCTCCAGGAGCGCGGCCAGACCGACCGGCAGACGCATCTCCTGGTCGAGTGCCGCGGCAGAGCCGAGGACGACAAGCTCGAGCTGGAGTTCCGGCGGATCTGCGACGGCGCAAACCGGGTTGGCGCCCTGCCCAACCTCGACATCCGCTTCGTCGACAAGAAGCACAACTCGCCAGGGCTGCAGCTGGCGGACCTCGTCGCCTATCCGGTCGGGCGTCACGTGCTGAAACCTGACCAGCCCAACCGGGCCTATGAGGTGGTCGAACGGAAGTTCCGGCAGAGCCCGGCCGGACGCATCCCCGGCTACGGCCTCAAGCTCTTCCCGTAGGCCCAAAAAGCGAAAGGCCCCGGTGAGTTCACCGAGGCCCGACGCCGATCGAGAATTCCCGATCCACTTAAATCCAGTATGGGCCACTGGCCCTATATTTTCAAGGAAAATCGCCCTCGCCGCCTATGTATGGTTTATGGTAAGCCATAAATGGCTTAATCTAAGCCGCTGCGCAGACTGCGGTTTTGCCGGCGGATCTCAGCCAAAAGCTGCCCACCACACGCTTTCGCAGTGTCCTGTCAGCTACGCTTGCCCCAGTCTGCATAAGGAAGGGTCACGAGGTGGCGTCCGGTTCATCTCCGGCGCGTGCTGCACGATGCCAGACCCCACGGGTACGGTCGCCAGCCTTCCAGCGGAACCCTCGTCCCTGCGGCGTTGCCGCGATGGTGATCCCGCGTGGTGCGCCGCCTTGAGGGCGGCGTTTTCGTGCTGACATCTACGGTATGGCTCCGGTTTGCCACAAATGGCAAAGGGCATGTGGTGTGCCACAAAGGGCACATGGCAAACGGTATACCTCGTGCGGCAAACCATTAACCACTTGCCACCTATCCTCGCCGTCCGGAAGGATGCGCCCATGCACGTACTCGCAATCGTCTCCCAGAAGGGCGGCACCGGCAAAAGCACCCTGGCGTTCTCGCTCGCGGTCGCCGCCGAGGAGCAGGGCCTCAAAACCTCGATCATCGACATCGACCCGCAGGGCACCACCAAGAAGTGGTACAGCCGCCGCGAGGCCGAGACCGGGCCCGAGGTCAACGCCCTGAGCGTCAACCAGCTTGAGGCGGCGATGCCGCTGCTCCGGAAGCAGGGGGTGCAGCTGGTGATCATCGACACCCCCGGCGCCGATGTACCGGGCGTGCCGGCTGCGATCCAGCTGGCCGACCTGTGCCTGATCCCCGCCCGCCCGAGCGTGGCCGACATCGAGGCGTCGGCGCCGACCGTCAGCGCCATTCACCGCCTCGGCAAACCGTTCTCCTACGTCCTCAACCAGTGCCCGCCGGGCCGCTCGATCCGCACCACGGACGCCTTCCGCGTCCTGCAGCTGACCGGCGCCGTGGCCAGCACGCCGCTCGCCCTGCGCGCCGACCATATGGACGCGCTGGCGACAGGGCAGGGGGTCACCGAACGCGATCCGAACAGCAAGGCCGCCGGCGAGATCCGCGAGCTGCTGACCTGGACGCTCAACCGCATGGAAGGAAAGCCGCATGGCCAGAAACAGACCCGCGTCGCTTGAGGCCGCCCTGGGTGGCGCGCTGCCGCAGGAGCCGACCGCCGAGACCGCCACGATCGTGCAGCACCCGGCCACGCCGGTGAGCGCGCCAGCGCCCAAGGCCAAGAACTACGAGCAGGTGGTCGCCTACGTGCCGACGGCCTGCAAGAAGCGCCTGCGCATGATGTGCATCGAGCACGACCGCGACCTCAACAGCTTCATCCGCGAGGGCATCGACCTGATGCTGGCGAAGTACGGCCAGCCGTCCCTCAAGGAGTTCGAGGCCAAGTCCTGAGCCTTTTATGGCAAGCCATTTATGGTTTGCCATAAAATCCAAGGTGCTGTGAAAGCACAGGTTTCCGGGCGATCCTCATTGTCGCTTAAAAAACTTGCACATTTTTGGGGCGTGTGTTCCCGTTTCTGGTGCGTTGATTCCCAGTCGGCGCTAGGCTCCGGCCAGGATGTCCATGCCGCCCACCCGCCCGCTTACGCCTGAGGAAGAACAGCGCCTTGCCCGCAAGGAGCGCACCCTCAAGAACCGCCGCGGCCGGCGCAACCCGTCGACCATGCCACAGCACCTGGCGCGCACCTCGGCCTTTGCGCCGCGCAAGAAGGACCTGATCACCGACAGCAACTTCGTGCGCATCTACGAGGTGCCGGGCTACTCGGTGGTCGAGGTGAAGGGCAGGGAGCTCGGCAGCCAGCACCGGGACGCGATCTACGCGCTGTTCCGCCTGCCGCGTGAGAAGGTCCGAACCGACAACCCGGCCTACCGGCGCGGGACGTTCATCTCGCCCGTGCTCTCCTACTACCAGACCCGTACGACCTGGCGGACGCTGATCAAGGCGATGGGGCGCACGGAGCACGTCAACAATCTTCTGAGCCTGGTGCACGTGTTCCAGGAGATTCAGCAGGTCAGCGTGCTGATCCACGAAGGCCGCTCCCTCAAGGAGCTCGAGGCGATCAAGGCCAAGCGGAACCGCAACATGCTGCCCGACGGCGCCGGCTCAGCATCCTCGCTGATCACGGATCTCACCTGGGAAGGGGCCCAGCTCGATAGTGCGGTGACCGTGACCTACGGCGCCCGCGTCCTCGAGATGATCGAGAAGGCGCACCTGGTCAGCATCAACGCCGACGTGCAGTTCCGCCTCAAGTCCGACCACGCCAAGGTGTTCTGGCCGTTTATCGACAGCCAGCCCGAGCACACCTACATCGACGAGGAGCGGCTGGCTCAGCTGGCCGGCCGCGAGCTCTGGTCGGATACGGCGACCAGCGCGACACGCGCCCAGTTCCGCAAGGAGTGCCGGGAGGCCTTTAAGGACATGGTCGGTGCCGGTGGCCTGTCAGCCTTCACCGAGGAAGTGACGGGTTCCGGACGGGCGAAGTCACGCCGTTACAGCTACACCCACGCGGCACCCCGGCAGTTTGAGCTGGAGCTGCAGAAAGCCGCTCAGAACGCTCAAGGCGTTGATGCATAAGGGGATGGGGCGGAAAGAACGCCCCAAATTTCCGATGGGGATTGATGCAGAACGTTTCGCATCGAAGGGTAGGCATAGGCTAAGTCATTGAGCCTGCTCGGGCCGACCCGGAAGTGGCGCCCCAGAAGCACCAGAACGCTTTGCGCAGAAAACCTGAGGCGAGGGGGCTTGGCTTACAGCGCGCAGAGATCCGTCAGCGCGCCTGCGGTCCCGGAAAGAACGCACCAAAAGTCCGGTCAGGCCCAGTCATGGGGTCGCCTGTGGATAAGTGAAAGCACGCCCCAAAAATCCGGAAGTGACGCCCCAGAATCCGGAAACCACGCCCCAGAATGACGGAAACAACGCCCCAAAAACCGCATCTAAGTGACTGTCACCGATGGCGAATTTCCGTATAGACCTCTTTTATAGATATTAAAGAGACCTTAACAGACGCAGCAAGTGCACTCAGACCTCCATCACGACCTGTGGACCAGCGGTGCAGTAACCCTGGACAGGCTCGTGCAGGAGGAACCCCCGCCCCTTTTTGGCTTCGCCAAAAACCCGCTCCCCCACCCAAATCGGAAGCCGCCTCCGGCGGCTAACTCTCATAAGGGTCCGCCCTGCAGGCGGACAATTCTTGCTGCGGGGAAGGTGAGTGGCAGAGGCAGCAGCGCGGCTTCTGGAGAGGTTATGGGCCGCATGGACGACAGAGAGAGCCTGAAGCTTCAGAACCGACTCTGACGCCGTCCTGAGAGGTTTTGCCACTGCGCTATGCGCAGTGAAGCTCATGCGGTCGCAGGCGACCGCTTGAAGAGCTCCCCAAACGACGGGCGAGGTGGGGCAGAGGACGAACCGCTGACGGCGTTTTTGGGGCGTGGTTTCCCGTAAAAGCTTAGGAATTCCGCCGTTTTGGGGCGTGTGTTCCCATCCTTCTTGAGCCCCCGCGCGTGCCACAAACCATAAACGGTATACCATAAGTGGCGCTGGCCCGATCGCCGATCTCAAGAACGGCCAAGCTTGGCGCGGGTGCGAGGGTCTTCCTTGCCCTCATAGTAGCGCGTCAGCACCCCCCAATAGACGGGGATCGCCGGCGCGGCGCTGCCGAACAGCGCCGAGCAAAACTTCATCTCGTCGGGACAGCCGAACACCTGATGCGCCGTCTGCCCGGTAACCGCATTGACCGCCGCCGTGCAGATGGTCAGGCGGCCGCGCAGAACCGGGTGTCGCAGGTAGGCCCGCGCCTCATCCAGCCCGCTGATCGCCTAGCGCTGCGCCTCCACAAAGCGCGGGAGGTTGAAAGGATCGTTCATATCTGACTTACACAATCGATGAACCTGAGGTTCGCGTGGCACCGTCTGCGGTCAACCGGAAACGGTGACGGCCACCCCGTTGCCGAGATGGCCGCCGATCCCTTCACGGTCATCGCCATCCCTGGCTGTACCGTGGGTCTAATCTCGCACAGAAAAACGATCCCTTCGAGAAAATCCTAGCGGGGGTCCGGGGGCCGGTAATGAGGCCCCCGGCGGCGCGAAGCGCGGCCGTAAATCAGCGCCGTAGGCGCTTCCGTGTTCCGCCCGCGTAGCGGGCGGCGCGAATTTTCAGGGACCTCCTGAAGCGGGGCTATAAGCTCCCCCGGGGCATCCTGAGGCATAGACGCCGTACAACTCCAAGCCGTAGCTGCCACCAAGCGCCAGCAGCACCAGGCCTATGCCGGCAGGGCGACTCGCGCGAAAAAACAGCAGCCCCACGCCGACCATAATCCCGAGCGTGAACAGGCTCTGCGCGTCCCGCAGCCTGCAGGCCAGCCACGGCCGCCAGCCGATGTCATACCCTAACCATTCCAGGCCAGCGATGATCAGGGCTCCCGCCATGAGCAGCGCGAGGAGCTCGCCGAGCGGATTGAACTGTGCGCGAGGAGGCATGAGCGAGCCGGCGGGTGGAGCTTCAGCATAGAGGTGCCCGTGCCACAGGCAAATCCGGTGGTTAGGCTGGCCAGGAGGTAATGGCGCACTTATACATTGCGTATGCAACATAGGTGCGCCCCGGCCACACGGCCGGGATCGATCGGAGGCAGCGGAGTGGGCGGTGGCCTCTTTTCATTTCTCAGCGCAGATCATCGGGCGGTCCAAGGGTCGCTCTGCCTTGGCTGCTGCGGCCTATCGTTCGGCGTCCCTGCTTCGGGATGAGGGAACGGGGCAGGAGTACGATTACCGCCGACGGCACGGTGTCGTGCACAGTGAGGTGCTGCTCCCCGATGGGGCCGCGCCCTGGCTGGCCGATCGCCAAAAACTCTGGAACCATGTGCAGAAGATCGAACGCCGCCGTGACGCTCAGCTGTGCCGTGAGTTCAATCTGGCGTTGCCGCACGAGCTGACCGACGCAGAGCGGCGGGAGCTCGCGCAAACCTTCGTCCGCTCGGCTTTCGTGGCGCGCGGCATGGTCGCGGATCTCGCCATCCATGCACCGACGGACAACGATCTGCGCAACCACCATGCCCACGTCATGGTCACGCTGCGAAAGGCGACAGGACAGGGGCTCTACCGGGTGAAGACCCGTGAATGGAACTCCGACGCGCTGCTCAGGGAATGGCGGGGCGTGTGGGCTGCTTTGCAAAACCGCTACCTTGAGCGTGGCCTGCATCCGACCCGGGTCGACCACCGCACACTGGCTGAGCAGCGGGCAGATGCAAGTGGGCGCGGTGACCATGTGGCCGCTGCGGCGCTCGAACGGCAACCTGAGATCCATGTTGGTCCGCGGGCGCAGAACGCCGCCCGCCGCGGCGCGGCGGTGCCAAGTCAGGCCCGTCAGCAGAACCTGCGCCGGCCGAAGGACGGCACCTGGCGCTCCTCCAGGGCCGGAGAGAAGCGTAAGCGTACCGTGGACTACCGCCGCATCGACCGCGGCAACCGGGCCGCCTTCAATGCGCAGCGCGGTGCCCACGCGGCGTCGAAGATGACGCGGATGGTGGTGACCACCCAGCGACGGAACGCGCGCCTCAGGCGGATTGAGGCCCGCACCAACCAGGAGATCTACGCCATCAAGCAAGCCTTGTGGGAGCTGCGCGAGGCGTCGTCGCGGTCAGCCTGGCAGCGGCTGGCCCCGGCCCACCGTCAGGCACGGGAGGCCTATCTGGCGCGGCGGTTCAGTCACTTCCAGCGGCGTTCCCAGCTGCTCCGCCTGCTGCTCGGGCGTGCCGACCGCATCCTTGCCGGGCTGTTCCAGGTGCACACTCATGCGCTCAGGCGCAGCCGCATCCTCAACGAACGATCACTGACGCTGCGTGGCGGGGCGACGCTCCGGCCGGCGCAGCGGCCGGGATTGAAACTGCGCCTGTGGCACGAGGATTAGGCGACTGACGGTATATCGTCGTCGTCGCTGCGGGGGCGCGGCGAGGGGAAATTGAGGATGGTGGCCTGGGACCGCCACTCGTCGTATCGGCCGCGCCAGCACCACTCCTCATAGTATTTGACCTTGTTGGCGAGGATCGGCGCGCCAACCTGGTCCTGCAGGGTGATGATGCACTGGTTAGGGTTGATCCGCCGCATCTCGGCCGCATCCTTGAGATAGCGACCCGTCTCGGATACCCCGTTTTGCAGCTGGGCCTGCACCAGATCCAGGTTGCCTTCCGAGAAGCCGTGCGAGCGGCTGTAAACCGTGGTCCGGCCGACATCCTCGGCCAGCTGTTTCGCGGTCTTGGTATCGGAAATGCCGAACGTCACCTGCGCGCCGGAGGCGGCGATGAACGTCTGCGCGCCGTTCTCGCCGTAGAGCTCATTCAACTGGCCGTGATCCTGCCAGATGTGCACCACGTGGGCATACTCGCGCAGCATTCCCATGCCCTTCGCCAACGCATCAAGGCGCCCCAGCGCCTTGCACTCATCGATCATCAGCATCGGCTTGTACTCCGGCCGCGGCAGCGCCTTGCCGCGCATCAGCGCGGCCAGAGCGCAGCCGGTCATCATCCGCAGGAACGGGCCGTACACCTCGATCTGGTCATCCGGCACCATGACGTAGACGGTCATGCCTTCCCGGTTCAGATCCATCATCGAGAAGTCCGACGCCGAGGAGAGCCGACCGCCAATCCGGTCCTTGCTCCAGAAGGCCAGCGCCTTGGCGGTGTTGCCGATCACCGACGTGGTTTCCTCGAACTCCAGACCGGCCAAACGCACGCGGCCTTCCTCGGCCACTGACGGCACATTGCTTTCGGCCATCTGCGTCAGCAGCAGGCGCACCCGTTCGTCGCCCCCCGCAATCAGCTCGCGGCACATCGACAGTGTGCGCAGCTCCGGCGGCTGGGAGTGCAGGACGTGGCGGATCAGAGCAGTCATCACCAACCGGGCTGAGGTATCCCAGTGGCCATCCCGGTTCTCGTTGATGACCAGAAAGTTGGCGATCTGCGCAGCGTCGTCGGCCTCGTGGAGGGTGCCGACGCGGATCATGTCCAGTGGGTTGAAGCTGTGACTGTGGTCCGGATGGATGGCGTCCAGACGGTAAACCGGGCCGAGCGACGAGCGATAGCGCTGCGTCACGGCGTAGTTCTCGCCCTTGGGGTCAGTGACCAGCATCGAGCCTTTGTGGTCGAGCAGGTTGGGGATGACGATGCCGACGCCCTTCCCCTTGCCCATTGGAGCCGTGACCATCACAGCCCCGTCGCGCTTGAAGCGGATGAAGTGACCCCAGGCTTTGCCGACGATGACCCCTTTCTCGCCGCCGAGCGCGTCACCTTGGGTCAGGTCCCCAAGCCTCGCCCAGCGGGCCGAGCCGTGAGTAATCGGGCGCGGCCGAAGCAGCCAGCGCACGCCACGGAACGTGTATTTACAGCCCCATTTCAGGAGCAGTCCGACAACCCACAAGAGTCGCCAAATCGCATAGAAAAACAAGCGTAGCACTGTCATAAAACAGACTCCCGCCGACAGGTAAGGTCAAGATCACGTGCCTACTTCCTGTCACCTAAAACATGCGGCGACGTATTCTTCTGACGTTCTTGGGAGCAGTTTCGTTGTTGAGCGTCGGCGGTTGAATCCTAACGCGTTCTGCCAGCATGGTCCTGAGGTTCTGGCGGGCGACCCGCGCGTCGCTCTGCCGGTTGATCAACTCCTGAAGCTCGCGCAGGGCATCCGGCAATTGCTGGAGTGCAGCACGGGCCGCCGGTAGGCGCCACCGCAAGATCTCGCCCCGCAGTGCACCGAAATGGCGGGCATTGGCAAAGCCATTGCCCATCATGACCTTGACTGTTTCGTCAACGCCTATGCGCGGGATCAACTTGCGGAGGGTCCGCTCGGCGCCGGCTGGGCTGACATAGGCCGCTCTCAAGAGCCGCTGCACACGGGCCTCGGCCATGCTGATGCCGACGGTCAACTCGCGATCAAGGATATCCAGCGCCTGGAAGTCTGCCGCCGTGTCGGACGGAGGATTATCATTCGCAGACATCGCTAAATCATCCTATAGTAGGGAATGATTATCCTACGACTACTTGCACGGATGTACGGCCTGATTGCTGACTGCTTTGATCGAGAGCCTGTTGCTGGTTCGATTTCTGAAGCGATGCGGCTTTATGACGAAAAGAACCCCAATGACCCCAATCGCCTGAGAAGCCGGGCCCAGACGGAACTCGGACTTCGAAAGCAGTTGGGTATTCGTCAACACGATGCCTAGGGCCCAGGTTGCCGATCCCTGTCTCAATGTGCAGGAATCTGCTGTAAGGCGGAAGCGCCCCAATCCTGGCGGTCTGCGTGAACAATCCAGCCCCGGCCCCACGGCCCTTTCCCAAGGCGGCCCTTGCGCCGCGACGACTGATGGCCATGACCACTGCCGCGGCGGCTGCCGCGGTTCTGGTCGGTTGGATGGGCTTCAGATCCTCCGCTGACCGGCCGTTGTCCGCAGCCGAGCAGATGGCCCGCGCCCTGGCCTTCAATCAGGCTGTGCCCTTGGTGCTGGCAGCCGTGCCGGCTTCCCAGCGCCCTGCCGCCCTGCAGGGCATGAAGCTCCCGGCCAACCAACAGGCCGAGCTTGAGCAGCAACAAGCTGAACTCGTCCACCTGACCCTGTGGGACGATATGGCCGAGGACGGTGACGTGGTCACCATCGATTGCGACGGTTTCCGCCAGTCCGTTACTCTCAAACACGCGCCGGTGACGATCGCCATTCCGCGTCCGCGGACCGGCCTGATGAGCCTGACCGGTGTCTTTGATGGCGGTGGCGGCATCACCGTTGCTGTGTCGTCGGGCGCTGGCCGGGTTCCGCTGCCCTGGCTGTCCGTCGGACAATCCGTAGGTGTGCCCGTGCGCTGATGTCCTCTTCCCTCATTGTGGTGGTCGGCCTGGTCCTGGTTGTGATCGGCGTCGTCATCGTGGCGATTACCCGCCGTTCAACATCTGCCATCATCGAACTTCCCGTGAGAAAGCCCGTGAAGATCATCGACCGGCTCTATAATCGCGCCGCACTGGAAAAAAGAATGGCAGAGCTGCCATCCTCCCAGACGGTCCACGTCAACCGTGATGAAGTCATCGCTTTGATGAAGGATCATATCTTTGGCCAGGACCCGGTCATCGAAGACGTGGTCGACTCGATCTGGGGCAACTTCCTCGCCGAGAACCGCGCGCAGCCCGTGGGGGTCTTCCTGCTCGCCGGACCGCCAGGCAGTGCGAAATCACGTTTCGGTCAAGCGCTCGGAACAGCGCTGTACGGGGCGCAGGGGGCTAAAGCATTCAATCTTGCCAGCTATTCCGGCTCACACAGCGGCAGTGGATTGTTCGGAGCGCCACAAGATCATCAGGGCGGTGCGGGCATGCTTTCAGAGTATCTGATTGCCAACCCGCGATCCGTCGTCATCCTCGATGAATTTGAGAAAGCTTCCAACGCTGTGCAGCGCCTGTTTCTTGATGTCTGGAACGATGGATGCTTCACGGATCATAAGCTGAAACGGGTTGTCAGTACTGTCGATACGATTTTTATTGTGACCACGAACGCTCAGGAAGACCAGATGACGGCACTGGCAGCTTCCTATAAAAACAAGCCGGTTGAGCTTGAGGAGCGTGTCCGGGAAGTCCTGAAACACGACATCGAAAATTCCGTTCTGTCACGGATTGAACGGGTCTTTGTGTTTCAGCCGCTCGACAGGATTGCCTTCGCCGCACTGGTCGGCAGTTTCATCGAGGAGGTGGCTGGCCGCTACAGGATCACTGTGACGTCTGTCGAAGAAGAGGTGGCTTACCGGTACGGCCTCAAGCACTACGGGGAAAAGATCGATGGCCGCGCTGTTTCTGGGGCGGTCGTGAAAGATATGCGGGCTGACTTTATCCGGCTGCAGAAGACCGGTGTGACCCGAGCAAAAGTTGGCTGGAACGCCAAGAAAAACACCTTGAGCATCACGGCGGACACGTAATCCGCGATGGCACTCTTTGTTTTTCTGCGGCAATCGTTCTGGGCAGTCATCCTGTGGTTTCTAAAGCTGTGTGGCGCCGGTCAGAAGTCGCCTGGTCTGGGTGTCTTGGTCATACTGATCGGTCTCGGCTTCCTTGCGTATGGCGCTTACGTGAAGATCGTCGATTTCTTCACGCCGCCGCAGACTAGCGCCGGACAGTACGTGCCGCCGGCGCCCCCGCCACCGGGACCTGGTCCCGTCACGACCAAGATGGGACCGGTTACGGCTCCGCCTGCTCCACCTCCAATCGTGCGATCTCCGGTCACCACGTCCACGCAGCGCCAGTCGCCAAGCATTCAGGCGCAGCCGCTGCCGGACTTCGCCGGCATTGAGCCGCCTCCCCCACCGCCGCCTCCGCTGCCGGACTCGCCCGAAGGTGTCATCCGCGGTTGGCGGCCTCCTCTTCCAGCCCGCCCCTACCGCCCGGATTGACCCATGCGTAACGCCTTCACCCTGGTTGTGCTGCTTGCTGCATCCACCGCATCGGCGCAGGCTCCGCAGCCCTCAAACGCCGACATCATGCGCGCGATCGACGCGCTCAACAGTCAGGTGAAAGAACTCAAAGACGAAAACGCACGTCTTAAGAAGCAACAGCAGGCACCAGCCAGTCGGGCCGCTGCGCCGACCCCCAGCGTCAAGCCAACACAGTCCAAGGGAACCTCCATCCCCGGGTTCTTTATCAAGCTGATTCCATTCACAGAGGATCGTAACGGCCAGTCCGTGGCCGGTTTTGCCGGGCCGAGCTATGACTTCAATTTTGATCTACATACTCCGGTCCTCCCCGATCAGACCCGCTACATCTACCACGGGATCAGTTACTTTCATCCGAAGGAAGATAATGACTACAGCTTCAGTATGGCTCTAGAGCCTGTTGCCGTCGCAGGAATGTATTATCGGGAGCGCTTCCAATGTAGTGGGGAAATGTCAGTCAATGGCAACCGGGCGCTTTCCGGCTTCACCAATTTCGATGAGACTTCGATCCATACAGGCCCAAAAGATCTTTTCAAGACGCAAAATCTTTACAGCCAAGCGACTCGGTTGACGCCAGAACCGGGCAAAGGCTACAAAATTGAGTTCCGAGTCGACTGCTGGCATGTGCAATTTAAAAACACGACATTTTACGACAGATTCTTGGATATTTGGAAGAAGAACCGCTTCAAAATCATGGTCAAGGGACCAAGCGATACCCAGCCGCGCCCGTTCCAGCCGGATGAGCTGTATTACATCGGCCAGCCTTCCTGAGGGTCTGGAGCGAAACGATATCGGAAAGACCGCCTTATGGGCGGCCTTTCCGGTTCGATCACCGACCAACGAACAGATCGTTATGGTCCCAGGTACAGGGCACCGAGGTCGTATCCCCCGTGGCCGGGTCGTAACCCTGCAGCGCGTCGCATTCGCTTTTACGCGACAGATGAACCTTCTGGATCTCACCGCGCCGGTAGGCAGCACGAAGCAGGCGTTCGCCGTGGCACTGGACGCTCAGGCAGCTGCCGTCAGCATCCATCCATGGATAGAGGTGCAGGGACGGGCATGACTCAGCCTGGGCGGGCACGGCCAGCAGCAGGGTAAGCGCGATCATGGTGAAACGGGTCATGGGATTTCTCCAGGTGCATCGCAGGGCCGGCGGGCTGCCGGCGTTGTTGCCCTGGCTTATGCGCTGCGCCGCAAGGGGCGCCTGACGGGTCGCGTTGTGCTTACGGCTTATCGTTTATGGCAAATGGTTTGCGGCATGACTGCGCATAGGCTTGCGGTGGCCTGCGGCCTGGTCTGGCTGGTGGTGCCAGCCGTCCGGGCCGGCCTCAAGGCACGCTGCGCTCTCCGGCCTTGACCCCGTCCCAGCCGGCCGGCGGTGGGCTGTCATCGGCTTCGACGCCCCAGAGGGCGTCTGCGCCGCCTCTGCCAAGGAAGAAAGAGGGCGGGGCGCTGCCCCCGGCTGCGGTCAAGGGGTGTCCCCTGCCTTCGGCGAAGCGCCTGCAGGCGGGTGATCCCCCTCCCCTGTGACCTGCGCCACCCCCGGTCTCGCCGACGGGCAGAAGGTCAGGACGGGGCCTGACGCTTCAAGGGGAAGGGTTCTCTGGCTTCGTTCTGAACCAACGAAAGCCAATCCCATGCAACTCATCACCAAAGAGCAAACCGCCGCCCTGCTGGCCAACGGCGCAAAGAGCGCCAAGGGCGACATCGACCCCTATCCCGTGGTCAAGCTGTTCACGCCCGATGCCCAAGCCACATGGCTGCTGACCGAGCTGGATCCGACCGACCCGGACCTTGCCTTTGGCCTGTGTGATCTCGGCCTCGGCTGCCCGGAACTCGGCTATGTGCGCCTGTCGGAAATCCTTGAGGTCCGCGGGCGTCTGCGCCTGCCGGTCGAGCGGGACCGGTCTTTCACTGCGTCCGGGCCACTGTCCGCCTACGCCGCGGCAGCCCGTCGGGCCGAGCGTATCGTCGAGCTGGAGGCGGTCGCATGACCGGCCCCCGGTACGTCGAGGAGCACACCGCGCAATGGCGCGGTGTCTCCCTCCGCATTCAGTGGGAGCCGCGGTTCCTCAACACCAACGCCTTGGCCCAGCCCGGGCACCTGCAGATCGAGAGCACCGCGCCGCGGCGGGCACCCCTGCCGATCACCGAAACCGGCTACCTGTCGTGGTTCACCGCGCCGGCGCTGGTGCAGGAGAGCGGCGGGCCGGTCGCCTTCGTCCTGCAGTGGCTGGACGCCGAGGCCTCCGGGCCGGCATGGGCACAGGCCGAAGGCGACCGGCAGCAGCTCACTCTGTTCGGCTGAGCACTGCCCACGAAAAAGGGCCAGCCTCCCGGCTGGCCCCTGCGTCGCTCGCGCGACGTCGCGCCCTGAGCACCGCCAGTGGCAACTCTCGAGCCTGCCAGGCAATCTTGGCCTTGTGGGTAACGGTCGCTCTCCCATCCTGCAGCGCCCTGCGGCCCGGTCTGCTAGGTGGTGCCAGCCGCCCGGTCCAACCTCAAGGCACGCTGCGCTCTTCGGCCTTGACCCCGGCCCAGCCGTCCAACGTTGGGCTGCCATAGGCGGCAAAGCCGCCCTCTGCGCAGGCTGTGCCGCGCTGGTTTCCAGCGGCGCATTTTGCCTCTGGGTGAACGAAGGGCGAACGGCTAAATTCCTGTGGCGGCAACAACAGCCTGCCTCTGCCGTTCTGCACAGGACCCCTGCCACTCTTGACGGACGTGGTATGGTGCAAGCGTAACCATGGCCAAAAGCGTACCCGCCTTCATCAACCCGGCCATCCTCGCATGGGCCCGGGACCAAGCCCGCCTCTCTCCGGAGGCGGCGGCGAAGGCTATTGCCATCAGTGTGGAGAAGCTGCTGGCCGCCGAGAACGGCGACGCTCAGCTGACTTTCCCGCAGTTCCTGGCCGCCGCCAACGTCTACAAGCGGGCGCCCAGCCTGTTTTACCTCAACGAGCCGCCGGCCGGGTTCCAGCCGATCCAGGATTTCCGCAAGCTGGCCGAGGCCGAGCCCGGTGCGTTCACGCCGGATCTGACCGCAGTGATCCGGCAGGCGCAGGAGCGCCGGGACCTGGCCTTGGAGCTGCACAACGACCTGGGTGAGCCGGCCGCCGAGTTCACGTTCAGCGCCACGCTGAACGATGACGAGGAAGCCCTGGGCGAGCGCATCCGCAGCTTCCTGGACGTCACCGCCACCGACCAGCAAGCCTGGCGGGCCAAGGCCTTCGACCACTGGCGCGCCAAGATCGAAGCTCGCGACGTGCTGGTGTTCCTGATCCCCGGGCTACCGCTCACCGAAATGCGTGGCGTCGCCATCGCCGAGAGCCGGCTGCCGCTGATCCTGATCAATTCCAAGGACCGCACCAACGGGCGCACCTTCACCCTGCTGCACGAGTTCTGCCACCTCGCCGTGCGGGCGAGCGGGGTCAGCGGGTTCGGCTTGGACGAGCGGCGCGCCGATGCAGCCCGGATCGAGCAATTCTGCAACGCCGTGGCCGCGGCCGCGCTGGTCCCCAAAGACTGGCTGCTGAACGAAACCCTGGTGGCTCGCAAAGGCAGCGAAAAGACCTGGGCGGACGACGAGCTGGCCGCCCTGGCGGTCCGGTTCGGCGTCAGCCGCGAGGTGGTCCTGCGCCGTCTGTTGACCCTCGGGCGCACCACCAAGGCGTTTTATGAGAGCCGCCGGCCGGCGTTCCAAAAGGAATACGACGACCTCGACAGCAAAAAATCCACCGGTGGCCCGCCGCGCCACCTGGTGGTGCTCAGCCAGCTGGGCCGCTCCTATGCGCAACTGGTGTTCCAGGGCTACTACGACCGCCGCCTGACGCTCCGCGACGTCTCCAACTACCTCAACATGCAGGTCAAGTCGGTTCCCGCGATGGAGCAGGCCACCTTCGGACTGAAAGGCTAGTCCGGGGTGGCCGACATCTACTGCATCGACACCAGCGCGCTGATCGCCGCCTGGTATGAGCGCTACAAGCCGAAGCGGTTCCCGAAGCTGTGGGACCAGTTCGATCAGCTGGTGACGGAAGGGCGCCTGGTCTCCTCAGCCCTGGTGCTGGCCGAGTGCCAGAAGCGCTCACCGGAGCTGCATGAATGGCTGCTGGAGCGCGAGGCCATGTTCCTGGCGCCGGACCAGGATGTGCAGCTGCGCAGCGCCCATATCATCAACACCTACAAGGGCCTGGTGATGGCCGGCAAAGAGAAGTTTGCGGCGGACCCGTTCGTGATCGCGACCGCCGAGGTGCACGGCTACCGTGTTGTGACCGAAGAGGTTGGCCCCACCAGCCTCCGGAAGATCCCTGGTGTCTGCAATGACCTGCAGGTGCCGTGGTGCAATCTCATCGACCTGTTCGATACCGAGGACTGGACACTCGGCTGACACGCGCCTTGCCCCAGGTCGAGACTGGACGCTCCTGTCAGGAGGCCCGTGCAGACGGGCTCATAAGCGTTCAAACTGAGCCGGACCCTTGCCAACTCCCAACCATGCAACCACCTGCCGGCCTGCGGGCTTTCAGACAACGCACAACCGCGTTTCTTAATCCCGGGGGCTGTGTTAGGTTGGACGTAATGAACCTGGACCGCCAACTCGCGCGCCTGCTGGCCGTGGTGATCGTGATGATCGCCGCGACCTTTGGCGTGTCGGTGGCGCAGGCGCATGAGGGCCATGCCCATCACCATGCGCCGGCCGCGGTCGAGGCCACGCCGGTACAGCCTGCACCGGTGGCCCTGGCCCCGGCGGCCACGCCCGCCCTGCAGTTGGCGGCGCTGACCGAGACGCCCACCACCGCCACCACGGTGTTTGCTGTGGCTGCGGCCTCTGCGGCCAACACCTCGGATGCGGGCGGCTGCAATGGCCTGTGCTGCGGCACGAGCCTGAGCTGCTGCCACTCGGCACTGACGCCACTGCTGCAGGCCGCTGTGCCGGCCCTGCGGCTTGCGACCGTGCTGCCGGCTGCCCAGCAGGATGCCCGCCCGAGCCTCGCGCCCGAGGCGCTGCCCAAGCCCCCTCGATCTTTCGCCTGAACCCGGCGTTCCCACGCGTCTGACGCCGCTCTAATGAGCCGCTGCGCGTGCGCGGACGCCTTGCGTCCACCGGCGAAAGAATTGATCCATGAAGTCCCCGATTGCGGCCGCGCTGCGTGCGCTGGCCGTGACGCTGGCCCTGCTTGGTGCAGGCCAGGCGTCGGCCCACGAAGGGCATGACCACGGCGCCCCGCCGCCGCCGGTCTCCAAAACCATTGCGCCGCGCGGCGAGGCCGTGTCCGAGGCGTTCGAGCTGGTCGCGGTGCCGCGCGATGGCACGCTCCAGCTCTACCTGGACCGCTTCCGCACCGGCGAGCCCGTCACCGGCGCTACCGTGGAGGTGGACACCCCCGACGGCTCGAAAACCGCCCAGGCGACCGCCGAGCGCAGCTATGCGCTGCCGGCGCCCTGGCTGAGCAAGCCCGGCCACTACGACCTCTTGGTCACCGTGACCGCCGGCGATGTGGTCGACGTCATGCCGGTCAGCCTGGATCTGCCGGCGCCAGCCGCCGCGGCCGCTGCTCCGGCGACCGTCGGTGCGGTGCAGACGGTCAGCGACAGCGTGCGCGCGGCTGTGCCGGAGATCACCCACGGCCTGCGTGAGCGCCTGGCCAAACAGGACCCGGTGCTGCTGACCGTGGCGGCTGGCAGCTTCCTGCTCGGCATTCTGCTGATGCTGGTCGCCCGCGGTCGCCGGCGCGTGCCGGTGATCGCTGTGCTGGCGATCACGGCCACGGTGCTGCTGAGCGCAACCGCCTTTGCCCACGGCGACGAGGATCACGGCGCAGAACAAAAGCCCATCCAAGGCGCCGCACTGATCGAGCGCGCCCCCGGCGGAGCCGCGCCAACCGACCTGGCCCAGCGCCTGGCCGACGGCACCGTGTTCGTGCCCAAGCCGACCCAGCGCCTGCTGGAGCTGCGCACGGCGATGACCGAGGCCGGCACGTTCAGCCGCACGATCGGCCTGCCCGGCCGCGTCATTCCCAACCCCAACGCCAGCGGCGTGGTCCAGTCCAGTGTCGGCGGCCGCCTGTCGCCGCCCACCTCCGGGCTGTTTCCGCGGCTCGGCACCCCGGTGAAGAAGGGCGACGTGCTCGCCTACGTGACGCCGCCGGTGGCCCGGGTCGACGTCTCCGACATGCGCCAGCGCCAGGGCGAGCTCGATCAGCAGATCGCGATCGTGCAGCGCCGCGTTGAGCGGTTTTCCAAGCTGGCCACCTCCGGCGCCGTCGCCCAGGTGCAGCTGGACGAGGCCCAGGACGAACTCAAGGGTCTGCGCGACCGCCGCACTGCCCTCGACAGGATCCGCAGCGAGCCCGAGCCGCTGATCGCGCCGGTCGACGGCGTGGTCGCTGAGGCGTCCGCCACGGCCGGCCAGATGGCCAACGCCGGCCAGATGATCTTTCAGATCGTCGACCCCAAAAACCTCTGGGTCGAGGCCTTGAGCTTCGACGCCCTGACCGCCGGGCAGCACGCCACCGCCCGCCTGCCCGACGGCCGCACCTTTGAGCTGACCTATCAGGGCTCAGGCCTCGCCGACCGCAACCAAGCCATTCCAGTCCAGTTCGCGATCGAGGGCGATGCCTCCGGCCTGCGCGTCGGCCAGTTCCTGACCGTGCTCGCGATCACCGACGGCCAGCTGTCCGGCCTGGCCCTGCCGCGGGCCGCGGTGGTGC
>NZ_CP088248.1 GCF_021117295.1 Methylorubrum sp. B1-46 | reverse complement strand
CGGCATCATGTACATCATCCTCGCCATCGTAATGCTGCTGCGCGGCTTTGCCGACGCAATCATGATGGTCACACAAAAGGCTCTCTCGGTCGGAGAGGCACAGGGTTACCTGCCACCGCATCACTACGATCAGATCTTCACCGCCCACGGCACGATCATGATCTTCTTCATGGCGATGCCATTCGTGACCGGGGTGATGAATTACATCATGCCGCTCCAGATCGGAGCGCGCGATGTGGCCTTTCCATTTCTCAACAACTTCAGCTTCTGGATGACGGCAGGCGGCGCCATCCTGACGATGCTGTCGCTGTTTGTGGGCGAGTTTGCCCGTACGGGTTGGCTTGCCTACCCGCCGCTCTCCGGAGCAGCCTACAGCCCGGGCGTCGGTGTCGATTACTACATCTGGAGCCTACAGATCGCCGGCGTCGGCACGACGCTGTCTGCGATCAATTTGATCGCGACCATCGTGAAGATGCGCGCGCCCGGCATGACTATGATGAAGCTGCCGGTGTTCTGCTGGACCACGCTCGCTAGCAATGCAATCATCGTCACGATTTTTCCGGTTCTGACCGCCACGTTGGCTCTTCTGGCCTGTGATCGTTACGTGGGGACACACTTCTTCACGAACGATTACGGCGGCAACTCGATGCTGTACATGAACCTCATCTGGATCTGGGGGCATCCGGAGGTTTACGTACTCGTCCTACCTGCCTTCGGCATCTACTCGGAGATCGTCTCGACGTTCTGCGGAAAGCGGCTGTTTGGCTATACGTCGATGGTCTACGCCACCGCTGTCATCGCGCTCGTGTCATGGCTGACCTGGCTCCACCACTTCTTCACGATGGGTGCCGGCGCCAACGTCAACGCCTTCTTCGGCATCACGACCATGATCATCTCGATCCCGACCGGGGCCAAGGTGTTCAACTGGCTGTTCACCATGTACCGGGGCAAGATCCGCTTCGAGGGCCCCTTCATTTGGGTCATGGGTTTCATCCCGACCTTCGTGCTGGGTGGCCTGACCGGCGTGCTGCTTGCCGTGCCGCCGGCCGACTTTGTCCTCCACAACAGCCTGTTCCTGGTTGCGCATTTCCACAACGTCATCATCGGCGGCGTCGTGTTCGGGCTGCTCGCCGGCGTGCAGTACTGGTTCCCGAAAGCCTTCGGCTTCCGTCTCGACCCCTTCTGGGGAAAGGTCAGCTTCTGGTGCTGGCTGGTTGGCTTCTGGGTCGTGTTCACGCCGATCTATGCCCTCGGTCTAATGGGCGAGACGCGTCGGACCCAGCATTTCGACGATCCGTCGGTGCAGCCCTACCTGATGGTTGCGGCGTTCGGCGCCTTCATCATCATGGCTGGCATCCTGGCCTTTGTCGTGCAGCTTCTCGTGAGCATCCTGCGACGCGAGCAGCTGCGTGACCTTACCGGTGATCCCTGGGGTGGACGGACGCTTGAGTGGTCCACCTCCTCACCCCCACCCCCCTACAACTTCGCGTTCACACCCGTGGTGCACGATCTCGACGCCTGGTGGGACATGAAGAAGCGCGGCCATGAGCGGCCAGCAGGAGGCTTCAGACCCATTCACATGCCCTGCAACACGGCGATGGGCATGACACTGGCCGCTCTGAGCACTGTGCTTGGGTTTGCCTTGGTCTGGTACGTGTGGTGGCTCGCCGCCCTGTCGCTCATTGCCCTGATTGCGGTCTCGATCAGGCACACGTTCAACTACCACACGAGCTTCTATATCCCGGCCGCGGAAGTGAACCGGCTCGAAGCCCAGAGAGCGGCGCAACTGGTGGGACGGGTCTGAGCCATGCATGAAGTGACCGCCCCACCCGGCGCTACGGCTCCGGTCTTCTACGAGCAGGAGGAGCATGCCCACGGTGACGGGGGCACGCTCCTGGGCTTCTGGCTCTACCTGATGAGCGACTGCCTCATTTTTGCGGTGCTCTTCGCCTGCTACGGCGTGCTCGGCCGGAACTACGCGGCAGGCCCATCCGGCGCCGAGCTGTTCGACCTCAAGCTCGTTGCTCTCAACACCAGCCTCCTGCTCCTGTCCTCCATCACCTATGGCTTTGCCATGCTGAAGATGGAGGAGGAGCAGGTGGACGCGGTCCTGCGCTGGCTCGCCGCGACAGGCGTGCTCGGAGCTGGGTTCCTCGCCATCGAGTTCTATGAGTTCGCGCACCTGATCCATGAGGGCGCCACGCCCCAGCGGAGCGCCTTTCTCTCTTCGTTCTTCCTCCTGGTCGGGACGCACGGGCTCCACGTGACATTCGGGATCATCTGGCTCGTGACGCTGATGTTCCAGGTGCGGCAGCACGGGCTGATCGCTGACAACCAGCGTCGCCTCCTATGCCTCTCGATGTTCTGGCATTTCCTCGACGTGGTGTGGATCGGCGTCTTCACCTTTGTGTACCTGATGGGAGCGACGCGATGAGTGCTCCGGCTCACCCTGTACACGGCACTGGTCCACATATGCATGGGACCGGCCACGGCCCTGCTCATGGCACCCGGTCGGGCTACATGACGGGGTTCATCCTCTCAGTCATCCTCACGGCAATACCGTTCTGGCTCGTGATGGGCGATGTTCTCGACAGCAAGCTTAAGACCGATATCGTCATCATGGGCTTTGCCGTCGTGCAGATTTTCGTCCACATGATCTATTTCTTGCACTTAAACATGAAATCCGAGGGCGGATGGACCTTTCTCGCCCTCGTTTTCACGCTGACGCTTGTGCTGATTACCTTGGTTGGATCGATATGGGTGATGTATCACATGGATCAGAACATGATGCCCATGTCGCCCAACGAGGCTCTGCACAAGCCATGATCGCGTGCTTCCGAAGCAAGCAAGACGCAAGACGCCCTATGTGATGCAGCGCATGGGTGTGAATTTGACATGAGTGCTATCGCCTATCCAAGCTTTGCAGTGTCGGTTTGATTGGGGGCCAGCCCCCTCATCATGACCACACCAGGCACGGTGGAAAGCGCAACAGTAGGAAACCAACAAATGGTGTGGGGGTTGATGGGAGACGTCTAGAGCGGCGGCTTGGATGGAGGAGGACTTGCGCGAGGATCACGGAGCGGCGCAGGTTCGTCCCGATCTGGATGTGCTTCTTGCTGCCGTCGAAGCGGCCGGGGAAGCCATCCTCATCACCTCGGCCGATCTCGATGAGCCCGGACCACGCATCGAGTACACCAATTCGGCCTTCACCCGCATGACCGGCTACGAAGCGCACGAGGTCCTCGGGCGATCACCGCGGCTGCTGCAGGGGCCGGAGACCGACGGTGGGGTCCTGCACCGGATGCGCATGGCTCTTGGGGCTGGTAACCCCTTCCAAGGCGAGACCATCAACTACCGCAAGGACGGATCAACCTACGTGGTAGAGTGGCTCATCACGCCAGTGCGTGAGAAGAACGGCTCCATCACGCACTGGGTCTCGGCGCAGCGTGACGTAACAGAGCGTCATGCTTACGAGGAGCGTGTCAACGGGCACCGAAGTCTCCGCAATTGTGGGCTTTCAAAATTCCCTGGCCGGCGGGTTCGGTGCGGATCGGTGATCAGCCGGCCGTGTGATCGGAGGCAGCCTTTCCGGGTGGACGACCGCGACGCCTGGGTGCGGGCGGCGGAACGATCAGGGCCTTGGAGCGGACGTGCTCGGGGACGAGGTCGGCGTGCTGGCGCAGGCGGTAGCTCGCCCCCTCGATCTGGATCACCACGGCATGGTGGAGGAGTCGGTCGAGCAGGGCTGTCGCCACGACCGGATCACCGAACACTTCGCCCCACTCGGCGAAGCCGCGGTTCGAAGTCAGGATCATCGCCCCGCGCTCGTAGCGCGCGTTGACGAGTTGGAAGAACAGGTTGCCGCCACCGGGGACGACGGGGAGGTAGCCGATCTCGTCCACGACCAGCAGCGAGGCCCGGCAGAGATAGCGGATGCGCTCGCGCAGGGAGCCGTCGCGCTCGGCCTTGGCCAGCGAGGTCACGAGGTCGGCCAGCGTCGAGAACACGACGCTGCGCCCGGCCTTGACCGCCTCGACGGCGAGCGCGATCGCCAGATGGCTCTTGCCGGTGCCGGGTGGTCCGAGCAGATGGACGACCTCGGCCCGGTCGATGAAGGTCAGTTCCGCCAGCGCCAGGACGCGCTCGCGGTCGAGCGAGGGCTGGAAGGCAAAGTCGAACCCGGACAGCGTCTTGATCGTGGTCAGGCGCGCGACCAGCAGGGCGGTCTTCACGCGGCGGTTCTCGCGCAGCGTCAGTTCCTCGGTCAGGATCACGTCGAGGGCGGCCAAGCCGTCGATCTCGCCCTGCTCGATGCGCCGGACCGTCGCGTCGAGCACCTCCAGGGCGCGCGGCATGCGCAGGCCGACCAAGCTGCGCTTGATGCTGTCGAGGGTCGTGGCGACACAGGGGGCGGCGCGGCTCATCGCTGGCCTCCGATCCCGCCGGCGAGCCGTTCGCCGACTGCCTGGTAGACAGCCAGCGAGCGCCGGGCGACGTGATCGCCATGGCGGCCGATCGGCAGACCGTCGGGATGGCCGCGGCGCATGGCCCGAGCGGCCGTGCCTTGCCGATGGTCGGGGTCGATGCGGTACTGCCGTCGTCCCTCCAGGATCGGATGGCTCGCGACGAGCCGGCCACCATCGAGGATGCGGATCGTGTCGGGCAACTGATGCACCTCGACGACGCGCCGGGTCCGATCCGGTACGCTGTAATAGTTGCCACCGATCGAGACGAGGCCATCGTGGCTGACGCGCCGCTCCAGCGTGAGCAGAGCGTCGAAGGGCAGAGCCGGCAAGGGCTGCAACTCGGGCCGCTCGGCGGCGAAGGCTTCCGAGACGATCCGCTGCGTGGTGCCGTGCAAGCGGACGTTGGCGACGGTATCGAGCCAGCTCCGAAGCTGGCGGTTGAGGTCGTCGAGGTCGCGGAAGGAACGTGCGAGGAAGAAGTCCTGGCGGATGTAGGAGAACGGTCGCTCGACCTTCCCCTTGGTCTTGGCCCGGTACGGGCGGCAGGCGCGCGGCAGGAATCCGTAGTGCTGGGCGAGTGCCAGCAGGGATCGGTTGTAGACGATGTGGCCGTCCGCATCCTCGCCGGTGACCGCCGTCTTCATGCGATCGTAGAGGATCTCGATCGGCACGCCGCCGATCGCGGTGAAGGCCTGCATGTGACAGCGCAGCAGCGTTTGCAGGTCCTGATGCAGGACGAAGCGCGCCTCGATGTGCCGGGAATGGCCGAGCACCAGCGAGAACAGCCAGACGATGCAGGTCGTGTCCGGCGCATCCGTGAAGGTGACGAGGAAGCGGGCGAAGTCGACCTGCGCCTGCTGGCCGGCCGGGGTCTCGAAGCGGACCTCGTAGGGCTTGGCCTCGGGCGGCCGGATCGCGGCGGCGAACCGCTTCACCGCGGTGTAGGCACCGGTGTAGCCGCGCTCGCGCAACTCGCGGGTCAGGCGCACGGCACTCAGGTCGGGGAAGGCGGTGATCCGCTCGCGCAGATAATCGAGATAGGGCGCGAGCTTGCTCGGGCGGCCGGGCTGACGCGGGCCGTAGGCCGGCGGCTCGAGGCCGCGCTCGATGTACTTGCGGATCGTCTTCGGATCGCGGCCGGTCCGGCGGGCGATGGCGGAGACGGACAGGCCCTGTCGGTGCAGGTCCAAGATCATGACGAGTTCTCCCAGCAGAACCATCCTCGTCGCTCCCAGCCGATCGGTATCGGCAGGCATGGTGGCTGAGGATGGAAAAGCCCGAGAGGGCGCGGGGCGTCGCGACCCTACGGGCCAGGGCACCGACCAGGGAATTTTCGATGCCCACAATCAGGGAGTATTCAACGCCCGCTGACAGAGCGCCAGAAGCTCATGGTGCGCGAGTTGCACCATCGCGTCAAAAATACGCTCGCGACCGTGCAGGCGGTGATGAACGCCACCGTTCGCTCTTCCCTCTCGATCTCAGAGTTCACTCGTGCATTGACCGCTCGGATCAGCTCGCTGGCGCGGACTCACGCGCTGATCACGGAGGATCTCTCACAAGCGGCTTCGTTTGAGGGATTGCTGCGGTCGGAACTCGATCCGTACAACGATCATGGGCGGATTACCTTGGAAGGTCCCAGGGTCATGCTGCCGTCCAACCTTGCCGTGCCGGTAAGCATGGCTCTGCACGAGTTGACGACCAACGCCCTGCAACACGGCGCTCTCGCCGATCCTAAAGGTCGGGTCGAGGTCACTTGGTGGATTGAGGACGGCTCCAGCGGACAGTGCCTGCGATGGAACTGGGACGAGCATGACGGCCCTCCGGTCGGGCATCCTACCCGGGAGGGGTTCGGACACCGCCTCCTGAACAAGGTCCTGGCCGCACAGACAAAGGCTGAGGTCGAGGTTGCCTTCGAACCGGACGGGATCCGCGTTCGCGCTCGCGTACCGCTTCAGTGAGCGAAGTTGCGGGCACTCCGCCTGTCAAGGTCCCCGCCAAGACCCGCTAACGCCAAAGCGATCAGCGTCTCAAGCATCCGCGCGCCGGGCTGCTCCGCTAGCGGGTGACGCGGGATGATAGCTCGCGTGGGCGACAGATAAGGGGTGCTCAGCCCGGGGGTGCCTTCAACCGCTCACGCTCTAACTTCGCTTCCGGACAAGCGCATGGTCCGACGCGGCTCAGAAAGAGGATGACGTGGGTCTGGGAGCCAAGCTGATCATGGCAGCCATTGGTGTGTGCATCGTACTTATGTTGATCGAGGTGCTATCCCCTGCGAAGCACTGTGACGAAGGGCAGGTTCCTGTAGACACGATCGCGGGCATAGCGTGCATGCCGCGCATCAAGAATTAAACCCAAGATTGAACTTCGGGACGGTAACGTAGTCCTGACTGCACCGCCGACACATCCTGGTACTCGGTGCACGCCGGCGCCAGCCATGGGCATTGCCCAATGAGAGTACGGTGCCCGCGCATGAGTTCGGATGCCTGCGACAAAATCGATGCCGCCACAACCGCATGGCTTACACCATTAACCATTAGTTAGGCCTCGATCACGTTTTTGCGAGCAGGAGATTTTGTACGGAAGCCGACAATGCGTCTGACCCTCAAAACAGTTCTAATTGGCTCCATTGGCCTTCTGGCCCTGGCCGCCGTCGGCCAAGGTGCAGCCAGCATCAGCAAAATCACATCTGTAGAGCAAAGCTCATCAGCCGTAACAAAAAATTGGCTCCCTTCAGTAAGCATAATCAACGAGATAAATACCTCAACGCGCGATGTAAGAGTTAAGCTCTACCGCTTCGTTGTCGCGTCCAACACGGTGGAAGGATTTTCCAAGAATGAAGCCGGTTTAATTGAGGCTAATCACAACCTCGAGGCGTTGAAGCGCCGCTATGAGCCGCTGATCAGCTCGGCCGAGGAGAAGGCGCTCTATGATGCTTTTTCTTCGACCTGGCTTCGCTATATCGAGCAGGAGGAACATGTTCGCACGCTCATGAAGCAGGGGAACAAGGCGGAAGCGCTTGCCCTGCTTACCAGCGAGGAAATGGGAAGCCTCAACCGAGCTGCCATGCAAGCCCTCACAAAAGGCGTTGAGCTCAATAAGCGTGGGGCAAATGCAAGCGGAACTGCCGCTGCTGAGAGTGCGGCAGAGGCCATCCTCACAGCCTACGTGATGACAGCGATCTCATTGGTGATCGGTCTTTGTGCCATCCTGTTCAGCCTGTTTGGAGTCGCACGTCCAATCGAGCGTATGACGGCTGCCATGGGCAGACTTGCTGCCGGTGACGCGGCAACGACCGTGCCGAGCACCGACAGGCAGGATGAAATCGGTGCGATGGCTGCGGCCGTTCAGGTGTTCAAGGACAACCTGATCCGCACCCGTGAGCTGGAGCAGGAAACAGCCCAGGCCCGGCTCGCAGCCGAGGAGCAGCGCAAGCTTGGGATGCGCCAGATGGCTGATGATTTCGAGCGTGCCGTAGGCGGCATCATCGGGACAGTCACTGCGGCCGCGACCGAGTTGCAGGCGACTGCTCAGAGCATGGCTGGCACCGCAACCGAGACCGCCAACCAGTCCATCACTGTCGCGACCGCGGCCGAGGAAGCAGCAAGCAATGTCAGCACAGTGGCAGCGGCCGCCGAGGAGCTTAGCTCATCGGTGCATGAAATCGGCCGGCAAGTTGACGGGTCGGCCAGCCTTGCGCAGGTCGCGGTAAGCGAGGCTGATCACAGCGCAGCTCTCGTACAAGAACTGAGCGGTGCCGTGGCCCAGATCGGCGACGTGGTGACAATGATCTCGACAATCGCCGGTCAGACTAACCTGCTCGCCCTGAACGCTACGATCGAGGCAGCCCGTGCTGGCGAAGCTGGCCGTGGCTTCGCAGTCGTTGCAACCGAGGTAAAGGAGCTTGCCAGCCAGACCGCTAAAGCCACCGACGAAATTTCCGGTCACATTGCGCGGATCCAAGGGTCGACCGGTCAGGCCGTAGCAGCCATTGCTGGCATCGCCGAACGCATCAAGGAAATCAGCGGGGTTGCGACCAGCATCGCAGCGGCGGTGGAGGAGCAGGGCGCAGCCACGCAGGAGATCGTGCGCAACGTGGCCCAGGCGGCAACCGGCACGGGCGAGGTCACAGCTAACATCGCTGGCGTAGCTCAGGCTTCCGAGGAGACAGGTGCAGCGGCGAGCCAAGTGCTTGGCGCAGCCTCCGAATTGTCGCGACAGTCTGAGCACCTCTCAACCGAAGTGAACCGGTTTCTGACGACGGTCCGCGCGGCCTGATCTGAGAACCAGCCTGCCCGGGCGCCCTGGCGCGCTCGGGAGGTCGTTCGATTAAGCTTCTGTTTACCTTACCAATAGGTTATCGAACCAAACCCCCGATCGGTTCACTATCTCTACGCCAATCGGGAGACGGGACATGCCACAGCATATGGAGCCGTTAGGTTCGGACACACTCGCTCACATTTCGCACGCGGATTTTACCTTGGCTTGGTGCGCCATCGTAGGTGAGCCCCCAGCTCTTATGCTGGAGAGTCGATCCGAGATGATCCGCCTGCTCGTGGAAAGTATCCCTGTTGCACCATGGAGCTTTGATGAAAAGGCTTTGTGGCCTTCTCCGGAAACACCTGTTTGAAGCTTCCCATCTAACAACGGTAGAAAAAGGAAGCAATCGCCGCAGCATTATCACTCTAAGTTGAACCGCGACCGGCTGAGCCTGTTAATTCGCAGTTCTCCATACGCGATAGAAAGTCCACGACCCTCTCTACAGCTCGATGCTGTAAGGCAACATTTTAGGCGCACAAGGTATGACCGCGCGATAGCGGGCATACGACTCATGATACATCGCCTCACCGGTTACATTGAGACCAAGTTGGTCTTCCTGGCAGCGCTAATCGCATGCCTCTGCATTGCAGCCACGCTAGGGTTCTATCAGCACGTGAACACCGTTCGCGCTGGAACCGATAACCTCATCGCCAGCAATCTCCGCGCGCGACACCTCGTGCAGCTACTCACGCTTGTGCAAAATGCTGAAACTGGACAACGCGGTTACCTTCTGACGGGTCGAGATGAATATCTGCAACCTTATGTTCAGGCGATCTCACAGATTGATCAGAGCCTTCTCACACTGCAGAAAGATTACACCCACAACGATCTCGCGAAGCAGGTCATAATCAGCATCGATCAGCAGGTTCGCGCCAAGTTTTCCGAGATGAAATCTACGATCGAGGCGCGACAACGAGATGGATTAGAAGCCGCCCTCTCAATTGTGCAGCAAGATACGGGTAAGCGCCTCATGGATGCTGTCCACACTGATGTGGGTCACCTCCTTGAGGCCGAGAGAACTGCGATTAATCGCAGCGCTCTGTGGCAGCGCGACGCCGCGAAACGCGACGCCACGTTTTGGGTTTGGATGGCCCCGATGATTTTGCTACCGGTTGCCTCCTGCTTGCTGCTTGCTTTTCGTGACGCGCGGCGAGGTCGGCGTGAGGGCGCGCGTCTAGCCCACGCATCAAGCCACGACCCACTGACAGGCTTGCTCAACCGCTCGGCACTGATCGATCAGCTAGACGCTGCACTGCTCCGCCGGCCTTCCGAAGTTGGGCTGCTCTACCTAGATTTGAACGACTTCAAAGCTGTCAACGACAGCTTAGGCCACGCTGTCGGTGATCGCCTTTTGGTTGCAGCCGCACAGTGCCTCCGGGAGACGTTGCGTCCGGTCGATGCGATCGCACGCATCGGCGGTGACGAGTTCGTAGTGGTGGTAGAACAGTGCTCCTCACCATCGTTCCTGCTTACCCTGGCAAGGCGTGTGGAGGTTGCTCTTGAAGAGATCCAGCTACCTGAACTGAGCAGTCGTCGAATTGGCGGAAGCGTTGGGATAGCCCACAGCGCGGAGGATGCTTCCTCGACTGCACGCCTCCTCGAGGTGGCTGATACGGCCATGTACAAGCGGAAAGGGCAGCTGCGCCAAATACGTGCCAACCCTTCGAGACCACGCCTCAGCATTGTATAAAGCAGGTGACTGTCAACTTCTTATGAGCCCTGCCGGTTGACTTGGAACCGCTGGCTGCCGGATGCTCATATGGAGTTGCCGGAAAACGCCCAAAGACCCATCTGATACTGATGCGCGCCGAGCTCCTTGACCTCACCGACGGCATGCTGCTCGGCGCGGACAGCAGAAAGGGCGCTCCATGGCGCCCTTTCCGCATCCTCAGATTCTTCAGGGCTCAGGTAGCCTTGCGCCCGCCCTTGCCTTTGGTGGTGCCTTCCTCAGCGTCCGTCTCTGAACCTTCGACGTTGATCCGCTCGGCGATCTCGGAAAGCAGCTGATCGGTCTTCTTTTCTTCCTGCAGGGTCTCATCCAGCAGCTTGGCGGCGTCCGCGTAGCCGAGCTGGCTCGCCCAGGTCTTCAGCGTGCCGTAGCGGGCGATCTCGTAGTGCTCGACCGCCTGCGCACAGGCCGCCAGCACAGCGTCCGCCGCCGGGCTATCCTCGAAGTCCTCAAGATCTTCTTCCATTTCCGAGGTCAGGCCCTGCATCGCCTCGCAGGTCTTGGCACGCGCCGGCTTACCGATGATCTCGAACACCTGCTGCAGGCGCTCGACCTGATTGGCGCTTTCCTCGGCATGGGTCTCGAAGGCTTGGCGCAGCTCATCGTGCTCGGCCGCCTTGGCCGACTTCTTCAAAGCCCGGACAGACTGCTTTTCCGCGTAATAGACGTCCTTGAGGGTTTCGTAGAACGCATCCTGCAAGGTTTTCTGCTTGGTGGCCATGTAGTCCTGTCTCCCGTGTGCTATTTAATCGGCTCGCCGGCAGCGTGGCAGCTCCCTGCGTTTTCGTAAGAACGTGCCGCGTGGGAGGCGGGTCCATAAATTGATCTGTTAAAAATTCCTGTGCATGGTGGGGAAGACGTCTTCGTTCAAGGAACCTTATGCGGCCCGCAGCTCGCGCAGGATCTGCTCGACCAGCCCTGAGGAGTAGGGTTTGTCGATGAAGCGGGCTTTGGCAGGTAGGTCCCCGGGTCCTGGCTTGGTCGCACCCGAGCAGACAACAATCAGGATCTCTGGCCAGCGGGCAGCAACTTCACGGGCCAAGTCGAAACCATTGAGGTCACCCGGCATGTTCACATCGGTGAACAGCAAGTCGACACCGTCCTTCTCCTGGAGGTAGCGCAGCGCTGCGTCAGCGGTGGCGACCTCCAAGACCTTGAACCCGGCATCGGCCAGGGTGTCGGCCGCCTCCATACGTAGAATAAATTCATCCTCGGCAACCAAGGCGACAGCGGGAGGCGACGCAGTATGCAATTCCATTCAAACAGAAGGGGGAAGCTGCGGGAAAGGTTTCAGCTTGGCTGAAGCCTAATCACCAAAACCTACCGCTATGCTGCGATTTCGCTACGCTGCTCCTGCATCGAGGCAAGGGGCGCCTCCAGGCGGCAGATTAGCCCGGTCGGTGCATAGGTCTGCCTAACCTCACCACCGACCTCGGCGGCGAAGCTGCGCTCGATCAGGCGTGAGCCGAACCCGCGCCGCGCAGGCTGGGCGAGAATGGGCGGCCCACCCTGCTCGGACCAGGTAAGGCAGAACCGGGGCGCTTCGCCCTCGTGCACAATGTGCCAGCGCAGCTCCACGATCCCGCTTTCGTTCGAAAGAGCGCCGTACTTGGCCGCGTTGGTGGCCAGCTCGTGCAGAGCCAGAGCCAGTGAGAGGGCTGATTTCGCACCGAGCAGCACGTTCGGGCCGCTAACCCGGATCCGTGCAGGTCCGGCCTGGGCATGCACACTCAGGGCCCCCTGGACCACCTCCATGATCGGGGCAGCCTTCCAGCTGGCCTGCGTGAGAATGTCATGCGCGCGGCCGAGTGAGATTAGGCGGGCGGCAAAAGCCTCACGCGCTTCGTCGATGTCCGCCGCCCCTCGCAGCGTCTGACTGGCAATCGCCTGCACCATCGCCAGCGTGTTCTTGACCCGGTGCTGCAGCTCACCCGTCAGCAGGCGCTGCTGCTCTTCCGCCTGCTTGCGCTCGGTGATGTCCAGCATCGCCCCAATCATGCGCGTCGCTTTTCCCTGCGCGTCGCGGATGACGGAACCGCGGTCGAGGATGTCGGCATAGGAGCCGTCGGCCCGCAGGAAGCGGTACTCGTCGCTCCAGACAGTACCCGTCCCATCGATAACAGCATGGATGGAGGCATCGATGCGGGCGCGGTCGTCGGGATGGATGTGGCTGATCCACCAGTCACCGGTCGGCTCGACCGCATCAGGCGCGTAGCCGTGGGCAACCTGCAGCGCCTCGTTCCAGAGCACGTGGTTGGTGGCGAGGTTCCAGTCCCAGATCGCATCGTTGGTGGCGCGCGAGGCGAGGCGGTAGCGCTCCTCGGTTTCGCGCAGAACCTGCTCCGCGCGCCGGCTCCCGGTGACATCGCGCGCGGTGCCGATGAGACGCACCGGTCGTCCGCCCTCAAAGAGGGTCTGACCCTTGGCAGACACCCAGCGCTCGGTCCCGTCCTCCGGGGCCACCGTGCGATAGGTGATGTCGTAGATGCCGTCGCCGGCCGGATCGATCGCGGCGCGCACCGCTTCATCCGCCTTGGCATGGTCGTCCGGGTGCACGCGAGCCAGGTGCACGGCCAGGTTGACGGGAGCGTCCGGCGCTAGGCCGTAGAACGAACGGATGCGGTTGTCCCACTTCAGCTCGTCCGAGACGAGGTCATAGTCGAACACGCCCGTCTCGGTCGCCTCGACGGCAAGGCGCAACTGCTCCTGCGCGCTGCGGAGGGCAATCTCAGCCTCCTTGCGGTCGTGGATGTCGATGGCGATGCCGATCCAGCAATCCGGTACGCCGGCAGCATCGCTTATGGGTTTGCCGCGCGCCAGGAACCAGCGGTACTGGCCATCGCTGGCTCGGCGGAACGGGATCTCGACCTCGTAGGGTCCCTCGGTCTCAACCGCATGCCTCCAGACCTCCAGCACACGTTCCTGGTGGTCTGGGTGGATCACGCTGGCCCAGTTTGTGTCACCTGACGGTAGCCCCGTGAACTCGTACCAGATCGGGTTGCAGTAGGTGATGTTGCCGGCGGCATCACCGAACCAGACCACCTGAGGGCTGACCTCGACGAGCGAGCGGAAGCGCAGCTCGCTGGCGTTACGCTCTGCTGCTTCGACGCGCTGTTGGGTGCGATCGCGCAGGATCTTGAGAAAGCCCTGCACGGTGCCGTTCTCGGCTTTGAGAGGCATCAGCTCACCGGTCGCCCAGAACCTGTAAAGGGCGGACCAATTTTAGGCCGCCGTGGCGGAGTAAAACCAGGCCACGGACTGCGGACAGCCTGAACGATGAAGGGGCCCGATCGGGCCTCTTCATCGTTTGTCGCGGATCGTGAGGTCAGGCTGGCCGGATCTCGCCCGTCGCGGGATCAGGGTCATCAAGGGTGGCCTGGTTTTGCTCCGCCCTGTCTGTGCGGCCCCGCCGGCTGCGGGAGGATCTGAGGCGGTAGCTGTCTCCGTTCAGGCTCAGGATGCTGACGTGATGGGTCAGCCGATCCAGCAGCGCACCGGTCAGCCGCTCCGAGCCCAGGACCGAGGTCCAGTCCTCGAACGGAAGGTTCGAGGTCACCACCGTCGAGCCGCGCTCGTAGCGCTGGGACAGGACCTCGAACAAAAGCTCGGCCCCCGTCGGCGACAGCGGCACGTAGCCGAGTTCATCGACAATCAGCAACTTCACCGCGGCCAGCTCCCTCTGAAGCCGGAGCAGGCGGCGCTCGTCACGCGCCTCCATGAGCTGGTTGACCAGCGAGGCCGCCGTGGTGAACGTGACCGAGAAGCCCTTCTGGCAGGCTGCCAGTCCGAGAGCCAGGGCGATGTGCGTCTTGCCGGTGCCGGAGTTGCCGAGCGCGATGACGTTCTCCCGACCGAGGACGTAGCCGCAGCGCGCCAGCTCCAGCACGAGCATCTTGTTCAGGCTCGGGATGGCGGCGAAGTCGAAGGTGTCGAGGCTCTTCACCGCCGGGAAGCGTGCCGCCCGGATCCGGCGCTCGACCATGCGCCGTTCGCGGTCGATCAGTTCCAGCTCAACCAGCCGCAGCAGATAGCGGGGGTGGTCGAGGCCGCTCCGGGCGCAGTCCCGGGCGACCTTGTCGTACTCGCGCAGGACCGTCGGCAACTTCAACTGCTTGAGGTGATGGGCGAGCAGGACGCCCGGTGTCGTCTCATCGCCGCTCACGCTCATGCCGCCACCTCCGGCACCAGCACCGTGTAGTCGGCGGCCATCGTCGCGCGCACCGCAGGCCGGGGCAGATGCGGGTAGGCCGACAAGTCGAGCCGAGGCGGCCGCCGTTCGAGACGGGCCAGCGCGATCAACTTGACCGCATCGAAGCCAATCGCCCCGAGCCGGATCGCCTCGGTGACGGCCCAGGCCACGAGGTCCTTCGGCATCGCCTCCATCAGGCGCAGCACCTGGATGAACTCGCGCTTGCCGCGGTTGCCCATGCGCGCCTCCAGAAGGTGGCGCAGGTGCTGGAACGCCTCGGGCAGATCCCAGCCCTGGAGTGCCGCGGCTTGGTCGAGGGCGTTCGGCTTGGTCTCGATCAGCGCGAGGTAGTGCAGAGGTTCGGCGACGAAAACGCCGCTGCCGTAGCTGCGCGGGTGCCGGGCGATCTCGACCCCCGCACACAGGATCACGACTTCCTCGACGAAGCCCTTCACCAGCACGTCCCGGAAGCCGTAGGTGGTCGGCACCGAGTAGTCGTTGCCGCGATAGCGCACCAGCGCGGTCGACGAGACGCGCCCGGCCCTCTTCTCGCACGGCTCCAGCGGCACCGCCGGCAGGGCTCGCAGAACCACTCGATCGGCCATGAGCCGCGTTCCGATGCTCTCGGGATGCCGCCCGGCGCACTCGTTCTGCCGAGCTCGGCAGCGGCGCTCCAGGTCAGCGTTCAGCGCCTCGAACGAGGCCGCCTCCGGAGCCGGGGTCATGAAGTGGGACCGGGCGAACTTGACCAGCCCCTCGACCTTGCCCTTGTCGTTGCCCCTGCCCGGACGGCCGAAGCGATCCCGGAACAGGCAGTGGCTCACCAACTCGGTGAAGGCGCGCGTACGCTCACGCTGTCCGTCGCCGCAGATCTTGGCCACTGCGATTTTGGTGTTGTCGTACAGGATCGACAGAGGCACGCCGCCGAAGAAGGCGAAGGCGGCGACATGCCCGTCGAGAAAAGCTTCGGTGGTCTCCCGCGGATACGCCTTCACGAAGCAGGCGTCGGAGTGCGGCAGATCCATGCAGAAGAAATGGATCTTGCGGCGCACGCCAGCGATGGTGGCGACCGCCTCGCCAAAATCGACCTGGGCATGGCCGGGCGGGTGGGCGAGCGGCACGAAAGTCTCCTGCCCCCGTGCTCGGCAGATCCGTACGTGGTCCTTCACCACGGTATAGCCACCGGCATAGCCGTGCTCGTCGCGTAGGCGCTCGAAGATCCGCTTGGCCGTATGGCGTTGCTTGAGCGGTGCAGTCCGGTCCGCCTCAAGGATCGCCGCGATCACTGGCAGAAGAGGCCCGAGCTTCGGCTTCTCGACCGGCTTCGAGCGTGTGTAGCCCGGCGGCAACGAGAACCGACACATCTTGGCGATCGTCTCTCGGCTCAACCCGAAGACCCGAGCCGCCTCACGCCGGGACTGGCCCTCGATGAACACGAACTGCCGAACGGCTGCGTAGACTTCCACGACGAACATCCTCGGCTCCTCTCGAAAGAGAAGCCTCTCCACTGGCCGGCTTTTACACCGCCCGCATCAGCACAAAGCCGACGCTCCAGTGGATGGTTTTGTCACCGCCCTACACATCCGCGAGGCGACCGTCGCGATGAGTGCAGCCCACAGCCGCCTGCTGAAAGCCTTCAGCGTCCTGAACCGCTGGTGGTACATCACGGCACTGGTCGTCGCGGGACTCGTCTACGTCCTCTGGTTCCCCAAGCCGGGCCCCTCGCCAAGCCAGGGGCAATACCAGACAGGCCCGCCCCCGGCGCCTCCAGCCAGCAGCAATCCCCCAACCGCGCAACTGCCTCCCAGGCGGGCTCCCTCCCCCTCCCTGCCACCTCAACGTCCGCCGGACAGGATCCGGGTCATTCAGCCTGAGACCTTCCCGGAGCTGGACGGTCTCAAGCCGCCACCTCCAGGCCCCCCTCCCCTCGCCACGCCGCCCTTCGCTACCGTGCGGGGCTACCGGCCGCCATTAATGGATCGCTAACCATGAACGGTATCACGATGCGTGTCGCGAGCCTTGGACTCGCGTTGATGTCCGCCACCTCAGCCACGGCCGAGGCACCAGCGGCACAGCCTGATAACGCTGCGATCATGCGTGCACTCGAGGCCCTGAACCGCCGCCTGGATCAGCTGGAGAGCAAGGAGCGGAAGAGCCCGAACACCAGCGTGGCTGCGCTGCCGGCCGCGAAGCCCGCCGCCCCCAAGGGCAAGGCCGTCCCGGGTTGGTTTGTTCGGCTCATTCCCTGGAGCCAGGACGGCAACAGCGAGGCCGTTGCCGGCTTTCCCGGGCCCATGTTCGACTTCAATTTCGACATGCACTCACGCTACATCACGGGCCAGAACCGCTTCATCTACAACGGCGTCAGCATTCTGAATGCCAAGGAGGACGGGATCTACGTCTTCTCGATGGTCCTGGACCCGGTGCTGACCATCGATCCGCTGTTCCTGTATGGCGCCCTTTGGTTCAACTGCTCCGGGTCGTTCTACGTCGGCGGCAACCGGCTGATCACGGGCACTACGGCGTTCGGTTCGGACCGCCGCCCGGAACGGGATGTGTATCGCTCACAGAGCTACTTTGGCTCGGTGCGGCTGACGCCTGGAACCCACCGGGTCGAGTTCAAGGTCGACTGCGGAATGACGCAGGAGAAGAACCTCGCCGTGTTCGACCAGTGGCTGCCGTACTGGAAGAAGAACCGCTTCAAGGTGATGCTCAAGACGCCCTCGGACACGGCTCCCCGCCCCTTCCTGCCGGAAGAGCTCTACTACGTAGGCCTGCCTCAATAGTGGCGTAAATACGGTTTTACGATTTTACGCCTTTAAGTCAGGCGTCGTGACCGCGCTGTCCTTGCTCCTGACGCCGAATGAGCTCGTACTCGGCATTCCATTGCTGAATATAGCGGTCGTTGGGGTGAAGTCGCTCCACATCTTTGATGAGCTCTGACCAGCTCTGTGGCACCGGCTCACGGCTGAACCAAACAATCCATAGGTCATAAATAAAACTCAACATCCCAACAGTATAGGGCAGATCATTCATGTCCGCAGCTGAAACCGCATCGGCCCCGCCTGGTGGCATCCCGCATGACTACGATGTCCTCGAGCGTGATCTGCGTCTCGGCATCGGCCTGGCGGAGGCCCGTGCTCAGCGGCTGATGGGCGAGATTTTCGTTTACCCGCATCTGGCTGCGCAGGCGTTCCGTAAGCTGAGCCGCCGGCGCGGGTTCGTCCATGCGATTGCGGTGTTTGAGGAGACAGTCCTTCGCCGCGAGCTAACGTTCGGTGTGTTCCGCACGGGGTTCCTGGGCTGGCGCCGCCGGGCGGTCGCTGCGGCAGTCGGTGAACTGCCAGAGGCCCTGCGTGACCTGAAGCACCTCAGTGAGCGGCTTGGCGATGTGCGGAACGCTCGTGCCCACCTGGCGCAGCAGCACCGTCTTCCCCCTCCCGAGCGTGAAATCCGCATTCAGACGCGGACGCAGGGGCGCGGACGCTGAGCACATTTGTGATGCAACAACAGTCACTTAGCTTCTGATTAAACCCACTTTGGAGTAGGCTATGCGCGTGCTTTGGCTGCTCGTCCGTGTTGTGTTCCGCGTGCTCAGGTGGGCCGCTTGGCTGCTGGCTTTCCTGCTCAAGCACGGGTTCCGCCAGGGCCGGAAGGCCTTGCGGTCACGGCCGACGTCGCATGGGTCGGCACGCTGGGCCGGCTTCTATGACCTGGTGCGCGGCGACGCCTTAGGCGGCAGCAAGGGGCTGATCGTCGGCATGGCCTACGGCCAGTTCATCCGCTTCAAGGGCGACGGTGCGGTGCTGTGCGTAGCTCCTCAGGGCAAGGGGAAGGGCGTCGGCGTGGTCGTGCCCAATCTCCTGGACCACAAGGGTTCGGTGATCGTCACTGACCCGAAGGGTGAAAACTTCGCAGTGACGCAGCGGCATCGCTCAACCCTGGGCCCGGTCTGGCGCCTGGACGCGATCCATCCCGAGGAGAGCGACTTCTTCAACCCGCTCTCCATGATCCGCAAGGGCACCTTCCACGAGGACACCGACACGGCGCAGCTGGCCAGCTTTCTGGTCATCCCGGAAAGCCGGGAGGGGCACTGGGACACCAGCGCCAAGAACGTCCTCACGGCGGTGATCCGCCACGTCCTGCACGCGTACCCCGAGGAGCAGCAGACGCTCTCATTAGTGCGCGAGTTGATCGCCGCCGAGGGCGAGACCCTGCGCGGGCTGTTCGAGGAGATGGCCAGCAGCCGGATTCCTTCGATTGCCGAGCAGGGCCGCATCACGCTCAACGGCCTGGAACACCCGGAAACCCAGTCGGTGCTGAACAACACGGCCAAGGGCATGGCGTTCTGGAGCAAGGACCGGGTCGGGGGATGGATCACCCAGGCCTCGGACTTCCGGATGGAGGATCTCAGCCGGGAAGGGATGTCCGTCTACCTGATGGTGCCGGACGACAAGATCGATATCTTCACGCCGTTCCTGCGGGTGATGATGGGCTGTGCCGTCGCCGCGCTGATGCGCAGCAAGGACCGCCCGCCGCCGGCACACAAGCCGATGCTGCTGATCGATGAGGCCAAGGCCCTCGGTCGCCTCGACATTCTGGCCACCGGTATGGGCATGCTCAGGGCTTACTGCCAGACGGTCATCATTTTTCAGGACCTCGGCCAGCTGCGCGCGCTCTATGGTCAGGAGACCGCGACCACGTTCATCGCCGGATCCGGCGCCCAGGTGATGTTCGGGGTGTCCGACACGCGGACGGCCCGTGAGGTAGCCGAAGGCATCGGCCGTCAGACGGTGATGTCGAGCTCCTACGGCACTGCCGCCGGCAATTTGAGCCTGGTCCGGGCGCAGCATCAGGACGGCCAGTCGGAAACCGGCCGGGATCTGCTGGATGCTGCTGAGGTGCGGTTCATGAACCCGAACCAGTGCATCATTATGATGCCCGACCAGGTCGGTGCGCCGATCAAGGGCACCAAGGTCCGCTACTACAAGGAGTGGCGCTGGCGTGGCCTCTACGATGCGTGGCGGCAGGCTGAAGGTGTGGTGGTGACTCTGCCCACCAGCAGGTGGTTCGGTGATGACGACGACATGCCGGACGCACCTACCACAGCAGGTCCCGGCTACGCCCGGGCCGGAGGTTCACGCGCACGCTCGCGTTAGCCCGCGGCAACAGCCGATCCGTGAGGATGCGGCTTCGTCCAAACGCGCGATCCTGCACCTGAAACAGGCCGCTAAGGATCGTGTCGGTCCGCCCCAACAGCAACCGCAGCAGCTGGAGCCGACGCAGTAGATGGGCACGACGATTCAACATGAGGGCCAGGCGATTGGCGCGTTGCGCCGGATCACCCGAGCGCCGGAAGCCTCCACGTTCGCGCGGCAGGTCGCGCAGGCCTTCCTTGGTTGCCCGCAGTGCCTTGAGGTAGCGCCCTTCAATCAGCCTCAGCCGCGCCGTGCGCGCCCGGACGGTTTCGACGTGGCGGGAGACTGCGGCCGCGGCAAGGGCGCCGCGGCGCGCGTTGTAGGCAGCCCGGGAGCCTCGATCGATCTGTGGGTAGGTGATATCGCGCTGCCGGTTCCCGCCAGCCTTCGCGGAGCGCCAGGCGCCGCCTTGGGGGCGGGCGGTCAGATCAGTCCGCGGCAGGCTCTTCGGCTTAGCCCCACGCCTCGCCGCGTTCTGCGCCCGCGGGCCTACGTGGATTTCCGGCGGCCGGTCAAGACTTGCGGCAGCCAGTCGGTCGCCGCGGTTCCGGGCATCCGCCTGCTGAACCGCAAGTGTGCGGTGATCAACCCGCGCTTCATGCTGGCCACGGGCAAGGTAGTGGTTCTGCCAAGTCGCCCAGCTTTCACGCCAGGTGTTGAGCAGAGCGTCCGAGTTCCACTCCCGGGTTTTGACCCGGTACAGACCCGTCGGCGTGGCCTTCCGCAGGGTGAGCATCACGTGGGCGTGATGGTTGCGCGGATCGTTATCGGTCGGTGCGTGGATGGCGAAGTCCGCGACCATGCCGCGGTCGGTGAACGCGGTGCGGATGAAGTTACGCAACAAGGCCAGCCGCTCCTCGGCTGGGAGTTCATGCGGCAGGGCCAGATTGATCTCGCGGGCGAGTTGAGCGTCGCGGCGAGTCTCGATCTGGTGGACGTGGTTCCAGAGGTTCTGTCGGTCGGCCAGCCAGGGTGCAGCCCCGTCTGGCAGCATGATCTCGGTGTGCACGACGCCCTGACGGCGAGTGAAGTCGTGTTCCGCGCCGGTCTGATCGTCTCTCAGCCGTTCGCCAGCACGGTACGCCGCAGCGGCGATTGCCGACCGCCCCTTCGCCCTTCCGATGACCTGGGCCGAGAAGTGGAAAGATGCCACTGCGCCCTCCGTTGCCACCGCAACGCCCACGGCCTGTGGCCGGGGCGCACCTATGTTGGATACCCAATGTATAAGTGCGCCATTACAAAACGCTAGACCTTCTTTTGCAGCTGCCTGTGTCCGCAGCACCCATTCAGCCAACACCCATGCAGAAGGCTCACCTCATGCGCAGCCGTTCCCTCGACGATGATCTGGTCAGTGGCTTGGCCCTGTTTGTGATCGCTGGGGGTACGGTTGCCGGACTGCACTGGCTCGGGTTCGACACCGGGGTCCCGCGTTGGCTCGCCTGCTCGATTGGGCACCCGATCATCAACAGCCTCGGGCCGGGGCTGAGCCAGCTGTTGATGGTGCTTGGAGTCTTCCTCGCCATTTTCCCGTGGACGCGGCCGACCGGAGTGGGCCTGATCTTCGGCGGAATCGGCGGCATGGTTGCCGTGCAGGTGTGGACGGACACTGCAGGGGGTTACTGCGGTTTCACGGGCGCCGTTGGTTTCACGCCCTAAAAAACGATCGCCCCGCTGCGCGGGGCGATGCGGTCGCGCCTACGGCGCGAGCCTTTCCACGCGCTACGCGCGCGGGGGCCTCATTACCGGCCCCCGTACCCCCGCTAGGATTTTCTCGAAGGGATCGGTTTTTTGTGTCAGCATGATCTCACGGTACAGCCAGGGATGGCGATGACCGTGAAGGGATCGGCAGCCATTTCACCTGTGGGATGGCTGTCACCGTTGATGCCATTATATCCACGCCATCCGTGATTACCGCACGCGCGTATGGTCCTTAGCGGCCAATCGGCACCGCTCAACCTCTACCCCATTAGCCATCTCGCACACATAATTCTGCAAATCCTGCAAATCGGATTTACAGAAATACGATTTTGCGGGCGCCCATGTAGAACCTTAGGTGGCACCCGGTTGGTTGGTCTGACCTCCCCAACCTATCGGCCAAGCGCATTGATGATGTACGGTTTTGACAAAACCGGCTGCCAGAACATGGGCCCCCTGGTCCGGTCCTGCGCCGATGTCTCCAGCTTCCTCCATCTCGAGTCAGGCTGGTTCAGCGGTCGCAGAGCGACCGCACCATCATCCTCCCCGCGCAAGGCGCGGGACAAAGCCTCTCAGGAGGGCTGTAGCGGGTTTTTCAAGCCTCTTGCCGCTCTCTGTCGGCTGAGCAGCCCAAAACGTCTCCAGGGGCCACTGAGGTCGATCTGCCACCCACAGTCCCGGCAGCCCCTCTTGTTCGCCGTTAGGAGGACCCATTTTGGAATCAGCCGCCGGAGGCGGCTTCCGCATTGGGTGGGGGAGCGGGTTTTTGGCGGAGCCAAAAAGGGGCGGGCTTTCCGTTGCACTGGATTTGCCAGATAGGTCGAATCGGGCTGCTGCACCAGTTTTCGTAACGGTGCAACCCCGAAGTTATCCACAGAACCGGTGTTTTAGAGTGTTTTAAAAGACTTTAAGAGTTTTAGGCATTAGCGACCTGCCCCTCTGACAAAAAACATTGGTTAAAATCAGTGACTTGAGGCCATCCTTGATTGGCGAAGTACGGCCCTCAGATTTATGATGTACGGCTTGTCATAGGCGAAGTACGGTTTGACATTTATGATGTACGGTTTTTGGTTGATGAAGTACGGCATTGACAAGAATTATCCACAGCGCGGCTGTGGCCTTCGGCCCGCTGCTGCCCCGATTGGCGAAGTACGGTTTTGACAAAAATCGCTGACAAAAACGGAGTCAGTCGAACGGAAGCTCGGGGGCGACCACGGCACCTGCGTGCAAGGTTTCGGTGCCGCGCGCCCGCATGATAAGCACGTCTTCGCGTTTGCCGGGGATGATCTCTAGGTCGTATTCGGGCAACGGCGCGATCTTGGTGCTTTCAACGAATTTGCGCACCTGATGGGCAAACTGCGGCAGAGCTTGTTTGGAGCCGCTGCGCTTGTGGATTTCGGTCATTCCGTAGCGGGCGACGGTTTTGCCGGCAGCACGCTTGGACAGCCGATAAAGGTAGCGGCCAAGCCCCTGTGAAATCAGGAAGTAGTCGGCGTTCAAGGTCAGGATCTGCGGGTTTCCCTTCTGGCGCACCACGCCATCGTAGACCCAATCGGGGATCTCGATTTCGACCTGGTCGACGTTGCCTGTCGTGGTGCGGCTGACTGTCCGGTAGTCCTGGATCAGCGACATCGAGATCATCTCACGGCGATTGCCGTTGCCGAGATTGACCACCTTGACGCTGGTGCCCTTGAGTCGGTCCAGCGCGGCCTCGAGGTCCTTGTACTGTTTGCCGCCGTTGGAGCGACGGCAGAACTTGAGGATGTGCGCAGCATTAGGTCGGTAGACCCGCGCCGGTACATCGATACGAAGTCCTTTCTCCAACGCTCGGCGGTACCGGTTGGCCTCATCGGCGAGGCTCGAAACCATGTGCAGGAAGATGTCGTAGTCGAACACGGTGGCGAGGCCGGCTGAGGCGCTGCCATCGATCGTGATGATGCAGTCCTTCAGCTCGTAACGGATGACCCCTTCCCGCTTGGCCTTGCCGAGCGAGAATGGCGCGACATCCATCAGGTTGACGTCGTCCTTGAGCGGCGCGTCGTAGATGTTGGGCACGAAGAACGCGAGCTGGGCGTCGTCGTCGGGCGCCTCACGCATCACCGGCGCCGGCAGCTCAGAGACCAGCGCGCCGACGATATCGGGTTGGCGCTCGTTGAGCTTGACCGCATCACCGAGCGCTTTGAGGGCGATGCCGATCGGGTCTGTCGGCTCAGGCCCGACCTTGAGGTCAGCCAGGCTGCGCCGGCTGTAGAAGCGCCGGAGGCGGCTCAGCGCGTCCTTGTTGAGGACAAGGGTCTCGCGGCCGGTCCTGGCGCAGAACGTGTCCGCCAGCGCCTGCAGGTAGGCGTTCTTCTCATGCAGCCCGAGGGCCCCGAACGCGTCGAGGGGCATCAGGTCGAGACGGACGGGATCACTCACACCAGGATTTCCGGAAGATCGTAAAAGCGGAATTCTGCATCAGCGGATTTACGATGTCGGGAACTCGCGCTCGAGCAGATCCCGCATCATGTCGGCCATCTTCTGACCGCGTGCCGCGCACTGCATCTTCACACGGCGGTGCAGGCTTTCCGGCACGTCGATGGTGAAGCGGGACATCTTCTCCTTCGGCTCCGGCGCCGGAGCGGCTTCAACAGCCTTGAGGGCGGTCACGGAGCCCCCTTCCCTATCCGTAGTCGTGGGCTCGGCACCGCGGTTGGCGATCCAGGCGTCGGCAGCCGGCGCCAGCTTGGATGCGGGCACCTTGAACGAGACCTGCTTGGCTCCCTTGCTCATGCGGCCTTCCTTTCCTTCTTGGTCTTGGGTTTGGCTTTCATGTCGACAAGCTGGGCGGCCAGCTGGCTGATTTCCTGTGCGGCATCGCTCTTGGGGTCCGTCTCGATCACGGACATGCCTTGGCTGGCGCTCTCGGCGAAGCCGACGCGCTGGCAAATCTCCACCGGCAGGATCGGAAATTCGAACTGGGACAGGGCATTATGCACATCGCGCCCGATCGCCGTATTTACGATTTTGCGGTTCACCACAAAAACGGGTTTGATGTTTTCCTTAAACTGCTGGGCCTCCTTGACCAGTTGCACCGTGTCGGCCGAGGCCCATACGTCGTAGGGCGACGGCTGCACCGGCATGAGCACCACATCGCTGGCCAGGATCGCAGCGCGGCCGAGGTCGTTGACCCTGGGTGCGCCGTCGATAATCACCACATCGTAGTCGGCCGCGATCTCCGGCAGGTCGCGGTGCAGGGTTGGCTTGGCCATGCTGATCACCGGGAACAGCGGCTCGGCCTCGCGCACGGACGACCAAGCCATAGAGCTGCCCTGCGGGTCGGCGTCGACCAGCAGCACACGGTAGCCGGCCTTGGCGATGACCGCCGCCAGGTTGGTGGCGAGGGTCGTTTTACCGACTCCGCCTTTCTGGTTGAGCACCCCGATGATCATGCGCCGCCTTTCTGGATTTGCGTATCGTCGGATTTACGATTTTCTGCAAACCCGTTTCTGTAGGTTCACGATTTCACACAAACACGCCTCTGCCAACGGTTCGTTAACGCTGCGCACGATGCCTGTTACCTCTGGGACACATTTCCAGAAAACCGCAGAGTCGCAAAATCGTATTTAAACATACAGCAGCGCCGCCCTCGAGGCGGCGCACAGAAGCGGGATCATCATCGCGGCCGAACCGCTGAGGCAGGGTCCCTCTGGGATGCCGGCGGCCGTACCCGTAGGGCCTGGTTCCGTAGCGACGTCGTCCGGGGATGAGCCGGGGCCACCTGTCTCTGCCCCTGTATGATCGCCAGCACCTGGCGCACCTGACAGCTGCTCATCAGCGTATAATCGTAAAAGCGGATTTCCGGAAAGGCAGTGTTGCGCCCTGGCAGTGGCTCAATCGCAAAGCACTGGTCTTGATCCCACTCCAGCGAGGCAGGGGCGCGGCTGGCGTATGCCGCGCCCGCCACCGGGCCTCAACGCAAAAGCCCGGCCGGGAACCAGATAAGGAACGGGTGGGCAGCTTTCAGGCGATGTTCTGTGTAGGTTCCTCCATCTCCGGGTGTTACCGGGGAGGGGCATTGTCGTTATCTGGATCCTAGACGCTTTGTCCTTGTAGCGTCAGTCCGCATCCTGACGGTCTGCCCACTAGCGAAACGAGGCGCTGCGCAGCAGAGGACAGGGCGGCCACACGTCTCAGTAGGCTTGCCGAGGACCACGGATATGCCTTAACCAAAGTCACTGACGTAGGCTTGAGCGCAACACGCGATAAAAGTCTTTTGTAGAGCTACGCCGCGCTAAGCTATCCGTTTGATAGGTTCTCCGGTTCTTGAACTCGCGCTGTGCCATCTTGCTTGCCTCAGCATAAGCATCGACATCACTCATGGACTGAAGGTAAGGCCACTTGCGCAGATATTCGGGCAGCGTCGTGTAGCCTCCCGCAAAGGTGGCGATCGGATAATCCTTCTCGGTAGCAACACCAATTTCCCACGGTACCCACCACGAGGTTTTCGTTGCAGCGGACACAACTGCCATCAGCTGGGTGCAAATTGAGAGCTGCTGGCGCAAGTACTCTCCTAGATCGTCTCCCGTTGTTGACGCGTTTGGATCAACAACGTCCAGATAGACGTCAATTTGGTGATAAAGCTTCAATCTAGTTGCGATAATCCCTGCAGTCTCAGAGTCGGCCTTTTGATGAGAAAGGAAGACCTTCATATCCCCTCACTTATCTATATACGCCCAAGGATCGCGAGCTTTCTGTAGTGGGCACCAAGCGCAGAAAGACGACATCCTTTGGAGTCTATCGCAGCATAGTACATGTGCTCAGCATCGACGGGCACGATGAGACCATGCCGATTACAAAGCTGTAGCTCCTTGAAGATACGCTTGTGATCTTCGTCGACCGGGATGTGCTTAACGCGCTCCGGCACATTCTCACGGTCAGGCTCGTAGGATGGATCCAGTTGAAACACGTGCGCCGGGTCTGGAAAGTACTCTGGCAGTCGTCGCAGCACCTCGTGGGGGATCTTTGGAGCCACATTGCGTAGCGTTACAAAGGTTTGCACGTTCGCCTTGTAAACAGGACGCTGTTTCCAAGGCCCAAGCGTCTGATCGATATGGGAGTACACGGATGCCGGCGTAATCCGGCCGATTACATCAGCCGAGCTACCGCTCAAACCATCAAGGAGGATGCTAGTGAAGAGTCCATGCCCATCCTCTTCGGCGGCAGTACCCTCCCGATGTGAAGCGGTCAGGATTGTTACTCCGTTACCGATCACCGACGGTTGGTTCGCTGCCGAACCAAGTCCTTGGATTTCACCAGCATAGCCGGATTGACAGCTGTCTAGGATGATCACGCTCGACTTCACGCGCGGGTACGCTTGGTTGGCCAGATGGAGGATGTCAGATAGCGTGACTCCCCAACTGGGCTTCCGCCCGTCCTGACTGACGATATAGCCGGCATTCGTTTCCGGGTTGATGATCCCATGCCCAGCAAAAAACAGCAGAGCCGTATCGGCATCGCCGCTGAAAAGCTCAGTGATGGCCTGCAGCAGAACCTGTGCATTGACCTCAAGCTTGTCACTGGTGAGCAGCCTGACGGAGAAGTTCGGGGAACCGTCACCATTGCGCTCGAGAAGCTGCGCTACGGAAGATGCATCGTTCACGCACCCTTGCAAAGGTGCGGAATGGTAGTCGTCAATCCCGACAACCAGGGCCTTCTTCATGGCTAGCGAGCTCCACCGATGAGCTTCTTCAGATTATCCCAAGTCCATGCGTAGAGATTGTCCCGGCTCGTTGCGCTCAAAGGCTTTGTACATGTCTTGTCGGCGTACCCTTTGAGTAGGAAGTAGGTCACCCCTTCCTCCTGCGCGATTTTCATTTCTGCATTTACACCAGCAGCTGTGTGGGTGTGCTGGCCACACATGATGATGACGATGTCGACGCTCCTGATCCGTGTGCGGGCCTTAGCCTTCCAGTCACCCGTCAGATGCTCCTTGATTGACCAGTCGGCCAGTTCGAAAGGACTGTCCGCCAGCTTCGCCTGACCGACGATAGCGGTTTTCAGAAATTGATCGTGATCGTAATCGAAGCTGACAAACACACGTTTTTTGGCCATCAGGTCTCATTCTCCACGGTTGATGCGGCTAACGGTCTTCTGGATTGGATCAATTATAATGCAGGATCTACCCTGCTGAAGAGCGTACTCAACAGCATCACCGGTTCCACCCAAACCAGCAGCAGGCTTACCGTCCCAAATAGCCAACAGGAGATCGCAACGCTCAACGATATAACGCCCAGCTGCATAGAAGGCCGGTTCGGGCTCGTCGGTGGTGTTAAGATCGAGCCGCTCACTAGCGGCGAGAAGCTCGCGGTAACGGGCGAGTCCGTCCCCTTCGAAGAAACTCTCATAGTTGTGGATAGGGATCACAGCGAGAACAGGCACATTCATCTCTAGTGCGCATTGTGCAAATATCTGGTCACTTCCGACAGCGAGTGAGGTAAGCGCCTGAGTGATGGTCGAGCACTGAGCCAACTCTGCTCGAACTGCATCAGCTACCCAGTTCCAGTCGATGCCTGGCCGTGCCTGATGCCCGCTGACTCCGACCCTCACTGATTCACCCCCCTGCACGTTCCACTTGCAACACAAGCTAGTGCGTTTCCTGTTTGTTCCGCAAGTGGTTTCGGGCTACATTCACCGCTTAATTCAAGCGTATCAAACCTTTAGGAGTTACATTTGACAGCTCGCCGTCCCGATCGACCTCAACCGAGTCGTCCGACGCAAGCCAATGATGGCTTATCGTCGACGTTGCTGCAGCGTGGGCTGACTTCAGCCAACCTCAGCGGCGCATTGCGTCCTACGCCACCGGCTCCCGCAGCCCCCGCAGCTCCTCCGGCCGCACCACCCCCTCCTCAAAAGAAGGACTAAGCCGACGCTATGATCCCTAAACTGCCCAGGCTTGCCCCCCTGCACGTCGACGATCTGCTCGATCAGCATATGAGTTTCTATGGTGGCATGACATCCGATAACCTGCGCCGCAGCTTGCCACAGCGCTTGCCACAGCGCTTGCTGCAATCGGCGCTGCCCCAGCAGGCACAGCCTGCGCAACCGGCACCGCCGCCAGTGGTTCAGCGTCCCTTGGCAACAGGGAAGTCCTGAGATTGGACTCGGCACTATCGCTGCTCAGCCAGGGCGCAAGCGCAGTCTACGCTCTGCTCGATGAAAAACAGTGGGCTGCACTGTCGGCTGCTGGCACTGCACTACAAGCGCTTATCGCTCTTGCAGCCCTCTTCTACGTCGGTGCTCAACTACGAGCGGGCCGCAAGGCAGGTGATTTGCAGGCCCTGCAAGAGCTGTTCAATGCTGTGACTGAGCGTGAGCAGGCGCTACTTCGTTCTCGTGACAAGCCGGACGAGCAGGATGCTGCCTTCCTGGAGTTTATGAATTTTCTTGAGCTGCGGACAGTTGCCTTGAATGGAGGCCTATTGGGGCGCTATCCCAAAAAGATCCTCCGCGAAAAAATTATCGACTCTCTGGCTGTGATTGAGGGTATGCCGGAGTGGCAGCAGCGCTTTATCGAAGCGAAATCGAGCGCGACAGCATTCGAGCACCTGCAGCGGTTTGCACGGAAGAACCGTAAGGCGATCAATCGGGTGAAGGCCCACATGATGGCCAAAGCTGAAACCGCCCCGGAGGGCGGTTCGGGCAGCGCAGCCGGTTAGTACTCGTCGGCGCGCATCAGCGTGAGGACCCGGACGGTCACCGCCGGATCGGCCGGGTCCGGCGAGTGCATCGCCAACTGGAGGTCGTAGTAGTCGATCTTCCAGAAGTAGCGCGTGCCCTTGTGCTCGACGCTGCCGAAGTCGTGCTCGCCGTGAGGATCGTTGTCCGGCGTGAACGCGCTAAAATCGCGCATCAGGTTCAGCACCGCCAGCCGGTCGAGCGGAGCCAGTTGGCTGACTCCTGGGGTGAGCATCAGCCGACCGCCGGTCAGCTGAGAGCGTAGGGCGTCGTTGAGACGCTGGATCGCGGTGGTGCGGCTCATTGGGCCAGCTCCCCGTCAGTCTTCGGTCGCGGCTTGCGGATGACCAGGCGGCCAGTGAGCGGCAGGCAGCTGAGCTGAAGGTTGAAGCCGTCGCCATCCTCATGTGCCCAGGCGGCGCCGATCCGGGTCCAGAAGGCGTTCTCGCCCTCTCCCTCGACCACGTAGACGGCGTGGCTCGGACGGTTGTTGGTGGTGGTGCGGGTCATGGTGTGGATCTCCCTTTGCTGGTACCGGCCACGCCCATCGCGGCCGGTCGGGAGTTCTGCTGCGCCGCGGGGCTGAGGCCTCCGGCCGGTCCTGGTCATCGGCAACACGGGAGCGCACGCGAACGGAGCGGGCAGCCGCTTGACCGGGACAGCCTCCGGCGCATCTCCCGAACCGCCTGGCCGCAGGGGAGAGGCTGGCTTGCCGGGAGAGGCACACCAGCCCGCTCACACACAGTGCCGCCACAGCCGCCGGCCATTGTGTAGGGGAGGGCGCCCCCGGACCCGATCAGGCTCCTGCCAGGCCCGGGACGGCGATGGTTTCAGCCGCGATCATGACGCCGCCTAAGGCCGCGTTCGTCCGCTCCGCACTGGGCACGGGTTGCAGCCTAGTCCCAAGCCACTCCAATCCGTCGTAAAAGCGGATTTCTGCAGAAGCGGATCAGCTCTGCTGGTCAGTTTGGGGCTTTGCCCCACTGGCAGCCCACCGCCGGTCGGACGGGATGGGGTCAAGGCCGGAGAGCGCAGCGTGCCTTGACGCCGGCACGGCCGACTGGCCCATGCGGCATCAGGATAGAGCCAGTCGCCGCAAAACAGGAAAATCGTATTTCCGGATATCAGGCTGGCAGGAAGGGAATGACAGCTGGCTCGACGCGCAGGTCACCGGCAGCGTTCGGCACAAGCACCGGTACAGCCGGGTAGAGCGCTCCCCAGGCGGACGTCTGGGCGATCCAGGCCGCGGCGGTCGGCGAGAGCCAGCCGGTGAGGGTGGTGAGATTGCCGTAGCGCTGGGCGAGGGGCTGGGTGAGGATCGGCTCGTAGTGGGCGACCCGGTTGCGCAGGTGCCGGAGGTCGCGCAGCTGCCCGGCGATCAGGCCTCGCTGAATGCCCTTGGCCTGGAAGATAGGCCGAAGATGCTGCCACAGGTGCGTCCCGTCACGGCCAAACAGCGAAGTCCAAAATCCGAACGTCAGCTCGGCCACCATCTGCCCGTGGCTGGCGGCTTTGCGCTCGCCCAGCAGCGTGGCGCGGGCCTTGATCACGCAGTCACGCTGATAGCGGCCGGGAAGGGCGACTGGGTCGTCGAGCCAGTCCGGGCCATACACCGTCATCAGTTGGGCATCAGCCCGGTTGCGCAGTGTCACCTCGAGCATGTGCAGCGGCCCATAGAGGGCCGCCGAGAGCTGGACGTTGAAGGTGTAGAGCCGGAGCGCCAGAGCATCATCACCGTCGGCCCAGTGCTGGTAGGTGGCGAAGCGGTCGCTGGAAAGGACGTCAACGAAGGTGGGCACGAAAAGCGGATTTCACTTGAATTTTTCGGTCGGTTGCCCCATAACTTATCACGTAACCCCCGGTCGGTCCCTGCCTAGCATACCGCCGGGGCAAGCTTTTTCTGGACCGCTTTCCTATTAGACCGCCTAGAGCACCTGCTCGGCGGCCTTTTTGCTGTGCCATCAGTCGCAGCAGCGCAACTGGCAGAATGGTCGGGACTCAAACCACTGGCCATCTTACATTTTTTCGGCGGCTAGGCCGACAAGGGCGCCTCCAGCCCTGTGACGACATGGTGGAACGCTGCTTTCTGCGGCTGCACCCTAGTGAGAGGCTGCAAACCCGCATTTCTGTAAAATCGTATTTCATTATTTGCGGATTGAGGGCAAGAAGGCCGTTGCTGTTCCTTATGCCGAAGTCAAAGGAAGTTCGCACTGAGAGTAATCTACGAGCTTCGAGCTACCGATGGCCTTATTGCAGCTAAGGCGACCGCTTGAAATTGCAGCGCCATTAAGCTGTAATCAACATTCGACAACAAGCGTGAATTTAAGATTTTAGGATTAGCAGGATGGACATCTCCAGCGGGCCGCCGAAGCGGGTTACGGAGGCAGACCGGCTTGTCGGGCTTCGGATTGCAGCGCTGCGTAAGGCACGTGGATTGAGTCAGACCGCTCTCGGACTTGCAGTAGGCGTGACCTTCCAGCAGGTTCAAAAGTACGAAAAGGGCCAGAACCGCGTTGGCGCGGGACGCCTGCGCGAGATCGCCCGGTTGCTCGAAGTGCCGGTCTCCACCTTCTTCGAGGATAGCGATAACCCCACTGCTCGGGAGCAAACCGAGCTGCTCGGCTTCCTGCATGCCAAGGGGGCTGTTGAGCTGCTGCGTGCTTACGCCGAGATCGAAGACGACCAGGTGCGTCGTGAGGTTCTGGCGATCGTCCGCAGCACAGCTCAACTCGTCCAGAGCTCCAACGGCGAATAGCCGCCAAGGACGTCATTCATGTCATGCCTCCTTCAGCCTGATAGGCAAGGTCTTCAGGCCATGCTCGATGCTCATAATGCGGAGCGTAAATGGCGGAGGTGGCCCGGTCGCGCGCCAAAGCCCTGTAACGATAATCCTTTCAGGCCCTGGGCGCGTGCCCGGCTGATTTCGGCTGTCGCCCTTGGCGGACTTGCTGCTCTGGCCGCAGCCGTACGTGCCTTCAGTCTATGATCGCTGAACGCTGCCGCGCTCGGTCAAATCGCCAGTTTTTTGCTGCCAAGTTCAAACTGGATAAAAAATTCCACATGGGTGAAGGCCGTTTAAGAAAAATCTTGCTTGCTGCGCTCGGCGGAGATGGATAGATGATCACTTACAAGACACAAAAAAGGCCGCCCCGGTGAGGGGACGGCCCGAAGTCTTGGGAGGAAACGCTCAAGAAGAGCAGCATGACCGCGACGCCATCGCGGTTGCGCATAATCCAAAATTAGATGGTGCGTCGCACAAGGCAACCCCCTTCGAAGGGTTTGCGACGTTGCGTGTACGGCATAGCTTGTACTTCAAGTGCGTGGGCACACCACAGCCCAGGTAGCTAGCCGGCTTGTGTCTGATCCCGATCGCACTCAAGTTGCCGCAGCAGCTCGGCCAGACGTGGATCTAGAACGTCATTCAGCACCGGCTCGTAGATGGCCTGCAGCTGCAGCCCGAGCCGCAGGCGTGTGCGGGCGTCCAGGATTGGCCCATGGTCAGGCGCAGAGTCCGCTGACAGCGGCGTATTCGAGTTGGCGCTCATCAGAAGCATGGGGTGAGATGTAGGCAGGACTGAAGCGGCATGGAAAGCCCTTCAATCAGCCCAAAGCCCCAGACGCGTTCTGGTTTGGCAGAGGCATACGCAGGCATTCGGTCTGCAGATCGAGCAGATACTCGGTCAGCCGGTTGCGGACGCCTGTATCGAGGCAAGAGACAGCCAGAGGCACCGGGAGAGCTTCGCGCGGTATGGCGTAGACAACCGCCTCGGCGTAGCTAGCGGCACTGCGTTCTGAGTTGGCTGCGAGAAGCCGGGTGCCGGTGCGCAGTCCGATCGTGATCGTAATAACGGCCACAACGCTCTCCGTGGCTTTAGCTGCTTGGGTCAACCGCCACGATCGGCTGTGGTTGCCGACCTCGTTCTGAATGTCACCGAGAAGCAGATCGCCACTGTTCCGAATGGTTGAACCACACGGCAGCGGGCGTTCCGTTGGTCAGCCTGCAGCCTGAGCCTCTGGCGGATTGTGGATCAGCGTCAGCTTGGGTCGCCTACGGCCGGTCAGAAACGTCACTCCTGCCCAGGCTTCGTCGCTCCGGACGACATGCACCCGGTAGCCCATCTGCGCGGCGAGGGCTCGAGCCTGCTCAAGTGTGCCGCTGGAGAGCTGCAGCGTGAACTCGCCACGTCCGCTGGCCAAGTTGACGGCCAGGATACCGATCTCGACACCCTCGTTGAACGCTGCATCGCGTCCGGGAAAGCGGAGACGTAGGCCGTCCTCAACATGGATGAAGCGCATTGCGACACAACCTCGAAAGGCTGCATCGCAACGCGCTCATGGTTAAGGATTTCCTAGCATCCCACAAGCGAGCTGCAGGATGCTTAAGAGCTGTGGTATATCAGCCGCGACAAGCGCTTAGCGCTTGTCGGTTGTCGTCCCGCCGGTGCCGGTACGTGTGACGTTCCCACGCTCGTCTTCCACCTCGACCTCGGTGCGCCGCACCTTGTCGGTGATGGTTTCGGTGTGCTGGGTCGCATCCTTGCGCAGGCCCACCTCCTCGACGACGCGGGCGTCCTTGGAGACCACCGCCTCCTCGACACGCTCAGTCGCTTCGATGGTCTTCTCGGCAAACAGTGCCTCGTCGGCGGCCGTTACCGGACGATCAACCCTTTGCCGGTCGACGTGGACCGTCTCCTCACGGAGGCTCACCTGCTCGTTTACCGGCGTCTCGACGGCGTAAGAGCGCAGCCGCACCCGGCCCTGCTCGGTGACCCGCTTGCCGACGTTCAGACGCTCCTCAACGACGGGGATAGTCTCCCGGCTGCCGACTTGCGCATCATGTGCCGCGCCAGTGACACCAGATACCCCACTAGCATAGGAACCTGCGGAACTGGCCCCACCCGCGGCATGCAGACCGGTGGTGCCGGCCGACGCTCCGGTTGCCGGAATACCGCCCGCAGCCTCGGCACCCGTTGCACCTGCGGTGTAGCCGCTCCAGCCCTCCTGCCGCCAGGACGACTCGCGCTCGTCCAGGTCGACCGCGTTGGTCTGCTCAAGGATATCGGCGACTGCACGGATCTTGCTGTCGTCGGCAGAGACCGTCAGCATCGTGCCGCCGCGGTTCAGCCCCTCGCTGTAGGAGTAGCGGTCCTCCTCCGGCAGGAAGAGGTCTTTAAGCGAACCCCAGAAGCCGCCTTCGTCCCGGGTGTGGTCGTAAGCTCCGGTGCTCTGAGCAGTGCTGCCCTCGCGGCCCTGAACGAGGCGGACCGAGGACTCGGGAATGCCGGCGGCGACGAGTTTGCTGAGCGCGTTCTGAGCGTCCTGCCGGTTATCGTACAGGGCTGTGATCGTCTGGGTCATGGTCTGTTTCCTCCGTAGGTGTGGTGGGTTCAGCCCCCTCCGGACCTATGCGTTCGATCACCGCGCGCTGCTTGCGCAGGGTGACCGGAACCTCGACGTCCTCGTTCGTGCTCGTCTCGCGGATGTGCACCTCCTCCTTGAGGATCAGGCGCTTCTCGACGACGAGGACCTCTTCGAGGATTGGGATGATGGTGACGCTGCCTTCCGTGCGCGTCTGAGGAACAGGCTCGCCTTCCTTGATGACGCGGTCGATGGGCAGCCGACTGACGCCCACGGTGTTGCCGTGCAGCGACTCGCGGAGCACCTTTTCGATGGTTTCTGTTTGTGTGCTGACGCGGACGCGACCTTTTTCGCGTAGCCGCTTCTCGATGTGAGCAGTTTCCTCGACGACAGGAAGAACAAGCTCCTCCTCTGCTCGCAGCTCGAGCGGGGTTAGATCTTCGTCTGTACCGCCGTTTTGCGACGGCACTTGCGTGGAAGCACCGTCGTCACTTGCCACAGGAGGTGTTTTGATCATTGTGGCCTGACCTGTTCTGCAGCACGAGAACGGTCCATGCCCTGAGGCAGTTCCGCAGAATGTTAAAGCCGATCACATTGGCTAAGCTTTGCTGAGACGGCGCCTTTCATCCGAAGCGAGAAGAGGGAGGTGCGAACTTGAGCCGGACTCCGTGAAGATCCCGGCCTAGCTGCAGTGGTGGTCATCTGGGCACAACCCGGGCCTTGAGCCGCTGAACGGAAGCCGCCATTGACAACCAAAATCAGGGCGCATCCGCTATCGTGGCCACGTGGGCTCGACGAGCGAAAGGCGCAGTATGAGGCGCCCAGACAAGCTGCTGAGACATGTGTACAAGCACGGCGGCTCCGCAACGTGCTACCCGTTCAGCCGACAGTGGACATCCTGATGGTTAGGTCATCCACGAAGTCAGGCTAAGCCCACCTTATGGCGCGATATCATCCGCACAAGCGCAACCTGGTGGCACAAAACGTTGGTGATCAAGTGCCGCTCAGCCTACAGCAGAAAAAATCCAATCCATTGATAATGAATTCAATCGCAGCCTTGGTCATGCTGTTGCTGTCAACAGCTTACCACACGCCAGTCAACGCCAAAGATAGATCCTCGCCGGTCACTCGTGAATATCTTGTAGGCAGCTGGGGTACGGACGGCTGCAAGCCTCCCGCTGTTGTTTATTCGCAGGACGGGACAACGGATGAAGGCTCTGCTCGATGGAGCCTTAAAGGCGGTCAGCTTGTGGTCGTCGCAGAGGGCACGCGGACGGAGAGCGTCGTCGAACGGCTGGGACGGAACCGGATGAGGCTCAACACGGCGGATGGACCCTTCGACCTAACGCGTTGCAGGTAGTGGCCCATTAGACCTCGGTATGACCCCGCCGGCGTAGGGCAGCTAACACTGCGCCGGGAACAGCCCCGAGCGCGACAATGATCAAAAGCAGCGGGACGACAACAGGCTCAGTTGATCCTCCTGACGGGAAAAGCGTGATCGCGAGAAAAGCGCATGCCGCTCCCGCTAGCGGAACCCCGCAAGCGACGCCGAGAGCAGGAAGACGCATCAGCATCGTCAGGAGAAAAGCGCAGACGAAGCTGGCCAGTACCACTGCCGATATGATCATCGCAGCTGCGCGTCCTTCTGCTTGGCAATTCGTTGAGCTTCCGCACGGCAATCGCTTGGCGTCATGCCATATTGTCTACGGAACAGCCGACTGAGGTGGGCAGCATCGCTGAAGCCGAACCGCTCCGCAATCGCACAGATTGGCTCTGCGGAAGTCGCATCCTCAAGAGTTGCTCGTGCGACTTCAAGACGGCGGCGACGGATATAGTATTGAACGCCGCCTTCTTCCTCAAACAGGCGATAGAGTGTAGCGCGCGAAACTGCCAGAGTACGGCAGAGCCTTGCCGTATTGAGAGAGGGAGAGCCGAGTCCTTCATCGATTGCACCCCGTGCCAGCAGTGCGAGGCCGCGTCGGCCAACGACGGCTTGGGATGCCCTTCCTGTTCCTGCAAGTGCCAGAACAAGGAGATCGATGACTCCACGTGCCAGCATCATCCCACTACTCCTCGGGAGCTCCGGCACGGCACTCCGAAGGCTGAGCAGATGCGTGGTCAGGAACGATGCTGTATGCGAGGCAATGGCAACTCCATGGAGTGCGGCAACGTCAAGACCACGACTAGCAGCAAGGGCGCGAGGCACGATCAGGATAATTGTCTGACTTGCGCTTGAAACGTGGGACGAGGCTTTTGCAAGATCAGCCAGGTGAAGACTTCCCGGGCGGGTTTTAACGTGGATGTCGCCCCATGTTCCCTTTGCCTCTCCCTGGATTGTCAAAGCAACAACAAGAGAGTCCGAGCTCCAGGACTTTATCAAGCCGACGTCGCGCGCCCACTCCTGCGACGTGATCTTGGAGTATATGATTAATATATTATCGAGATAGAGGCGATCCGCAGTGACGTCGAATGGCTCTAGCGGAACACAACGGTAGAACGGCGCGAAGCTTGGCCAATCCTGATGCAGCCATGCCTCATGCCGGTCCCGAACCGGTAGGGCAGTGGTAGAAAATCGCTGCAATTCCAGTTTGAGCACCCCCGTTTCTGGTTTATCTTTCAGCATCGCCTTTCCCCATAGGCAACGACATAAATTGTAAAAACAGGCGTTCCAGATAGGCTTTGTAGTCGCGACAGGCTCGGCAGGCTAAATCCATGGAAACGTTGTTTACAATGACGTCTAGTTGCACTGCAGGTCTAACGCGCTCTCCAGCTCTTGATGCGCTTCTGCACGTGCGTTCCACTTTGTTCCGGGCTTGATACACATGTTCAAGCCGGTGGTACATGCGTTCAAGACCGGTCTGAGAGATGCGTGCTACCGCGGCGATCGGCAGAACGAAGAGCTGCTCGAGTGAGACGCTGGCCCGATGAAGCATCAGACGTCTCCTCGTGGATCGAGGGAGCGTGGTATGGGCAGTCTCGGCACTTGTCGGCGGGGCATAGTGGCGCCATTAATCAGATTGTCAGGGGCAGCGGTCTTCGCAGGATGTGGAATTACATCTGCACTGGTTCAGCCCGTTCAAGCACAGACTGTCGCCGATAAGCGCTTTGTGGTCACTAACCACACGCCTGGTGCAATCATCGACTTCCGTGTTCTGGCACCTGGCAGGCGCTGGAGTGAGAACTGGCTAAAGATACCGATCCCAGGGCGAGGGGGCCGGAACCTCGCATTCAATGCCGACCGCCCCTCGAATTGCATGATGACAGCCCGTGTCATCATTGATTTTGGCTCCCGCGGCATGTCAAACGAGAGGGTTATCGAAGAACCGGTCAACTTCTGCGGACTTGCAGTAATCAACGTCCTGAACGATAGACTTAGGCTTGAAAGTGACACGGGTGCGCCTCAATATGTACCGCGTGTGCCAAATCGGCAGGCTGAATTTGAACCTGTAAGCGAGCCATACCGGCCTGGCGACTGGGTTCTCGGCAGATGGCGGAACGGCGAGCATTGGTACCCTGGCATCGTCGAGAGTGCCGCACGCGCTACAGTGACCATCCGTTATGATGACGGCGATCGAGAAACCGCGCACGTCAGCCGCGTCCGCTCTTACACGTGGTCTGTTGGTACGCGGATCGAGTGCAACTGGAAGGGCAGTGGAACTTGGCATTCAGGTCGCATCACATCATTGAACGGTGATATGCTGAACATTGACTACGATGACGGTGACCGTGAGCGCACGCGCACGGGCAAATGCCGCTCGCGTTAAGAGCTGCGCTCTGCGTGGGGGCTGCTGACCACAAAAGCTGCCCCCGATCCCAACGGTGCCACTTTCCTAGAAGCTCGACGAGAGTCATCTCACGAACTGCAGCCCTCCTTACAGCCAGCAGGGCAGCTTCCGGTGTGCGCCCCAAGGTCAGTACCGGAACGGGTAAGGGCCGAGGAACAGGTCACCGAGGGCCTTCCGGTATCTGTAGGTGAACCAGCGCTGACGCAGGTGTTCCGCCCGATCGTGTAGGATGTGGCAGCGCTGGCAGAGCGCCCGTAGGTTCTTGGGATCGTTGTTGCCTGGATCATGGTCCAGGTGAGCGCAGGCCAGATAGACGCGGGTGGTCCGTAGCGCTGTACCTGCCGGCATGGACTCCACGGGTGTCAGCTTAAGCGGGCGCCCCTTTCCGCTGCGCCAAGTCTGCGTCGCAGCATCCCACCAGCGTCCGTCGCCAAGGTGGAAAACCAATTGCCCATGCGGTCGACCACACTCCTCACAGCAGCCTTTGGCGCGCCCGAAGCGGATCACCTCAGATAGCTGTGACCAATCGATAGGATAGAAGAAGCGATTTTCCGGGCGAATGGGCACGGCGGTTAGCCCCCTGCACGCGCTTGGCTGCGCGTGCGCGCCTGCGGGAAGTACCGGTAGAAGGTGAAGCGGCTCACCCCCAGGCGCTTGGCGATCGCAGCCACCGAGATGTTGCCAGCAGCGAGCAGAGCCCGGGCTACTTCTAGATCAGCCTCGCTCAGCATTTTGGGTCGCCCCCCTTTTCGCCCACGGGCCAGAGCGGCCTTCAAGCCCTCCATGGTGCGCTCGCGGTTGAGGTCGAGGAAGTACTCGGCCATGGCGCCATGCATCTGCAGGGCAAAGCGTCCGTGGGCGGTAGCGCTGTCGAACTGCTCGGTCAGGGAGCGGAAGTGGATCTCCTTGAGCCGCAGGCCATCAATGGTGCGCATCATCTCGACGAGGGAACGGCCTAGGCGATCCAGCTTCCACACCACCAGGACGTCGGTCGGGCGCAGGTAGGCGAGGGCGGCTTCGAACTCCGGGCGCTTGGTCCCAGCCTTACCGCTCTTCTTCTCTTCAAAAATTTTTTCGCAACCTGCCTTCAGAAGCGCATCGCGCTGAAGGTTGAGGTTTTGGTCCTGGGTCGAGACACGCGCATAGCCAACAAGCATGTCACGATAGTCCCACAAGAGGGTTTTTCTGGCAATAGATTTGCTACCATATTTTCGTTACACAAACGGGGCTGTTTCAGGGTTTTGGCCAGCCGCTCCGACTGAGTGTTAGAAAAACGAACGTTTTCTGCACACATGTGATCGCACAACTAGAGGACGCTCGTGATCGCAAGCCAACTTTTCATGCGAATGCGACGAGCCGTTCGCTGGCCTGTGTCGTGTAGCGCGTGCGCATCTCAAGCTTCGTCGACTCTGCCCATTCACTGCCGATCCTCAAATTAGGACTGGACCCGCGCGATCGCTGAGCCAATGTCTGTCTCTAAAACGGAAGTTACCTTCGCTTGATCAATGTTACTGCGCCTCCGGCAGAGCCGATCCACTCGGAAGGCACCATACGCAGCGAGTTACGTATGTCTGATCGGTCCCGCGTTGTTGGGATGATGCTGAAGGCTACGCGCCAAATCGTGGCACGTGAGGAGTTTGTCGAGGATGCGATGTGGTGCGCAGAAATGACCGAGATCACTGAGAACAACGAGGGCGTCGCCGCGCTCCGCGCCAAGGTGGTTGCGTGCCGGATAAAAGCTGCCCTGATGCGAGATGTCATGGGACAGCTAGCAACCGTACTGACGAGACTGCCACTTGAACCGGCCTAGATAATCAACGCTGGAATTTAAGCGATGCCTCGCTGGCTTTTCGAAATGCTCTGCGTTGCGGCTTTCTCAGCACCCGTCGGGGCTGCTTGGATGTACGCATGGCCGTTAGTTACAGGACGCCAGCTACCATCAGCTCTGAACCCTGAGCTGGCTTTGCTCGCCGCGCTCATTCTTCTCTCTAGCTCGGGTCTTACGATGCTGATGTCCGCACGCATCCAGTCTGACCGCAGATGATCCGCGTTGAGCCCGTAATGCGCTAAGTAGGATGGGCGTGCAGCCACGCATTCGGCAGTGCGGACACCGTCGATCCGTCACAAGCCACGCCTATGAGCTGCAACTATCGACAACAGGATGTTGGGTGAGCCCAGTGCAGACAGTGGCGGAGTGGTGCGCGCAAGGTTATCGCGGTCTGCGTGTCATGTGCTGCCCCGAATGCGGGCAGGAGACGCGCAGCAGTTGGGAGGAGTTAGGCGCCACGTTGGATGATGATGTGGTTGTGGTGGCGCAGCGGGTGTGCTGCGAAGTGTGCTTGAAACCTCTTACTGGGATTGCTGTTGTCACCTACAGGGAGGCGGCATGAGGAGTTGCCAGGCCGTGTACGCTTGAGCATCATCGCATCACGCGGGAAGCATGCCGATGCCGGGTGGGCGACGAAGACGTTTCGACCGACACGCAGCCTTGGTGCTTGCTGGTATCGGCGCGCTTGTGGCGGCCGTGTTCTGGTTCATCACGTCCCAATTCGCTTAGCCGCCTACTAGCGGCCAGCAGCTCTCCGTTACGTTCAGGAGCGACCGGTTTGGGATGGCTTCCTGCCTTAGTGAGCCAGCAGAGCGCGATGCAGCGGGCGCGGTTGGGCCGGGGAACGACTTCGCCTGAGCACACTTCTCATCCGGCCTGTCATAGGCGTCGTAAGCCGGGAGAGTCGAATGGCTAAGGACGTGACTGTCAATCGGCGTCCAAAAGGGACCCAGGATCGGCGTCCAAAAAGGACCCACCAGCCGCCGCGCAGAGTGCCGACGCAGAGGCCAATGCCGCGCAGCCGGTCGGGTCAGCGGAGCGGCATCGGCCTCGTCTCCAGCCTGACGCCGGACCGGCTCTCGGCTTTTCGACGCTCAGCTGCGCGTCTTCAGCCGCCAGCTAGCGTTGCCGGTCTCCAGGATGTCGCAGTGGTGCGTCAGCCGGTCGAGCAACGCCGTCGTCATCTTCGCGTCCCCGAACACACTCGGCCACTCGCCAAACGGCAGGTTCGTCGTCACGATCACCGAGGTCCGCTCGTAGAGCCGGCTGACCAAATGGAACAGCATCTGTCCACCGGCGCGCGGGAACGGCAGGTAGCCAAGCTCGTCCAGGATCACGAGGTCCATCCGTGCGAGTTGCGAAGCCAGCCGACCTGCCTTGCCTGCCCGCGCTTCCGATTCCAGCTGGTTGACCAGATCGACCGTGTTGAAGAAGCGCACCCGTGCCTCGCGCTCCCGCACGCAGTTCGCCCCGATCGCGATGGCCAGATGCGTCTTGCCCGAGCCCGTGCCGCCGATCAGCACCGCGTTCCGGCTGTCGGTGAGGAAGTTGCCCTGGTGCAGATCGCGCACCATCGCCGCGTTCACGGGCGAGGCGATTAGGTCGAACTCGGTCAGCGTCTTCAGGACTGGGAACTTGGCGTTGCCCATGCGGTAGGCCGTAGCCCGGCTCTCCACGTCGGCCAGTTGCGCGGCCAGCAGATCCCCCACCACCCGCTCTGGAGCGTGCCCACGCTTGCCGGCCTGCGTGATGATCTCGTCGTAGGCGGCGCGCATGCCGCGCAGCTTGAGCTTGACCATCAGGTCGACGACGGTGTGTCGCTCCATCAGATCGCCTCCAGAGGTCGCAGACAGTCGTAGCGTGCGCAATCGGCTGCAGGCTCGATCCCGAGCGTCAGACCTGCCGGCGTCGGCACCGGTGCAGGCGGGAGGCTCTCGCGGCTGCGCGCGAGTAGGTTGAGCACCGCATCGGCGCTAAACAGGCGTGTGGCCAAGGCAGCGGTGCATGCGGCCTCGACCGCCTCCAGGCCTGCCTCGGGCACGGCCGAGAGGATCGCGACGAACTGCCGATCGCCGTCGGCATGAGCGCACAGCCGCTCACGGATCTGAGCCAAGCCGTCGGGCAGATCCCAGTCACGGAAGGGCTCGCCATTGCGCAAGGCTCCGGGTTTGCGGGCCAGCACGGGCAGGTAGTGCCAGGGATCGTAGACGGTCTGGTAGCGGCCGAAGCAGCGCGCATGCTCGGCCACGATCTGGCCGTTGAGGAAGACGGCAATCCGGTCGGCATAGGCACGCAGCTGCACGTGTCGCCCGGCGGCGCGGGCGGCCACCGAGTAGCGGTTGTAGTCGTAGCGCACGAGGCAGGTCTTGGAGGCGACCACCTCGACCTCGTGGAAGCCGTCGAACGCGCCACGGTAGGGGATCAGAGCCGACCGGTCCTCGGCCTCGAAGACGGCTTGGACGGTGCGGTCGCGCTGCACCGGATGCGCCGCGGTGCCTGCCCAAAGCCGGCACTGCTCCTCCAGCCAGTGATTGAGGTCGGCCAGCGTCTCGAAGCGCAGGACCGGCTTGAAGAAGCGGTTGCGCGCTGTGCGCACCTGGTTCTCGACCTGCCCCTTCTCCCAGCCCGCGCTGGGATTGCAGGCGGTGGGCTCGACGAGGTGATGCGAGCAGAGCTGCAGGAAGCGGCGGTTGAAGGTGCGCTGGCGTCCTACGAAGATCGCCGAGACGGCCGTGCGCATGTTGTCGTAGATGCCGCGTCGGCAGGAGCCGCCGAAGAACCGGAAGGCGTGCTCGTGAGCGTCGAAGACCATCTCCTGCGTCTCGCGCGGATAGGCTCGCAGCAGGAAGAGCCGGCTGTGGCAGAGCCTGATATGAGCGACCTTGACCTGCGTGGTGACACCGGCGAGCCGAACGGTCTCGTGGCTCCAGTCGAACTGGTAGGCCTCACCCGGGGCGAAGGCGAGTGGCACGAATACGCCCGCAGCGGTGGCGGTATGCTCCGCGAACCAGCGTTGCGCGTAGCGGCGCACCGCGTCGTAGCCGCCGGCATAGCCCTCCACCCGCAGCCCCTCGAACAGGCGCGTGAGACTGAGACGCTCGCGCTTGGGCTTGGCTAGCTCCTCGGCCAGCAAGGCGTCGAGGCGCGCGATGTGCCCGTCCAGTTGCGGCCGGGGCTGGTGCTGACGCTTGTAGGCGAAAGCGGTCTTGTCTGAGCGCAGCGCCTTGCGCACGACCTTGCGGGACAGGCGCAGCTCGCGCGAGATCTCCCGGATGCTCCGGTGCTCGCGAAACAGGCGCCGGATCTTGGCGATGGTCTCCACGATCAACATCCCCGGCTGGCTCCCTGACCGTGAGCGGTAGAGAGCAAGAGATGCACGGGGGCGGGGTGGGTCCCTATTGGACGCCGATCAGCCCCTCAGCCGGGTCCTTTTTCGGCTCTGACTCACTTTCGGTGCAGGCGGGTTGATGGATCTCGGCTTCAGCCGTCGGAGATCCGGCCATGCCCCGCAGCCTTCATCTCGGTTCTGTCGTTCCGCCCGGCCTTGTCGTCGATCACATCGAGGTGGGGGCGGGTCTGACCATCACCGCTCGGCCGACCGCCGCGTCGGCCCGATGTCCGAGGTGTGACGGGATCTCGTCCCGTGTGCACAGCCGGTACATCCGCACCCTATCGGATCTGCCGGTCGCTGGCCGACGCGTCGTCATCACGATCAGCGTCCGCCGCTTCCGGTGCGTCGGAACGGAATGCCGGACGAAGGTCTTCGCCGAGCGGCTCGAACCGGACCTCGCCGCCGCCTACGCCCGACGAACAGGACGGCTGGAGACCATCGTCCATCATCTCGGCCTCGCACTCGGTGGCAGGCCGGCGGAGAGCTTCGCCCGCCGACTGATGGTGCCGGCGAGCCGGGACACGATGCTGCGAACCGTGCGCCGCCGCGCCCAGAGGCCGGCCGAGACCCTGACCGTGATCGGCATCGACGATTGGGCCTTCCGCCGTGGGCAACGCTACGGCACGCTGATCTGCGACCTGGAGCGGCGGCGCGTCGTCGCCCTCCTGCCGGATCGCGAGAGCGGCACCGTCGAGGCATGGCTCACCGCCCATCCCGAGATCGCCGTCCTCGCCCGTGACCGCGGCGGCGGCTACGGCGAGGCCGCGGCGCGGGCGTTGCCCACGACGATCCAGGTCGCCGACCGCTGGCATCTGATGGAGAACGCCAGCGCCGCCTTCCTCGATGCCGTGCGCAAGTCGATGAACGCCATCCGAGTCGCGGTGGGCGCCGCCACGATCGACCCCAATCGGCTGACCTGCGCCGAGCGCCTGCAATACGAGGGCTACCGTCGGCGCACGGCGACTGCCGAGGCGATACTGACGCTGTCGCGACAGGGCATGCCGATCCGGCAGATCGTCTGCACGACCGGCCACAGCCGCAGGCTCGTGCGCCACGTGTTGCGCGGCCTGACCGGTGACGTGTTCCGGGCGCGCCAGAGCAGCCTGGAGTCCTACCTGCCCCGGCTCGACGACGAGTGGGCGGCCGGCTGCCGCAACGGTGCCGAACTCTGGCGACGCCTGCGCGCCGGCGGGTTCACCGGCAGCCTCCGCGTCGTTGGAGAGTGGGCGACCCGCCGTCGGCGCCATGAGCAGTCCCCCGCGGGTGCTCCCGGCAAGGTACCCTCTGCACGCCTCCTCGCGCGACTGATGACGACCGGGCGGGATGGCCTGAGCAAGGCCGAGGCCGTGACGGTGACGACGATCGAGGCAGCGGTACCGGCGCTCGACGAGGCGCGCTCTCTCCTGGCCGGCTTCCAGGCCATGATCCGCGAGCGGAGAACACACGACCTCGACACCTGGATCGACACGGCGGCTCGCAGCCTCCTCGCGTCCTTCGCGAACGGCCTGTCGCGAGACAGAAAGGCTGTCGCCGCGGCGCTGGCCGAGCCCTGGTCGAATGGCCAGACCGAGGGGCAGATCACTCGCCTCAAGCTCGTGAAGCGACAGATGTTCGGTCGGGCCAAGCTCGATCTGCTCGAAGCGCGGCTGATCGGCGTTGGGTGACGCCGGCTGCATCAGGAGTGCGCCAGACCCCTTTTTCCACGCCGATACCCAGACGTGACCACCTACACCCTCAAGCAAGCCCTCGCCGCAAAGGTTGAGGACCACATCGAGATCGCCGTGGAGGCAGAGGACGGGACGAAGTTCAAGATCCGGGCGACCGCGGATCAGCTCGACGCGCTCACGGGTGATCTGGAGACGATCCTGGACGCTGACGACGCGGACGCTGAGTAATCCGGCAAGGCGGCGCCGACCTCTCCCCCGGCAATCCCAGGACCGAGGGCCGGCGCCGCCACCTACCCGATCCGTCAAACTTAACGAAGGGCCAACCACATCCGAACAGGACGCGGAAACCGTTACGCTAAGACGCGTTAGCCGGACGATCACCCCCACGCAGATGCGGAGCCCATACGATGACCATCACCGTCTTCGACCCCATCCGCGGCCAGATGGTTACGATCCAAGTCCCAGCTCCACGGCCGCGCTGACGCCGGCGCGGCCGTGGAGCTGTGGCGGAGCATCGCGCTTACTCTAAGGATATCTACGCGGCTTGATGGCAGAAGGCCTGCGTACTCGGAACCGTGTTTCTCAGCCTATGTGCCAATACAGTGGTTGGAAAACGGTTGTTTTTCATACATACATGATTGCACAAATATAGGACCTCATGGGGTGAGTAGCGGCAGTTTAGCGGTTATGAGATGAACGTCTGGACTACAGGTCGAAACGGACGATCCGACAGCGGCAATTTAGCCTATCTCGAACACTTCAAGATCTTGGGACATGGCCTGATCGCGCCGTTGGGCTCCACGCTCGGCACGCAACTCGCGCTCAGCCAAGAGCCAGAACTCGATTTCAAAACCATCCGGACGATGGTTGCGCTCCCATAGCTCATAGGCGCGCTGCCGGATTTCAGCTGGTGTGATCGGACGTTCGTCCTGTGACATTGGTACGAGCTCTATAACATCGACCGGAAACATTTATCCCATGTCTGCGGCGAGGCATACGGCAGCGGTCTGGATCGAATTATTGATCTCGAACAAAAGCCTCATAGTTCAGGTTTTTTCGGCCACTCCATGTCGAGCCTCAGCCGTGTGCGGAACAGGACATGGCCAGCCTCGTCGCGGACCAGCGCTGCGATATACCGCTCCTGCGCCTGCATCATCGCAGCTCGGCGACGAGGACCATGCAGCGCTTCACGCGCGATCTCGGGCAATAGCGACACAGCAGCCGCACAGGCCTCATTCAGATCGAAGAACTCAAGACCATCATCGTCGCGTGTGATAATATCACCATCTGCGACATCAATGTGGAAGAGCATAGGCAGCCTCATACAACCAGATAGCCACGCTGCCATTTACTTCGAATGTTGTCGTTAACCTATCTGATTCGATTGTGCACTGTTCCACTACGGCTAAGGAACTGCTCGAATTGCCTTCCATCGCGAACCGAGGAGGAAAGGCTTACCCTAACAGATTCCGTCGCTTGTAATTTAAAGGTTGATAAGCGGCGTAGCGGCTTGAAGGTCACAACCTACGCCTATGTTAGTGCTGCTCAATTGGTACGCGTGGTCGCGGTCCCTAAAGGGCAGGGAGGACGCGAAATGCAGTTGCTGCGACAGGGAGCGCACGGGCCGCTCGTACGCAAGCTTGAGGCTTTTGCGCCTTTACAGGTAACTGATAGGGTTGCGCTCACCGCGATCGAGACCGCAGGACAGTTCTTCCCGGCAGGTAAAGATCTCATCTGCGAGGGCGACCGGCCACAAGGCATGCTTGTGATTGGACAAGGCTTTGCCTGTCAATACAAGTTGCGGGAGAATGGAACGCGTCAGATCCTCGCCTACCTTTTACCGGGCGATGTCTGTGACCTCGCCACGTCGCGGCTCGACAGAATGGATTATGCTATTGGCACTCTTTCCACATGCCGGGCCGTGTGGGTTGCTCCTTGGATAGTCGCAGATCTCCAGCGGCGGCCCGCCGTGATGCAGGCGCTACAAACAGCAGCGCGCGTCAATGAGGCGACTTTACGTGCGTGGCTTGTAAACATCGGCTGCCGCTCAGCCGTAGAGCGCCTCGCCCATCTTTTCTGCGAGCTGTACGTGCGATTGCGCGCGGTCGGGCTGACCAAGGACCAGACGTTCCTGCTGCCAATTACGCAGGTTGATCTGGCGGACACTGCCGGCATAACACCGGTACACGTCAATCGCTCCTTAGGTACACTCAGGCGTGCGGGCCTTATTGAGCGTAAAGGTAGACATTTTACAATCCTTGACTTGCCACGCCTTGCGGAAATCGCTGAGTTCAAGGCAAATTACCTGCAACTGGACGAGATGGCCTCTGAACGGGATCGTAGCACTTCGCAACAGCTGCGTGCCATTGGTCCCCACCCTCACGTTTCAGAAGCCCAACCTCGTACCTTCTGAAACGCGAGAGCTGGAAGTTCGGTACGCTCTACACGACAAGCTCGTAGCCTATGATCAAGTCGAATTCGCTACTCAGCTGCCTGCCTCTCCGCTCGTCCGCCGGTACGACCTAGACCCAGTTCTTTCGCCAGCGCAGATCGCATGGTTGAATAACCAGGAGCAGTCATCGGGTAGTCCGAGGGAAGGCCATAGCGCTCACGGTAGGAGAAAGGATCGAGGCCATGCACTCCAAGGTGCCGCTTCAGCGTCTTGTAGGGCTTGCCATCGATGAACGAGATCAAGGCATCTGGCGTGATCGACTTGCGGATTTGCGCCGCGGTCGCCTGCTTAACATCGGCTTCGGCTGCAGATGCCGAGCCTGTGATGCTTAGAGATGCAAGTTTGGCATAGACTGCTGGGATGAGTCCGGGCAACTCGGCTGCGGGAACTCGATTGTTGGCGACATATGAGGTGACGATTTCGGCGGCGCGCTCGAGCAGATCCTCACGAGAGAGGGCGCCGATCGTATTGCTCTCCAAGATGATTACCCCTGGTATCTCGATGTCTGACTCCGCCCTACTTACCCAAGTCAGAACGGAATGTCTCGTGGCGAAATCTCGCGCGCGGCACCCGAGCCTGGCATTTGCGGAAGGGCACGCTGGTTAGAATTGTACTTGCCTCCCCGTGCATGAAAGCGACAGGCTGCAGGCGATCCTTGCGCAGCCTAATGTGTGCAAGGCTGATCACAAGGCGGTTTTCCGGCCCGAACCGACTGACGGCGTAGACTCAGCGGCTTCTTGACCGCTCGCTCTCAACCGAGGCGCACACGTCTTGCTGGAGGCAGGCACGCTAGCTCGGCGGTTGCGTGCATAAACCGAGCCTTCTTGAACGCAGAAACGCAGATTACCGTTGGGCTTGGAAACATCCAGGAAGGCTATGGGTCGCCCTTCAGCCTTCACCGTCTCATCAGGAACACGACTGTGACCACCGTTCCTCCTGGCACAAAAGCCGAACCGTGCGCTCGCATCGAGCGCGGTCAGGGGTGTGGCGTTGAGCGCTGTGGGCTCTGCGAAGCTCGTGCAGTCAGCATCTGCAACGCAATCGAGGAGGATCAGCTCAGCGAACTGGCCCGGGCAACCACGGTGGTCGAGCTCGCGCCAGGTGAGGTCTTCCGGAACGAGGGTGCTTCACCGGAGTACCTGTTCAACATCATCTCGGGGTCGGTGAAACTGTTCAAGCTCCTGGCTGATGGTCGTCGCGCGGTCATTGGGTTCCTGACGGTGGGCGATTTCATCGGTTTTGGCCGCCCTGATGCCGTGCCCTGCAGTGCCGAAGCCCTTACGAACGTTCGGCTGTGCCGGTTTGAGCGCGGCAAGTTCCGCGTCCTCCTGGAGACCTATCCAAAGCTCGAGCGTCGTCTCCTCGCTGTAGCATCTGACGAGGTTGCAGCTGGTCAGGAGCACATGACTCTGCTTGGCCGTCTGACGGCGGACGAGCGGGTTGCCCGCTTCCTCCTGGCGCGAGCGGAAGCATCTCAACGGCTGGGGGGCTCTAGCAAGGATCTCGAGCTGCCGATGACGCGCTCTGACATCGCCGACTATCTTGGTCTGACCATCGAGACCGTGAGCCGTGTCTTCACAAGGCTGCGCCGGAAGGGGCTCATCGACTACAAGACGGCAAGATCGGTCACTCTCCAGGATCGACCGGGTCTTCTGGCGATCAGCGAAGGCGGGTAGCCAAAAAACAATCTTTGTGAAGAAGCGCTACGCCGCACTGGCAAGGCAGCATGAGGTGGGTGAGCAGGCCTGCCGCGCTGCCGGCTTGCGGTTGGCTGCCCCGAAACTGCTGCTCTAACAGCAGGTTTTCCGCCCCGTTTGACTCAGATCAATGCGCGCATTGGCTCGCAGGATCATGGTGCCAGATTAAGGGGGATCACCATGCTTGCTGCATCAGAACACTACCGTTGATACGGCGGCCATCTGTTCACGCTCGGCAAGATAGCGCACCAAGCAGGCCGAACATCAGCAAGAGCAGATCAGGCCGAAGGATAGACATCCGCTCCATCACGTCTGCGAACGCCACTGTGCGCTCCTATGCGCGCAATCAGTTTCTGGACGAAATTCCCTAAGAAACCCTTATCCCAGGCTACACTTCGGATGGCGATCGATCACGTTGAAGGGCCTTATCCATCCTCCAATCCGCTGGAGCGCGACGCCCGTTTAGCGAACACTGATCACAAGGTCGCACCTAGTGAGATTGCGATCGGCGTGATTATCGGCCGGACGGCAGAGTATTTCGATTTCTTTGTGTTCGCGATTGCATCTGTGGTGGTGTTTCCAAAGGTGTTCCTGCCTTTTTTGGAGCCCCTGACCGCAACGCTTTATTCCTTCGCGATTTTCGCGCTCGCCTTCATCGCGAGGCCCCTTGGAACAGCCGTCTTCACAGCCATCGATCGTCGGCATGGCCGGGGCGTAAAGCTAACCACGGCGCTGTTTCTGCTCGGCTTTTCTACGATGGCGATCTCCTTCCTGCCCGGCTACGCGCAGATCGGGGTTTGGTCGCTTTACCTCTTGGCTGGACTGCGGATTGGGCAGGGCCTGGCGCTGGGTGGCGCCTGGGACGGCCTTGCCTCGCTGCTAGCGCTGAATGCGCCCATCGAACGACGCGGCTTCTATGCAGCTATCCCTCAGCTCGGTGCGCCGTTCGGCTTCATCGTGGCCGCCGTCATGTTCTCATACCTCCTGCTCAACCTGACAGATGGCGAGTTTTTGGATTGGGGCTGGCGTTACCCCTTCTTCTGCGCCTTTGCCGTCAATGTTGTGGCTTTGTTCTCACGCCTGCGGCTCGTTGCGACGGACGAGTTTTCCCGCCTCCTTGAGCAGCGGCGGCTTGAGCCTTCGCCCATCATCCCGCTGATCCGCAACCACTCACGAGAGCTTCTCATCGGCGCGCTGATACCGCTGGCGAGCTTTGCCCTGTTTCATCTCGTGACCGTGTTCCCGATCAGCTGGATCAACCTCTTCACAGAGCGCTCGCCGGGCGAGTTTCTCATGATCCAGTGCTCGGGCGCCTTTATCTGCGCGGGTGCGGTCATGGCCTCTGGGCTCATCGCCGATCAGATCGGTCGCCGCATGCTGCTGATGATCACGGCAGGCCTGATCGCGGTCTTCGCTCTCGGCAGCATCATCGCGCCGCTGCTCGTCGAAGAGAACGCGATTGGGCAGACGATCTATGTCAACGCGGGTTTTGCCCTGCTTGGGCTGTCCTACGGCCAGTCCTCCGGAGCGGTCACGTCCCGGCTTGAACAGCGCTTCCGCTACACCGGAGCGGCTCTCACAAGCGACCTGGCTTGGCTGCTGGGAGCGGGGTTCGCTCCCCTGATCGTGCTGTTTCTGTCAGCCCGCTACGGCCTCGCCTGCGTGGGTCTGTACCTGCTGTCCGGTGCAATCACGACCTTGCTGGCGCTTGGCAGCTCGCGCTCAGAAATCCGGCAGGTCTGAACCGTGCTCCCTGGTCACCCTCGCGCCATCCGGCCGCGTCCAGCCCGCGCGCCGGCGAGAGATGATGAAGCAAGCCCCATGGTCTCACCGTCTCGCCCTTCCTTTGCTCTCCGCCGCTCGCAAGGCCCGCGGGTGAGCAGCATGCTGCGAAGCCTAGCCGTGCTAGCCGCCTCTAGTCTGCTGGCCGGGTGCAACATGGTTGTCATGAACCCGTCCGGGGACATCGCAACACAGCAGCGCAACCTCATTATCGTGTCCACCGCGCTCATGCTGCTGGTGATTGTGCCGGTGATTGCGCTCACCTTCATCTTCGCGCGCCGGTATCGTGCCTCGAACCCAGACGCGACCTACGATCCGGATTGGCACCACTCGACCCAGCTCGAGGTTGTGATCTGGACGGTGCCGCTGTTGATCATCATGGCACTCGGCGCGATCACCTGGATCTCCACACACACACTCGACCCATTCAAGCCGTTGTCGCGCCTCGGCCCTAACCGCCCGATCCCGGCCGACACCAAGCCACTCGAGGTGCAGGTCGTCGCCCTCGATTGGAAATGGCTGTTCATCTACCCCGAGTACGGGGTTGCAAGCGTCAACGAGATGGCGGCGCCGGTCGACCGGCCGATCACGTTCAGGATCACGTCGTCCTCTGTCTGGAACACGTTCTACGTCCCAGCGCTCGCCGGTATGATCTACGCCATGCCCGGCATGGAGACGAAGCTCCACGCTGTCATGAACAAGGAAGGAACGTTTCGGGGGCTATCGGCTCACTACAGCGGACCCGGGTTCTCCCGGATGAACTTCGGCTTCCGCAGCCTGCCGGCCGCAGGCTTCGACGAGTGGGTTGCGAAGGCCAAAGCGTCCGGCACAAACCTCAACCGCGAGGCTTACCTGGCGCTTGAGAAGCCGAGCGAGGCTGATCCGGTTCGGTTCTTCAGCAGCGTGCAGGCCGGCATCTATGACGTCATCCTTGGCATGTGCCCCGAACCCGGCCTGATGTGCGTCACCGAGATGCACCAGATCGACCGAGCTGGAGGTGGGGGGCGAGCCAGCGAAGAGAACCGCAAGCGGCTCGACTACGACAACCGTCGCCTGGAGTCCGGCACCGAGCCTTCGGGCGCCACCTTCCCGGCCTCGGGTCGTCCGCCGCAAGGCTCAGTCCAGCCGGAAGGCATGGATCCCCGCGACCAGACCCTGAGCCGGGACGGGGTCAACAAGCCAAAAACCGAGCCTGATCAGGGCCAGGGCAACGCCCTGCCGGGCGCCGACCGGACACCTGCGCCGGCCCAGCTCAACACTGCGCCCCCCCAGGGCCGCTAGCATCGACCGATACGGGCATTCCCATGTTCTCGAACATCGATCTCCAGCAGCTTGTCTTCGGGCGCCTGACGCTCGAAGCTATCCCCTATCATGAGCCGATCCTGCTCGTGACCTTTGCAGCTGTTGCGCTGGGCGGCTTGGCTCTCGTTGGCGCCGTCACTTGGTACGGCCAATGGGGCTATCTCTGGCGTGAGTGGTTCACGAGCGTCGATCACAAAAAGAT
>NZ_CP088247.1:1542500-1557500 GCF_021117295.1 Methylorubrum sp. B1-46 | reverse complement strand
CTGCGCAAGATCATCGAGGCGGACCTGCGACTGATGGCGCACGGCGCCCGCATCGTCGAGGCGGAGTGGCCGGAGATGGCCCGCTATCAGCCTCAGGAGCAGATGCGCCACCTCGCCAACGGCCTCAACGGTGAGCTCGACTTGCTCAACGAGGCCCGCAACTGCGAGATGATCGCCGAAATCTTCGCCGGGCGCGACGACATCGTCATCCCGAAGATTTTCTGGGAGTGGTGTTCCGAGCGGGTGCTCGTCCAAGAGTTCATCCACGGCGTCTCGCCCAACGACGCCGCCGCGCTGCGGGCGATGGGAGCGGACAAGAAGGCGCTGGCCCAGAAGGGCTGCGACGCCTTCCTGCGCATGGCGCTGATCGAGGGCGTGTTCCATGCCGACCCGCATCCCGGCAACCTGCTGATCCTGCCCGACAACCGGATCGGCTTCATCGATTTCGGCATCGTCGGCCGGCTGTCGCAGAAGCGGCGCCAGCAGCTTCTGGTGCTGATCGGCGCCATGCTCAAACAGGATGTCGATGGCCTGATGGCCACGCTCCTCGACTGGACCGGCACGTCAAACCCGGATCTGAGCAAGCTGGAGCAATCGGCCCAGAACTTCGTCCAGGCCCATTCCTCGATCCCGCTCAATCTCGGGCTCGTGCTCACCGACTTCATGACCATGGCCCGCGAGAACGACCTCGCGATGCCGACCGATCTCGCGATCCTGTTCAAGGGACTCGTCACCGCCGATGGCGTGATGCGCCAGCTCGATCCCGGTTTCGACCTGTTCGCCGCTGCCGGCCCGACCGTGCGGGCGAGCATGCGTTCGCAATTTTCGCTTCGCGGGCTGATGCGCAAGGCGGAGTCGCTCGGGAGCGGACTCTACGGCGCGGCCTCCGAACTGCCGACGCTGATCCACCTCATGCTGGTGCGGCTCAAGCAGGGGCGCGTCACCGTCGAGATCGAGCTGAAGGGGATGGACAAGCTCGTGCGCGGCATCGAGCGCGGCGCGGCGCGGGTCGCCGTCGGCCTCGTCGTGGCGGCGTTCGCCACGCAGCTCGCCCCGCGGCTGATCGACCTCGGCACGCCGGCCTTCGTCATCATCGGCATGACGGTCGCGATGCTCGGCATCGGCTGGCTGGTGCTGCTCAGCCGCGATCGCTGAGGCGGGCGCGGGATCGGGCGCGACCTCCGCCCGAGGGCGGGGGCCGTGGCCGTCCGATCGATTCGATGGTCCGTTAAAAGCGAAGCGGGGTCAGGCCCGGACGACGGGCTTGGCCTTCAGTGCAGCGGCCAGTGCCTTGAGCTGCCGGTCGAGGTCGGCCAGTTCGTTCAGGGCGATGGTCTTGTGGCCCGCCTTGACCGCGCGCTCGATGTCGCTGACCTGCGAGGAGGCCATGCGCTTCAGTTCGGTCGCGAGTTGGTCCCTGGTCATCGGCGCTCCTTTCATCACCAGGCTCGATGGGCCGGTGATAGGGCTTCAGGCTTAACCGGGGGTTTTCTCGGCAGCCTTCGCGTTCACCGTTTCGCTCGGCCGGACCGACCACCGAGCCGGCTGCCGACGGCCAAGGCAACGCCGGCACCGAGGACGGCCACGCCGATTCCGCTCAAGGTCGAGGCCGAGGGAAGGCGTTTGCGTTCGAGCCAGCCGCCATCCGACCCCGTGCCGTCTTGGACCGGCCTGCGCAGGGCTCCGTAGGTCTTCGGAGCGGGGCGGGCACGCTCGAGAGTCCGGTTGAGGGCAAGGCCCATCAGGTGCTCGGTCGGGCCGGGCGCGAGGGCGTAGGCCACTTGAGCGGCGCGGGCGGGCCAGCCCACCGCGATCTCGTCGCGCGGATGGCGCACGACGTGGACGAGGGTCTCGGCCACCTCCTCGGACGCGTAGAGCATCGGGCCGGGGTCGAGGGTGCGGCCGGAGACGTTGGCGCCGTGCACGAAGCCCGGCGTGTCGACCATGGCCGGAAACACCGCGCAGACATGGATATGGGCGTGGCGCCGCAGTTCCTGGCGCAGGCTCGCCGAGAAGCCGCGCAGGCCGAACTTGCTCGCGGTGTAGGCGGCGGCGAACGGGGCCGGCGCCCAGCCGCCGAGCGACACCATGTTGACGAGGATGCCCCGCCCCCGTTCGAGGAAGCGGGGCAGGACGGCGTAGGCGCCGTGCATAGCGCCGAACAGGTTCACCTCGACGGTGCGGCGATGTAGGTCGAGCGGCGCGTCCTGGAACGGGCCGAACACGCCGGTGCCGGCATTGTTGATCCAGGCATCGATCCGGCCGAAGCGATCCTCTGCCGCGCAGGCCAGGGCTTCGACCGCCTCCGGATCGGTGACGTCGGTGGGCACGGCGAGCGCCGCCGGACCGATCCGGCTGCACGCCTCCGCGAGCCGGTCGAGCAGCTCCCGGCGCCGGGCCGCGACGACGACGTGCGCGCCTTCCCGCGCGAAGGCCAGTGCCGCGGCACGGCCAATGCCGCTCGATGCGCCGGCGATGACGACGACGGCTCCGTGCAGGTTCTTCAAGGCGGGCTCCCGGCGGAAGGCACCCGGCGACCCGGCCGGATGCAAAGGACGAACACCAAGGACTCAGAGGATCGGCTTGCCGCCGGTCACCGCCACCGTGGCGCCGGAGACGTAGCTCGACTCGTCGGAGGCCAGCATCACGTAGATCGGCGCGAGTTCTTTCGGCTGGCCCGGCCGCTTCATCGGCACCTGCGAGCCGAACTGCGTCACCTTCTCCGCCGGCATGGTCGAGGGGATCAGCGGGGTCCAGATCGGGCCCGGCGCGACGCAGTTCACCCGGATGCCCCGCTCGGCCAGCATCTGCGCGAGGCCGCCGGTATAGTTCTGGATCGCGCCCTTCGTGGTGGCGTAGGCCAGCAGTTGCGGGCTCGGCGTGTCGGCGTTGACCGAGGTGGTGTTGATGATGGCCGCGCCCTCGCCCATGTGCGGGAGCGCCGCCTTGGTCAGGTAGAACATCGCGTGGATGTTCACCTGGAAGGTCTTCTCCCACTCCTCGTCGGAGATCTCTTCCGGGGCGTCGAAGGTCGCTTGGTGCGCGGCGTTGTTGACGAGCACGTCGATCCGCCCGAAGGCCTCCACCGCCCGCTCGACGATGCGCCGGCAATGGGCGGCCTCGCCGATATTGCCCGGCACCAGAACCGCCTTGCGCCCCGCCTCCTCGATCAGGCGGCGCGTCTCGGCGGCGTCCTCCTCCTCGTCGAGATAGGAGATCAGCACGTCCGCACCCTCGCGGGCGAAGGCGAGCGCCACCGCGCGGCCGATGCCGGAATCCCCGCCGGTGATGATCGCCTTCTTGCCCTCTAGGCGCCCCGATCCCTTGTAGCTCGTCTCGCCGTGATCCGGCAGCGGGTCCATGGCGCGGGTCGAGCCGGGCATTGGCTGCGGCTGATCGGGGAAAGGGGGCTTGGGAAAAGCTTCCATGGGCCGGGCTCCGGTGCCGTGGGATGGAGGAGGATGCCCGGACAACCCCGCCGCACGGGTGGGGTTCGACACAGATTTGACCGGCCCTATCGGCCTCGCTCCGCGTTTCGATGCATGACAGGGGAGCTGTGGTGGCGTCTCGCGGCGGCGTCCTGCCGTCATGGTCGCGCGTCGCGGACCGATCCAAGGGGGAAGAGGGAAGAACGAACGGATGCCGGCCGACAGCGCTTCGCCTCACGAGGAGACTGAGATGGGACGAGAGCGGGCCGCCCCGGACGGTGCGCGGCAGGAGAGCGCTGCCGAGACGCGCCGGGCCGACCGCGACACCAGCCGCATCCGCTGGCTGCGGGATCAGGCCGCGCGGCTGCACAAGCGCCTGCCGCTGCGCCGCCGTCTCACCGGCGGCCTCGCGCACGGGATCATGTCGTCGGTCGCGGCGGTCGCCGCCTACCTGCCGACCCAGATGTTCGGCCTGCAGGAGGGATTCTGGGCAGCGATCACCGCGGTGGCGGTCGCCCAGACCGAGCTCGGCGCGACCCGCTCGACTGCCCGGGACCAGTTCACCGGCGCGGCGATCGGCGGCCTGATCGGGCTTGCTGCGTATCTTACCCTCGGGCCGTCGGTTCCGACCTACGCCGTGGGGGTGGTGCTGGCGATCCTCGTCTGCTGGCTCGTCAATGTGGCGAGCGCCTGCCGGCTCGCCGGCATCACCGCTACGATCATCCTCCTCGTGCCCCATCTCGGGCCGGTGGAGCGGATGGCGGGTTCGCGGGTCGTGGAAGTTGGCTGGGGCGTGTGCGTGGCCCTCGCGACCGTCTGGCTCGTGACCCGCGTGAACCGCTGGCTCGGGGTCAAATTGTAGCGTCGGACGTTCAGCGAGGAACTTGGCCGTACGCGCATGAGGTTTCCTGCGGCGATGCCCGGACGGCATCACCGGTCGAACCTCGAGGACGTCTCATGAAGGCACTGTGCTGGCACGGCAAGGGCGACATCCGCTGCGACACCGTGCCGGATCCGACGATCGAGGATTCCCGCGACGTCATCATCAAGGTCACGTCCTGCGCGATCTGCGGCTCCGACCTCCACCTGATGGACGGTCAGATGCCGACCATGAAATCGGGCGACGTGCTCGGCCACGAATTCATGGGCGAGGTTGTCGAGACTGCGCCGGGCTTCACCAAGTTCAGACCAGGCGACCGCATCGTCGTCCCCTTCAACATCAATTGCGGCGAGTGCCGCCAGTGCAAGCTCGGCAACTGGTCGGTCTGCCAGCGCTCGAACCGCAATGCCGAGATGGCGGCGGCGCAGTTCGGCTTCACCACCGCCGGCCTGTTCGGCTACTCGCACATCACCGGTGGCTACTGGGGCGGACAGGCCGAATACGTGCGCGTGCCGATGGCCGACGTGGCACCGATGAAGGTGCCCGACGGCATGGACGACGAATCCGTCCTGTTCCTCACCGACATCCTGCCGACCGGCTGGCAGGGCGCCGAGCATTGCGAGATCAAGGGCGGCGAGATCATCGCTGTGTGGGGCGCGGGGCCCGTCGGGCTGTTCGCGATCCAGTCGGCCCAGATCATGGGCGCCGAGCGGATCATTGCGATCGACACCGTGCCCGAGCGCCTGGCGCTCGCCCGGAAGTACGGCGCGACCGATATCATCGACTTCGCCAAGGAGGACGTGTTCGAGCGGATCAAGGAGATCAGCCGGGGCGAGGGGGCCGATGGTGTGATCGACTGCGTCGGCATGGAAGCGAGCGCCGGCCACGGCGTCTCCAGCCTGATCTCGACGCTGCAGGAGAAGCTGACCTCGACCGAGCGGCCCTACGCGCTGATGGAGGCGATCCGCGCGGTGCGGCCCTGCGGCATCGTCTCTGTGCCCGGCGTCTACGGTGGACCGATCCCGCTCAACATGGGCGCGATCGTGCAGAAGGGCCTGACCATGAAGAGCGGTCAGACCCACGTGAAGCGCTACCTCGAACCGCTGACCAAGCTGATCCAGCAGGGCAAGTTCGACACCGCCTCGCTGATCACCCACCGCTCTACCGACCTCGCGGACGGGCCCGATCTGTACAAGACCTTCCGCGACAAGAAGGACGGCTGCGTGAAGGTCGTCTTCCACCCGAACTGAGCCCGAGAGATTGAAAAAGAAAGGTTTGGAGCGAGTCATGGCGGGCGAGATGGCGGGCAAGGACGGCCTGAAATTCGGTGAACTCGGCTCACGGGCTGCGCATCTCTGCGTCGACGCGCAGCGGATGTTTGCCGAGGAGACCGACTGGCACACGCCTTGGCTCGCCCGCATCCTGCCCAACATCGAGCGTCTTACCGCCGCCCGTCCGGAGCGGACGGTGTTCACCCGCTTCGTGCCGATCCGTTCGGCCGAGGAGGGGCGGGGGGCGTGGCAGCGCTACTACGAGCACTGGCCGAAGATGACCCTCGACGCGCTCGGGCCTGAGATGGTCGAGCTGGTGCCGAGCCTGATCCGGTTCGCGCCGCCGGCCAAGGTCGTCGATAAGCTCGTCTACTCGCCGTGGATGAAGCCCGATCTGGAGCGGATGCTGGAGGCGGAGGCCATCGACACCCTCGTGGTGACAGGGGGCGAGACCGATGTCTGCGTGCTCGCTACCATCCTCGGCGCGGTCGATCGCGGCTACCGCGTCATCGTCGCTTGCGACGCGGTCTGCTCGTCGGCCGACCAGACCTACGACGCGATGATGTTCCTCTATCAGAGCCGATTCGGCGAGCAGATCGAGACGGCGCCGACCGCGGAGATCCTGGACGCTTGGCGCTGACTTCGGCGCTTACTTCGCGGCCGACCGACGGCGATCCGGCACCGCTCTCCTGAAACCGGGGAAACTGAGCCGTTCGCGGCCGGGTTCACCGGCTGACAACCTTCGGGATAAGGCCTGCGTGTAGGGCTCCCGATCATCCCGTGATCACAGGAGACGTGCATGCCGAGCGCTGCCAAGAAGCCGCTGGACCGGCAGGTCATCGTCATCACCGGCGCCTCCAGCGGCATCGGGCTCGCGACCGCGCGCATGGCTGCGGCGCGTGGTGCCCGGGTCGTGCTCGCCGCCCGCAACCGGGAGGCGCTGGCCGAGATCCGGGCGGAGATCGAACGGCAGGGCGGCGAGGCGCTCGACGTCGTCACCGATGTCTCGGAACGCGCGCAGGTCGAAGCCCTGGCCCGCGCTGCGATCGACTGCTACGGCCGCATCGACACCTGGGTGAACGATGCCGGGCTCTCGATCATCGGACGGCTCGAAGAGGTCGAGGACGGTGATCACCGGCGCCTGTTCGACGTGAATTTCTGGGGTGTCGTCTACGGCTCGCTGGTGGCGCTGCCGCACCTCAAGGCGAGCGGCGGCACGCTGATCAATCTCGGCAGCGTCGCCTCCGACGTCGCGTTCCCGCTCCAGGGCATGTACAGCGCCAGCAAGCACGCCATCAAAGGCTTCACCGACTCCCTGCGCATCGAGCTGAAGGAGGAGGGGGCGCCGGTCGCGGTTACGCTGATCAAGCCGGCGGCGATCGATACGCCCTTCCCGGCGCACGCCCGCAACTACACCGACCGTGAGCCGAAGCTGCCCCCGCCGGTCTACCGCACGGAGGAGGTCGCCGAGGCGATTGTCCACGCGGCCGTGCATCCGCGCCGCGACATCTATATCGGCGGCGGCGGGCGGATCATGAGCGCGGCTCAGGCCGTGGCGCCGCGGGTGTTCGACACGGTCGGAAGCAGCATGGCCGGCCTGCAGCAGCGCGACGAGCCGCCCCGCCGTCCCGAGGGATCGCTCTACCGGGCGGGCGTCGGCGGCCGTACCGCCGGAAGCCATCCGGGCTACGTGATGCGGCGTAGCCTCTACACGCGCGGCGCGCTCCACCCGCTCACCACCGCCGCCGTGGTCGCCGGCATCGGTCTCGCCGCCGCGAGTCTCATCGGTGGCAGCCGCCGCTGATTCCCGAACCGCCGCAGGCGGGGGCGCGGGATCGAGCTCCGCCGCCTGCTCCGACGCGGCGTGACGCCCGCTGCATCTTCGCCGAACCGTCATCCACTTTCGCGACGATGCGCCCGAGCCGCATCGACATGGATGCACCGAGGGGGAGCCGACGTGGCGAGTCTTGAGAGAACCCTCGATACCTTTTCAGCGCTGCTCGCCTCCGAGCAGCCGGCCCAGGTCGGCGAGGCGGACGAGGCAATCTGGGCCTACTTGGCCGCGCATGACGGCCTCGACGCCCAGGTGCGCGCCCTCGGCCGCCTCGAGCAGGGCGTGGACGGGCTCGACGCGTCGTCCGCCTTCATGCCGATCCTGCACGACGCCCTCGACCGCCACCGGGCCAGGCTGACCGAACCCTCCGCCTGAACGAGGCCGATGCCTCGGCTTGTGCTGCCTCTCGCAGCCATGATGAGCGCGGCCCGGATCGAGCAAGCGTCACTGTTCGGCGCCCCCGGTGACTGATCTTGGCTGTTTCATTCAAGGAATGAGACTCAGGCCGGAAGCTTGGCAAAGTTGCGCTTGCAACACTGCGGTGCGCGAAAGCCACAGAATTCGGAACTTCTTCGTCATCAGCGCGTAATTTGTTCCACCAGCAGCCGTGACTTGTCGACAACCGAGGCATCGGTTGCCGTCATATTCTCGCCTTCTGTTCACGTAGAGTGCGGGCATCTCACAGATCGACGGTACGGACAGCGCGGGCGACGGCGCACCGTACGTTCACCCTCGTCGCTGAGCTGGATCACGCATGCCCAAATTCGCCCTCACCGCCGCTCTGGCCGCCGCGCTCGTCTCGCCGGCGATGGCGGGGGATTTCGACGGGACATGGTCGGTTCAACTCGTGACCGAAAGCGGCCTGTGCGATGCCCAGTACAGCTACACCCTCGCTGTGCGGGACGGGCAGGTCCGTCCGATCGCAAACGCCGCCTCGGGCAGTGCGACGGTGACCGGCCGCGTCGGGGCCGGTGGCGATGTGGGCCTCAATGTCGCGACGGCGGCCGCGAACGGCACCGCCTCGGGTCAGCTCCAGGCGCGCGGAGGCTCCGGAACCTGGCGTGTCTCCGGCGGCCTCTGCACCGGCCGCTGGATGGCCAAGCGCCACACGGTCCGCACCGCCTCGGCCGAGTGAGACGGCAGGTCTTTCAGATTTTGAGGGGCGGGCCCGAAAGGCCCGCCCTTTTTCTTGCGGGAGCGATCCGTCGCTCAGACCGCCGCTTCGAGCCAGGTCCGCGCTTCGCCGATGCGGGCGCGCTCGAACACCTTGATCTGCACCGGCGAGACGAAGCCGAAGGTCTCGGCTACGGCGCGCAGCCAGGTCGCGTCGGTGACGAGCGCCACGTGGCTCACGCCCTTCATCATCGAGATGCCGAAGCGGGGATCCTTGAAGAAGGCCGCCGGCTCCATGCCCTCGAAGCTGCGGATGTCCTCCAGGAGCTTTAGACGGCCGCCCTTGTCGAGGTCCGCCTTCATCGCGGTCATCACCGCGTTCATCTCCTCGTCGGAGATCTTTCCATCGACGACGATCTCGGCGATCGCGGAATCGGGCTTCTTCTCATAGGTCAGCAAGGCGCGGCGCTCCTCGAATGAGCCGAGGGCCAGAGACCGAGAGAGGACCTCGAGCCGGCGGCGAAGGACGCCGATTATAGAAAGCTCTGCGGGTCCACGTCGATTGCGACCTTGAGGTTACCCCGCGGCTTCGGTCCGCGGGCCAGCCAGTCCCGCAGATAGCTCTGCACGTCGATGCCCCGCTCGGTCTTCACCAGAAGCCGGAAGCGCCAGCGCCCGCGCACCAGAGCGAGCGGCGCCTCGGCCGGGCCGAGCACGCTGACGCCGGCCGGTGGATCGGCGACCCGCGCGAGCGCCTGACCATGCGCCTCGGCCTTCTCCCGCTCTTCGCCGGAGACGATCAGCGCCGCGAGCCGCCCGAACGGCGGCAGCCCCGCCGCCTCGCGGGCCCAGATCTCCTCCTCGTAGAACCGGTCGGCATCGCCCGAGAGCAACGCGGCGATGACCGGATGCTCGGGCTGGTAGGTCTGGACCAAGGCCCGCCCCGGCCGCTCGCCGCGTCCCGCGCGCCCCGTCACCTGCTGCAGGAGCTGGAAGGTGCGCTCGGCGGCGCGCGGATCGCCGGAGGTGAGACCGATATCGGCGTCGAGCACGCCCACCAGTGTCAGGTGCGGAAAATTGTGGCCCTTGGCCACGAGCTGCGTGCCGATGACGATGTCGCATTCGCCCGCCGCCACGGTCTCGAGTTCCTGGCGCAGCCGCTCCGCCCCGCCGGGGAAATCGCTCGATAAGACGACGATGCGCTGCTCGGGAAACAGCTCGGTCACCTCCTCGGCGATCCGCTCGACGCCGGGCCCGCAGGGCGTGAGATGGTCGAAGGCGCCGCACTCGGTACAGGCCTCGGGCTTGCGCTCGGCGTAGCCGCATTGATGGCAGACCAGCGCCCGGCGGAAGCGGTGCTCGACGAGCCAAGTCGAGCAGTTGCGGCACTGGTAGCGGTGGCCGCAGGCGCGACACAGGGTGAGCGGCGCGTAGCCCCGGCGGTTGAGGAACAGCAGCGCCTGATCGCCCGCCGCCAGCGTCGATTTCACCGCGTTCACCATCGGCGGCGACAGGAAGCGCCCGCGCTCAGGCTTGTCGAGGCGCATGTCGATCGCCGCGATGTCGGGCAGCGGCCGTCCGCCGAACCGGCCGGGGAGCGCGACGTGGCGGTAGCGCCCGCTCTGCGCGTTGACTCGCGACTCGATCGAAGGGGTGGCCGAGGCCAGCACCACCGGACAGCCCTCGATCTTGCCGCGCACCACCGCCATGTCGCGGGCGTGATAGTGGACGCCGTCCTCCTGCTTATAGGCGGTCTCGTGCTCCTCATCGACGACGATGAGGCCGAGATTCTTGAATGGCAGGAACAGGGCCGAGCGGGCGCCGACCACCACCGAGACCTCCCCCGCGGCCACGCCCGCCCGCAACCGTTCGCGGCGTCGGCCGCCGATACCGGAATGCCAGGTGGCCGGCCGCACGCCGAAGCGGCCTGCGAAGCGATCGAGGAACTGCGCGGTGAGCGCGATTTCCGGCATCAGCACCAGCGCCTGCCGGCCCTGCCGCACGCATTCGGCGACCGCCTCGAAATAAACCTCGGTCTTGCCCGAGCCGGTGACGCCTTCGAGGAGGATGGTCTCTCCGGTCACCGTTTCCTTCGGAGAGGGGGCGCTGGCGATCAGAGCATGCGCCGCCTCCGCCTGCGCGTCCGAGAGCGGCACCCGCGGATGGTCCGGGTCCGGCGGCAGGGCTACGGGCTCGGGCATCAGCGCCACCGTCTCCAGCGCGCCGTCGTCGATCAGCCCATCGACCACGCTGAGCGAGACGCCGGCCTCCTTGGCGAGCGCGCTCTTGCCCCGCACTGCCCCGTCGGCGGCCACGGCCATCACCTTGCCGCGGGCGGGCGTCTGGCGGGACGGCGGCCGGCCGGAGGGGCGCACGCCGATGCGCGGCGCCTCGTTGCGGGCGGTCTCGTCGGGGAGCCGCAGGGCCATGGCGAGCGCCGAGCCCTTCGGCGCCAGGGTGTAGCGGGCAAGCCAATCGACCAGCTTGCGCAGGGAATCCGAGAGCGGCGGCGCTTCGACCCGACTCGTCACCGGCCGCAGATTGCCGCCGGACGCCCGCTCGTCGAGCCCCCAGACCACGCCGATCGTCTCGCGCGGGCCGAGCGGCACCTGCACGATGTCACCCTCGGCGAGGGTGAGCCCGGCCGGCACCGCGTAGCTGTAGGCGGTGTCGAGCGCGAGCGGGATCAGGATGTCGGCGACGACGGGCATGGAATCACGAGAGCGGCCTGATTTGTTCTATATATGTCCCAGCGCGCGAAGGCGAATGTCTTCGTGCCGCTCGGACATTCGGCTTATCGGACGTTCGAGAGCCCGCGCGCAACGGGAACGGCCGAGAGGCTCACCGCGGCCATCACCCAGAAGCCTCCCGTGCCGAACCGGGCATAGAGCCAGCCGGCCAGCAGCGTCATAAGCGCCGAGGCGAGGCCGAGCCCGAACGTGCCGTAGAGGGTCAGCGCGGTCGCCCGGCGGCGATCCGGCACGATCTGCGCGATCAACTGCAGGCAGGCGAGGTGCAGGAGCCCGAAGGTGAGCCCGTGCAGCGCCTGGATCGCGAAGAGGGCGGGCAGCCAGGTGGTCTGTGCCTGCACCGCCCAGCGCAGCGCTCCCGCGAGGGCCGCCAGCACCAGCGATCGCGCGGGGCCGATCCGCGCCACGAGCCGCGGCCCGAGCCAGAGGAACACCAGCACCTCCGCCGCGACTGCTTCCGCCCAGAGCAGGCCCGCCATCCGAGGCGCAAGGGACGCCGCCTGCCAGACGATGACGGCGAAGGCGTCGTGCATGGCATGCGCCCCGATCACCAGGGCAGCGGCGAGGATGAGCCGGCGGAAACGCGCATCCCCGGCAAGCACCGCGAACCCGCCCTCTGCTGTCTCGGCCGGCGGTACGGGAGCGGAGGTCACCGGCAGGTGCAGCGTCAACGCTGCGCCGATGGCGAACAGCGCGCCGCAGGTGAGCGGACCGACACCGTGACCGACGATTCCGATGAGATGGCCGGTGAGGATCGTGGTCGCGATGAAGGCGGCCGAGCCGGCGGCGCGGATGCGACCGTACTCGGCGCCGTCGCGGCCGTCGGCGAGCACCATCGCATCGGCCAGGGGCGCGAGCGGCGCGCTCGCCGCCGCCTGCGCCAGGGCGAGGGCGAGCAGCACGACAAAGCCGTGACCGCCGAGGAACGCGAGGGTCAGGGCCGCCGAGAGGGCGAGCCCTCCGGCCAGGAAGGTGCGCACCGCGCCGAACCGGTCGGCGAGCCGACCTGCCAGCGGCCCAGCGGCGAGCCGCACCAGCATCGCGGCCGACAGCAGCGTCCCGATCTCGCCCGGTCCGAGTCCCTGCGTCTCGAGAAAGGCCGGCAGGAAGGGCGAGAGCGCACCGTAGCCACCGTAGAGTGCGGCGTAGAGCAGGAGGAGCCGGTTGACCGACGCGCTGTGCCGTTCCCCTGCCGCCGACACACCGCGCCCCGCTGCGAATCTCCGATGCGAAGATGCCAGGGAACCGGCGTGGATCGAAGCGCGGCCCGCCGCTCCTTCCCGGACCCGACCTGATCAGGGCGGCAGCGTTCGGCTATCTCCGCGCCGCCTGCGTGAGGCCGCCATAGCCCCAGGCATCGGCCGGAACCTCCTGCACGACGACGTAGGTCGCCAGCGGCAACGGTCCGGGCAGCGTCCGCACCAGCAGGTCATGGGCGGCGGCCACGAATTGCGCCTTCTCCTCCGCCGTGTTGGTGCCCTGCGTCACCCGGGCCTCGACATGCGCCGCCGGCGCCACCGCCGCGCCGCCGACGGACCAGCCGCCGGCCGGTGCCGGTTCGACCAGGACGGCAGTGAGATCCGCCCGCTTGCCGAGCACCGCAGCCATCAGGGCGGTGATCCCCCGTTGGAGATCCGCGACGATGTCGGGCCCGGTCTCAAGACCGGCGATCGTGAGTCTGACGAAGGGCATGGCGCGCTCCTCTTGCCTGTGACGGCGGCCGATCCGCCGTTGACGCCCGCGATTGAACCGCGCAGCATCGTTCAGGAAAATCGCGTAGTTCTCTTCACACGCTTCGGAAAAACTGAACGATGGCGGCGCTGCCGGTGAATCTCGACATGGATGTGCTGCGCACCTTCGTGACCGGGATCGACCTCGGCAGCTTCGCCAAAGCCGCCGACCGCCTCGGACGCTCGCCCTCGGCGATCAGCCTGCAGATGCGCAAGTTGGAGGATCAGGTCGGCCAGACGCTACTGCGCCGGAATGGCCGGGGCCTCGCGTTGACCGAGCCGGGCGAGATGTTGCTGGGCTATGCCCGTCGCCTCCTCGATCTCAATGATGCGGCGGTGAGCGCCGTCGCAGCACCCGCCTTGTCCGGCTCGGTCCGCCTCGGCCTGCCCCAGGATTTCACCGAGACCGGGCTGCCGACCGTGCTCGCCCGCTTCGCCCGGCTGCACCCGGCCGTGCGGGTCGAGGTGCATGTCGAGCGCGACGCCGTCCTGCGGTCCGAGTTGGAGACCGGCCACCTCGACCTCGCGCTGGTCTGGGACGCGACCGGCGCGGCGGGGGAGGGAAGCCTGGTCGCGCACCTGCCCCTGGTCTGGATCGGACCGCGCGCGGGAGTGGTGGGCGCAGCCCATCGCCCGTTACCGCATCCTTTGCCGCTCGCGCTGTTCGGGCCACCCTGCCTGTTCCGCCACGCCGCGCTCAAGGCCCTTGATGCGGCCGGCATTCCCTGGCGCGTCGCCTTCAGCAGCCCTGGTCTCGCAGGTCTATGGGCGGCGGTGGCCGCCGGCCTCGGCGTGACCCTGCGCACCCCGCACGGGCTGCCGCCGTCGCTGCGGCCCCTCGATCCGGACGAGGCCGGTCTGCCGCCGCTGCCGAGCCTGCACCTGCGCTTGGTTCGCGGCATGGGTGGCACCGATCCGGCGGTCGAGCGCTTCGCCGAACTCCTCCGCGAGACGCTGGCCGAGACCACGCGCGTGGTGGCCCCGCTTCCGTGAGCGAGGGCGTCCTCCTCTTGCACGGCATCGCTCGCCGGGCCGCCTCGCTGCGCTCCCTGGAGCGGCGGTTGACGGCCGAGGGCTACGCCACGCTCAATCTCGATTATCCGGCTCGACGGCTGGGACTGGCCGACATCGCCGAGACGATCGCGCCCGCGATCCTGGGGTTCGCCGACACCGTGAGCCGTCTTCACCTCGTCACCCATTCCATGGGTGGTCTCGTCGCCCGCGTGCTCTTGGCCCGGCACCGGCCCGAAAGTCTCGGGCGCGTGGTGATGCTCGGGCCGCCCAACGGCGGCAGCGAGGTCGCCGACGCGCTCCACCGCCTCGCGCCCTACCGCCGTGTCTTCGGTCCGGCCGGCGCCGAACTCGTGACTTCGCGCGGGACAGTCCAGGAGCGTCTATTCGGCATGGTCGATTACCCGCTCGGCGTCATCGCTGGCCGCCGCAGCCTCTATCCTCTGGCTTCCCTCCTGCTGCCGGGGCCGAACGACGGACGCGTCACCGTCGCGCGCACCCGCGTCGAGGGCATGACCGACCACATCGTGCTCCCGGTCGCGCACCCGACGATGATGTGGAACCGGCGGGTTCAGGCCGAGACCGTCCATTTCCTGCGCGAGGGCCGCTTCGGTGATCGGTGAGGAATCGCCACGCGGGTCGAGGCGCCGCAATGAGCCGGCAACCAAGCTCTGGAACGATCGGCGATCGCTTCCATTTTCCTTGTGCCGGCAGGCTGCCCTCGCCTTCAAACTGGTCTAAGGAGCGTGCTGCCGACGGTCGCGCTCCGGGGCGCGTCGGCCGTGCGGTCTTTCTGCCGCCCGCCTCGACGTGTCACCCGAGAAGAGGGGCCACCATCGGCCATGAGCAGCCTCGTCACCGCGCCCGGCGCTACGACCCGTCCGCAATCGCAGCTCGTGACCGTGTTCGGCGGGTCCGGCTTCCTCGGGCGCCACGTGGTGCGGTCCCTGGCCAAGCGCGGTTACCGCATCCGCGTCGCCGTG
>NZ_CP088247.1:1317500-1535000 GCF_021117295.1 Methylorubrum sp. B1-46 | reverse complement strand
GGTCGCACTCTGCCAGTTCCTGCCAGGGCCGGCTTCGAGTCAGGTCGGGTTTGCCTTGGGGCTCCTGCGGGGCGGAGGACTTCTAGGCGGTCTTGCGGCTTGGACAGCCTTCACACTGCCCTCAGCCCTTCTGCTTCTGGCCTTCGCCTACGGCGCGGACGCGATCTCCGGCCCGGTCGGCGGAGGACTGATCCACGGACTGAAGCTCGTGGCCGTGGCGGTGGTCGCGCAGGCGGTCTGGGGCATGGCCCGGTCGCTCGCCCCCGATCGGTCGCGGGCCTCGCTCGCTCTCGGGGCGCTTCTGCTGACGGTCTTCGCCCCAACGGCGTTCAGCCAGGTCCTGGCGATCGCCCTCGGTGCGTTGGCGGGCCTCGTCCTCTGCCGCTCGGATGACGGGCCGGGCAGCGGCGCGCGCGCCGTTCCGGTCACGCGCCGGGCCGGTAGCGTCGCGCTCGCCGTCTTCCTGCTCCTGCTGATCGGATTGCCCCTCCTCGCACAGACGCTCGGTGCCCAGGCCCTGGCCGTGGCGGACGCCTTTTATCGCTCCGGTGCCTTCGTCTTCGGCGGCGGCCACGTCGTGCTGCCGCTGCTGCGCTCGGCCCTCGTCGAGCCGGGCTGGGTGTCGCCGGATGCCTTCCTGGCCGGCTACGGCGCAGCCCAAGCCGTTCCGGGACCACTCTTCACGGTGGCCGCCTATCTCGGAGCGGTGGCACAGCCGGGCCCGAACGGTGTCATCGGCGCCGCCCTCGCGCTGATCGCGATCTTCCTGCCCGGCCTCCTGCTCGTCTACGGAACGCTGCCGTTCTGGGATGCCGTCCGGTCGCGGCCGGCGGCGCGGGCGGCGATGCGCGGAACCAACGCGGCCGTCGTCGGCATCCTGGGCGCGGCCCTCTACGATCCGGTTTGGACCGGTGTGGTCGGCTCACCCCGCGATTTTGCCCTCGCCGCGCTCGCCTTCGTCCTGCTGACCGTCTGGAAGGCGCCGCCCTGGAGTGTCGTCGTGTTCACGGCCTTGAGCGGCCTCGCCCTCACTTGGGTTTGAGCGTCCGCTCGGCTCGAGCATCATCCTGGATATCGGATCCAGGACGATGCTCTAGATCGTTGTTTTTGCATCGTCTTTTCCCGAAAGCCGGCGGCCACCTTTCGGGACGATGCTTTCAGGGCCCGGTGCGGCCCGGTGCGGGGCGATAGGCCTCCGCCGGGAGATCGCGCGACAGACTCTCTCCGGTCGTGCGGCCCGGAGCCGGGCTCGGCATCAGCCCGCCGCCCGCGCCCTCGGCCGGTTTGGGCACATCGGTGATGTAGCGCTGTGCGCCCCCCGCCGGGGTCGTGGCCTGTGGGTCGGTTGCCGGGGTGGCACCCTGCGGCGTGGTGGGGGCGAGGTAGCGGCGCCCGCCGCTGTCGGGCGGTGTCGGTGCCGGCGGCCGGAGCGGCGGCGCAGCTTGCGGCTGGGCCGGAGGCACGGTCGCCGATTTCGGTGCGGCGTCAGTGGGCGCTTCGCTGGATGCGGGCCGGGCGGCCTGCCTCTTTGCCGGCGCGGCCCTTTCACGCCGGACCGCGGCCGGGCGCGGACGGGCCGCGGTCCGGCCGCCGGACACGCCGGGAAGGTTGATGGTCATCCGCTCGACCGCGGCGACGAGATCGTCGAGGCTCGCCTGCGCCGTGCGGCACAGCCGAATTCTCAAGGAGAGCGCGCGTCGGCCCGCGGTCGGGGCCACCGACCCGTCGAACAAGCCGCCGCTCCTCGCGACCCGTTGCGCCGCGCTCGCCCGCTCGAACCACTGCCAAGCGTAGAGGCAGTCGGTGCCGAGCGCGAGGCCGACCGGTCCGTAGCCGTTGCGCCGCGGCGCGACCACGCGAAGGGGCTGGCCGGGAAAGCGGACGGCGATCTCGCCCTCGATGCCGAACTGGCTCGGCTTGGCCAGCCGCGGCGGGAAGGCGAGCAGGAGGTCGCCGGTCTCGTTGCGCAGGGCGATCTCGGCATGGTTGCGGCCGTCGCCGCCCTCGAAGCGGATGCGCTGGTCGAACCCGTCGCGCAGACGCGTCTCGACGACGCCCGCGACCGGGCCGGCGCCGGGCAGGCGCAGCACCGGCGCGGACTGGGCCGAGGCGGACTGGATCAAGACGGGACCCGTCAGCAGCAGAGCCGCCGCCGCGAGGGGCCGGAGGAGACGCGATCTCACGGAAAGCCCTTCCCGTTCGGCCCGGTCCCGGAGGAGAGGCGGGAGGGCACCGAGAAGCGGTCGCTCTCCGGGTTCGACGCGGCCCGGCCGCGCTCGGCCTGCTGGTCCTGCCACAGCGTACCGGGCGGCGCCGGGGAGAGCCCCTCGGGCTTGTCGAGACCGTTATAGCCCGGCAGCAGGGTGAAGCCGTAGCGCTCGTAGGGCATCGGCCCCGCCCCGTTTACCCGCCGCGCCACCAGCGGCGGCCGCGCGGTCACGGGCTCGCGGGCGTACGAGCCGGGCGCGGCCGGTTCGGAGAGCGCCCGCTGCAGCGACCCCGGCGGGTAGCGCAAGGGGTTGTCGAGGGGCACGCTCAGCGGAAATTCGCCGCGCTGCACCGCCGCCGGCACCGTGCCGGCCTGGGCGCCGACCGTGGCGGCGTCCGGCCGCGGCACGCGCCCGTAGGAGGGGACGTCGGGCTTCGGCTCGGTCTTCGCCTGCGCCGGGGACCGGGCCGGTGGCTGCGGGGCGGCACAGGGCAGGGGCGGCCCGCCGGGATCCTCGCGGAACAGCAAATCGACGACCTTCGGAAACAGGCCGTCGTAGCGGTTCACGACCTCGAGATAGGAGCGTTGGCGCTTGAGACGCTGGAGCGTGAGAGCGTAGCCGAACACCGTGGTCTCGCTCGGCATCCAGGCGACGGCGCGCTGAAACCATTCGAGCGCCGTGTCGAACTGGCAGGAATTGTAGGCGTACCACGCCAGCCCCTGCGCGCCCTCGCCGGAGGCCGAGGCGATCACGACCTTGGCGTAGCGCTCGATCCGGGCCGGCTCGATGAAGGGCGGGTTGGCCTGGGTGAGCTTGCGTTCGAGCACGTCGATGAACAGCAACTCGTTGCCGACGAAGCGGTCGCGCCAGGCGTAAGCCACCTCTTCGGCCTCGCGCAGCATGTTGAGTTCGCGCAAGGTGTGGGCGAGGCCGTGGGCGACCATGGCGTCGCCGCCGCGGCCGATGGCGAGCTTGAACCATTCCAGCGCCTCGCGGAACTGGCGCCTCTTGTAGGCGTACCAGCCGAGCAGGCCGGTCTGGCTCGGGTCGCCGCTCTTGCGGGCGTAGGCCTGGAAGGCGGTGAGGTCGGCGAGCGTCGGCGTCTGGGCCGGCTCGTCGTGCAGGAAGGCGGCGATGCGGGCGCGGGTGATGTCGAGGCGGATCGCGTCGAATTCCGAGACGCCCTCCGAGACGGTGCGCCCCATGGCGATGAGCCGCTCGGCCTGATCCATCTTGAGATGGCCCATCGCCTTCTGGATCGTGGCGAGCCGCGCGCCCGCATCGGCGCTGCCGTCGAGGACGGACTTGTAGAGATCGAATGCGTCCTCGGTGGCCCCCGTGGCGGCGAGCGCGTCGGCGATGATCCAGAGGCTTTCGAGGTCGGTCGGGTCGAGGGCGCCGGGATCGGCGCGGTAGAGCGCGACCACCTCCTCGGCGTTCTTGCCCGAAGCGTTCCGCTCGGCGGCGGCCTTGATGCTGTTGCGGAACTCGGCCCGGCGGAGCTTGCGCGCGAGCTCCTCCGAGGGCTGCCAGTTCGGTTCGAGCGAGCGGCGGTTGGTGATCGCCGCGCGCAGGTCCTGGAAGCGCCCGGCGGTGAAGAGGTCCCACAGCGGCGCCTCCTCGGGCGGACTTGGCTGCAGGGTGTCGAGGTCGGAGGGCTCGGTCCAGCCCGGATAGAGCCGCTTCAGCCGCGCGATCTCGGCCTTCATCCGCGCGGTCTGCTTCTGCGAGGCGTAGTAGCGCAAGGCACTCTCATCGACCATGCCGGGCGTGCCGCCGGTCTCTGGATCGACCACGATCGCGGGCGCGCGGGCGCCGTCGCCGTAGATCAGGCGTGGGGCGGCCTCGGGCGCCGGCTGCGCGCCGCCTTGAGCCGCGGCGGGCCCAGAGCCCGCGGTCAGGAGGAGTGCGGCGAGCGCGGCCGCGGAGGGCGTCAGGATTTCACGCATGACGGATACCGCATCCGGGCCGCGATCAGCGCGAGAAGGTGGAGGGTGGTCGGATAGTAGTTCTGATTGTCCTGCACCGTCCTTAACGGTTCGGGAAAGGGCGTGCCGTCGGCGGCGCAGGCGGTGAGCGCGGGAATCGCCGTGTAGCCGACCTCGCTCAGCCACTCGACCGGCTGCCCGTCCCGGGTGTCGACGATCGGCAGGCGCTCGCGGTCGATCCCGCCCCACAGCGTCTTGAAGGGCGCGTAATCCTCCGGCCGCCCGACCCCGGCCCAGGCGAGATAGAGCGGCACGCGGATCGCGTTGTAGGAGAACAGCGGCGGGAAGCCGTCGGCGGGGCGAAGGGCCTCCTTGGCCGAGATCCACTCGGTCGGCAGGCTGCTCGGGCCGAAGCGGGACTGGCGCAGGAAGTCGAGGCCGCTGCGGATCAGCGAGGCCCAGTCGTATTCAGGCGCGACGATCGCCAGCCGCTGGAAGGCGGGAAAGACCCAGTAGGACAGGTTGATGAGCGGCCCGTCGGCGCGCTCGCGGGCGGAGAAGCCGGAGACCGCCGGCAGCAGGAGCGCCCCGTGCGGATCCTTGAACAGGATGGTCTTGCGGCCGAACTCGACGGCGATGCGGCGCGCGGCGGTGCGGTAGGACGGCTCGCCCCAGGCCTCCGCCGCCTCGGTCAGAGCCCAGGCGACGAGGATGTCGCCGTCGGTGGCGTTGTTCATGTCGGCCACCGCCGGGCGGTGGTCGGGGGCCCAGCGCCAGGCCAGCAACTCGTCGGAACGCACCATCAGGTTGGCGCGGGTCCAGCCCCAGATCCGCTCGAACGCGACCCGGTCGCCGGCCGCGACCGCGATCAGCATGCCGTAGCCCTGGCCCTCGCTGTGGCTGATCATGCCGTTGGCGGTGTCGACGATCCGGCCCTGCTCGGTGACGAACCGCGCCCGGTAGGCGCGCCAGGCCGCGTCGTCGCCGAGCGTGTTGGCAAGGGACGGCCCGGCATCGGTCCGCGCCGGCGCCTCGGGGCGCGGCGGGCTCGGCAGGGCGGTCGCGGGCGGCACCGTGGTGGCTTCCGACTGCTGAACCGCCGGCTGCGCCGCCTGCGCGGGCGACGGCTGCTGTGCGGGTTGTTGGGCAGCGGCCGGCCCGGCCGCCGCGAGGGCGATGACCCACCCGGCGCGGCGCAGGACCGCGCCGAGACGGAGACGGGCACTGGCACGAGCGCGAGCACGAGACCGTGCGGGGGCGGGCCGCATCAGGAGTTCCTCCGGCCGAGTTGGCGCACGAGGCCCGTGGTGGCGAGGCCGAGGCACAGGGCCATGAACAGGGTCATGCCGACGTAGTAGCCGGGATTGAGGGAGAGCCACGCCGCCGAGACCAGCCGGAAATTCGCGAGCGACCACGTCCGGGTCTCGATCAGCGCGACGCGGTCCGGTTCGACGGTGGTGAGGGTGCCGTCCGAGGCGTCGAGGAAGGCGGCACGCCCGACGAGGCGGGTCCAGACCACCGGATCGACGAGGCAGGAGACCGAGGCCTTGAGCATCGACGGGTTCGGGGCGGTGACGAGCACGGTGGTCTCGCTGAGCTGGGATCCGCTGCTATCCTCGGCGATGATCAGCGAGGCGCGCGGATTGATCGGCACGTCTCCCGCTGCCGGCGCCTCGATCAGACCGGTCACGTCGCTGCGCAGCCGCAGCGCCGCATTCGCGAGCCGGGTCCAGCCCTCCCGCAGAACCGTGGGCACGAAGGCGGCTCCCGACAGGGTCTGGTCCCAGCGGGCCACGAGCTCCTCGTCGGTTTCCGGGGCTGCCGACCGCGGCGGCGCGCGCGGAGAGGGCGCCGGGGCAGGGGCGGCCGCCGGTGCGGTGGGAGGCGGCGCGGCCGCGACGCTGACCGGTACCGCGGCGGGCGGCAGGGCGCAGCGCATCGGCAGGTTTCGCCGCAGCCGGTCGAGGGTCAGCACGCCCTCGGGCCCGAACTGCCCCGGTGTCGCCACCGTCTCGGCCCGCCCCTGCCAGACGCGGCGGATCTCGTCGGGATCGAGGCCGGCGGCCTGGATCGTCACCGGGTTGAGGGCGCGGGCGGGTGCCACCACGAGCTTGGCGCCGCCCTCCGTGCCGCCGGCATCGGGCACGAGTTCGAAGTCGATCACGCGCTTGGCGGCGATGGCGAGGCGGGCGGCGAGGGTCGCTGCGGCATCCGCCGTCTCGCGATCGGCGACCGGCAGCACGAGGCGCGGCCGCCCGCCCGATGCGGTGAAGGGGACGGCCCCCGCCTTGACCGCGGCGAGGTCGGGACTGCGCACGGCTCGCGCCAGCGCCGGGATTTCGAGGCGGGTGCGGTCGAGGAAGAGGAAGCGCGGCTGGCGCGCCGTCGGCGAGAGGGTGTCGCAGACCTTGTCGGCGGCGTTGGGCAACTGCGCGCTGATCTCGACGCTGTTCAGGCCCGGTCGCCACAGGCTCAAGGGCAGCGGGATCGCCTGATCGTCGAACACCTCGCCGCGGGCATAGGGCAGCGGTACGCTGGCGGCGTTGCGGCCGTTGATGTCGACGACGATCTGGGCGCTCGAATCGAGGCCCGCGGCGTAGCCGCCGGCCAGATGCAGCATGGCCTTGCCGTAATCGGCGGGCACGAAATCGGCGGGAAAGCGCAGCTCGATCCGGGTGCGCAGCAGGCGTCCGTTGAACTCGCGGCTGGTGACGCCGAGGCGCTCCAGTTCAAGCCGCTCGCCGCCCTGAACCTCGTAGCCCCGGATCAGGGGGGCGAGCGCGGCGCCGGGCGCGCTGCCGCCGCCATCGCCGGCCGCGGCGAGCTGGGTGATGGCGGACCGCACGTCCTCGGGGCCGGAACCGGTGACGACGAGCGTCGGTGCCCGGTTGCCCCGCGGCGGCAGCAGGGCGAGCCGCGGCCCGGTGATCGGCCCGAGATCCTCGATGCCCTCCGTGCCGCGGATCTCGGCGGCGGTGCCGACGAGCAGGTTGACGCCGTTGCGGCCGGAGAGCGGCGGCCCGAAGCTGACCGCCGGCCGGGCGAGCCGGCTGACCACGGCCACGGCCTGTACGGCGCCGATCATCCGCTCCAGCCGCGGCAGGGTCGGCTTCTCGTTGAGCAGCACGCCGATGGGCAGCGCCCCGCTCTCGTCGGGCTCCAGGGCGGCCAGCGATTTCAGATCGAGATCGGCGGCCGGCGCGACCACCAGCCCGGAGCGGGAGGGGTCGATCTGGGTCCACAGCTCGTAGGTCGCCTCGATCCCGCAATCGACCCGGTGGCGCTGGCTCGCGGTCAGGGTCACGGCGTTGTAGCCGGCCTTGAGGACGCCGTCGGGAATCGCGAATTCCACGACTTTGACCGCGCCGGGCGCCTGGATCCGGGTCCAGCCGACCTTGGTGCCGTTGACGAGGCCGGTGAGTTCCGAGCCTTCCGGTGCCACCGAGATCGCCGAGAGGTAGGAGACCCGCAGCCGCGCCGCGCCCCGCACCTGCCCCTCGGTGAGGTAGACCGGGTATTGCAGCACATCCTCCTCGCCCGAGAGGCGGAAGCCGCGGGTGCCCGCGGGCAGGCGGCGGGCCGGGGCGATGGTCGCTTGAACCGGGGGCTGGGAGCGGCGCGCGGTGTCGGCGTTGTCGCCGGCCGTGGGACGGGCCTGCGTCCCGGCCGGTGGGGCGGCGGACTGGGCCGGCGCTTGGGACGGGTTCTGCTTGCGCAGGGCGTCGCCGGTCGGGGGCACGGTCAGGCGCTCGGCCGGACCGGTTCCGAGGAAGCTCTGCGCCCGCGCGGCCGATCCCGACATGACCGAGCCCGCCGCGGCCATGCAGGCGAGCGCCCAGGCCAGCCGGCGCCACGGACCGAAGCCGAACCGTGAAGGATGCCGCATCGCCATCCCTCTCACGCCGTGCCCGCTTCGCGGCCGGAGCGCCCGGCGAGCGCACGTTCGTTCTCGTAGTCGAGCATCATCCGCACCCAGTCGTTCGAGGCGCGGGAAGGAGCTTGGGAAGGGGCCTGGGAAGAAGCTTGGGGCGCGTTCGGCGCCTCGGCCGGCGCAGGCTCACGCGCCGCCGGCGGAACGGCCTGGAGCGCGGGGGGCTGCGCCAGAAGCGGCTCGGGCAGGTTCGCCCCCGTCGGGGCCTGTTCCGGCGCGTCGTAGATCGGCGAGGTGCCGTCGATCACGGGCGCGACGGCCGGGCGGGCGTCGGCGGCGAGGGCGTAGCGCACGGCGCGCACCGGCTCGGAGAGCCCCCACCAGATGAATTGCAGCGTGCCGGTGAGGATGTCCTTGTGCCGCCGCCGTCGCATCTGGAAGCGGCGCATCGCCTCCGCGTCGCCGTACATCAGGCCGGCCAGCGCCACGTAATCCTGCGGGCGCAGGCGGCCGAAGCTCAGGCGGGCGAAGGCCTCGTCCTTGGTCCGCTCGATCCCTTCCAGGGTCACCGGCAGGGCGCCGGCCGGGCGCGCACCGGGCACCGGAACGACGGTGAGCGCGCCGGTGAGCGTGCGGTGTCCGACCCCGGTCGGCAGCAGGGCGGCGGGCAGGCGCACCGTGCAGGCTTCCGCCGAGACGCGCTCGATCGTCACGTCGATGGCCCGGCCGGCCAGCGTGATCTGGCCGCGGCGGTTGATGGCGAGCGAGGGCGCGCGCTCCAACTGGCGCCGCTCGGCGCAGACCCCGAGCGCGGCGCCTGCGGTGAGCAGGTTGAAAAAGTTCCACAGGCCGACCACCAGCATCAGGTTGGTCACGCCCGGCTCGAACAGGTAGCGCCACGCCGCCACCGCGCAGCCCGCCGCGAGCAGCCCGTAGACAGCGAAGAAGGGCAGCGAAGCCGACGAGAGGTGGTTGTGGTCGAGGCTGATGCCCTTGTCGGTGACATTGAAGGTGGGCTTGCGCGGCGACCAGATCACCGAGACGATCGCCTTCGACAGATAGAGGCCCTGGACGTACTCGTAGAGTTCCGACACGAACGGCCAGCGGAATTTGCCGTAGACGTAGTTCTGCATCATCAGGTTGATGACGATGTAGGTCGCCGTGTAGGCAATCGACTCATCGACGCTGGCCACAAAAATCTTCAGATCGAAGAAGATGTGCAGGAGCGGCGCGAACATGAAGATCAGCCGCGGCACCGGGAAGAACCAGAACGTCATGCTCGAGAGGTAGGCGATCTTCTGGATCGGCTTGAGCCCCTTCTGCAGCACCGGGTTCTTCAGCAGCAGGATCTGGAACATGCCCTGGCACCAGCGCGAGCGCTGGCCGATGAAGGCCGAGAGCGTCTCGGGCTGGAGGCCGGCGATCAGCGGCTTGTCGACATAGGCGCTGGTCCAGCCGCGGGAATGCAGCTCGAACGCGGTCTCGCAATCCTCGGTGATGGTGATGCCGGAGAACCCGCCGGCCTCGTCCAGCGCGGTGCGGCGCAGCAGGGCGGCGGAGCCGCAGAAGAACGAGCCGTTCCATTTGTCGAGCCCGCGCTGCGTCACCGCGTAGAACATCTCGTTCTCCGACGGCATCCGCTCGAAGGTCTTCAGGTTGCGCTCGATCGGATCGGGATTGAGAAAGGCGTGCGGCGTCTGAACGAGGAAGAGCTTCGGATCCTCGGCAAAGTAGCCGACGGTCTCGCTCAGGAAGGAGCGGAACGGGACGTGGTCGGCATCAAGCACGACGACGATCTCGCCGGTGGCGAAGGCAAGCCCGTTGTTGAGGTTACCCGCCTTGGCGTGCTCGTTGCGGGCGCGGGTGAGATAGCGGCAGCCGAGCCCTTCGGCGAGTGCGGTCAGCTCCCGCCGGCGCTCGCGCGCGGCCTTGGCCTTCTCGGGGTTCGGGTCGGCGCATTTCTGGTCCGATCCGCCGTCGTCGAGGAGCCAGACGGTGAGCTTGTCGGGCGGGTAATTCATCTGGCGCGCGGCCGCCAGCGTCATTGCCAGGATGGCGGCGTCCTCGTTGTAGCTCGGCACGAAGACGTCGACGGTGGGCAGGTCGGCCGCGCTCGCCGCCGGGGGCGGGCGCCGCTTGAGCGGGTCGGCGTTGATGATCAGGCTGACGAACAGGATGAAGACGCAGTACAGCTCGCCGACGAGCAGCAGCAGGCCGAAGCCGAAGCTGACCGGGTCGCCGGGCGAGGGCAGCGTGTCGGTGACCCGCCACAGGATGTAGCGGAGCACCACGAGGCTCCCGAGCGCCAGGAACACGAAGCGGGTGCGCGGCCCGTCGAGGAACAGCCACAGCACGATCATCGCCGCCATGGCGGCAAGGCTCATGGCAAGCTGGTTCTGGGTCCCGACCGGCTGGCTCAGCAGGACGAGGCCGGCGACCGTCGTTCCCATCCACGCCAGCCACCGCAGCGCACGTATCACACTCGCCACCCCTGCGTCGTGGACCGGTTCATCATTCAAATACGACGATTTCCGGATGCGTTCACGCGTCCGCAGCCCAACTTTGCGAACAGGGTTGATGTCGCGCCGCAGAGCGTCCGGTCATCCGTAGAAAGATGCCTGCGACTTTGGAAGGACCTTCACGGAAATCGTGCGCGACGTTAAGGAATACATTCCTTTCGGCGCGGGTTGTACTCAATTGAGCGGAAATACTTCGCGCTGAGACGCCGCGGCAAGGCGGCGGATTGTCCATGCGGCCTCAAGGTCTGACCGCGTCCGGCACGCACCATCGGCGCGATGCGGCGGGCCGGGATTCCCAACCTGTCGAGGAGGGCGATGCGCGCCTTCCCCTCAGAAATTCGCCCGCGCCTCGATGCTCGAATAATAGCCCGTGCCCTGCACCCGATCTTTCACGTAACCGACCGCGAGTGACATCTGGACCGGGCCGAAGCTCAGGCCGGAGAGGTGGGCGCCGACGCGGTACTGGCGGAAGAAGTCGTCGCCGAGGAACAGCGCCTCCGGGCCGATATAGACGCCGTCGGCAACCATGTAGCCGACGCGGAAGCGGGAATAGTAGGCGTTGAACTTGGTCGAGTAGGAGCCGTAGGCCGAGACCATGGTCCGGTCGGTCGGCGTCGCGTAGAAGTTGCCGGCGACCTTCAGGCCGACGCCGGTTCCGACCACCGGGTTTCCGGGGTCGGGGATCGAGAGCTGGTTGCTGCGGACGTTGAAGCCGATATAGCCGGCGAGCGCCGCGTCCCGCCAGATCCACTCGTAGCCGGCGAGCAGCGAGCCCTCCTGCTGGTAGCCGGTGACGCGCCCCCCGACGGACTGCCCCGGATAGGAGTAGGTGCCGGCCACGCCCTCGACGCGCACCCGCGCGCCACTCACCGTCGGCGGGCTTCCCAGCGCCGTCGTCACCGTGACGGAGCCGAAGGCCGAGGAGTTCGAGGTGATGCTGGTCGAGCCGTCGACGGCCACCGCCCAGCTGTCGTCCACCGCCTGCGCCTGCGCGCCGGTGTACCAATCGACGCCGGCCGCCGCGGGGGTCGGGGCCGGCAGGTCGGCGGCCTGGGCCGGAACAGCGAACGCGACCGCGAGGCCGCAAGCCAGAACACGGAGATTCCCGGGAGTCCGTTGATGGTTGCGAGAAACCACAGCCATTCGATCCTCGGATACGCACATACTACGCACCGATTTATCGGGGTCCAAGGTTAACGGGAGCCTCCCGGAAAGCGAAAAAGCCTCGGTTCTCTCGGCCGACATCTTGTCATGCGGCGTTCGCTGATCGCTTCAGGATCCTCTTCCACCATTCGAGGCGAAGCCGAAGCAATCCAGGCCGTGACCTTTCCTGAAAGGCCGCGCACTGGAATCGCTTACGCCGAGCCTCGCGATGACGAGGAAGGCAAAGCCCAAGCGATCAGCCGGAGACCGCCACGAGCGTTCGCGAGGCCGCCCGGTGTCAGGCCGCCCGGACCTGCGGCGCCGCCGCGCTCAGCACCGCCGCGAGATCGTCGGGGCGGAACGGCTTGTCCAGTTGCAGGAACTGCCGTGCGGCCGCCGGCAGATGCCCGTGCGGGCTCGCCAGGATGATGCGAATGTCGGGATAGCGCTCGACCACCGTCGCGGCGAGCTGGAGGCCGGTCATCACCGGCATCGACTGGTCGGCCACCATGGCGTCGTAGGCCGCGCTCTCGCACAGGAGCGCCAGGGCGTGCTCGCCCGAGGCCGCCTGGACCACTTCGTGGCCGAGATCGGCCAGCGCCTCGGCCACGCTCGCCCGCACGAGGCTGTCGCTCTCCACGAGGAGGACGCGCAAGGCGGGCTGCCAGAGGGCCGGCTCCTTCGGTCGCCGCGCGGCGGCCTTGAGCCAGATCTCGGCGAGGAAGGCCTCCGCGCCGGTCCCATCCGAGATGAGGCGCCAGCCGGCGCCGATCCCGGCGAGGAGCCGGGCCACCGTCTCCAGATGTTCGGGATGCGGCGCCCGCGCCCGCCGGCCCGGCTCGTGCTGCCCGCTGGCGATGAGGACGCGCAGGCAGGGCCCCGGCGGCAGGCCGAATCCGGTCCCAGGCTCACCGGCATGCTCGCCAACCTCCTCGGCAGCGCCGACGGCGAAGCCGCGAAGCCCATGATCGCGGAAGTGAAAGGCGAGGTTGAGCAGGACGACTTCGAGGATGCGCTCGGCGCACAGCACCCGCGGCAGGTCACCGGGGACGCGGTTGATGACCGGCACGTCGCGCAGCACGTTGGCCCCCATGAAGGCGAGCGCCGCCTCGACGCTCGTGCCGAGGTCGCACTCGGCGATTCCCTCATCCTCGCCGCGCACGAGACTGAGCATCCGCCGGGTCAGCGCCGCCCCGCGCCCGGCGCCCGCCAGCGCCGCATCGACGAGGCGCGCCGGTTCAGGGCTCAGGCCGTGGCGGCGGCGCAGGGTGCCCAGATTGGCCGACACGATCGTCAGCACGTCGTTGAAATCGTGGACGATGCCGTCCGTCACCCGGCGCAGGACAGCGTTGCGCCGCCGCTCGTTCAGGCCGGCGGGCGTCTCCGAGACGCCGCCCTCGATCGCCCGGCTGAGGGCATGGATGCGGCGGCCGTCGCCGGCCTCGCGCAGGAAGCGCACCAGCACCCGCCGTTCCGCCTCGGGAGCCGGATCGGGGCCCTCGGCGCGGGCGCGCAGCACCACGTCGTGCGGCCCGTCCGCCCGGCGCGCGGCGTCGAGCGTGAGGTCGAGGAGCGGGCGATCCTCCGGCTCGAACCACGCGGCGAGGTCGGACAGGTCGGCGGCATGGTCCGCGGCCGACGCCGTGCCGGTCATGTCGGCATCCGACCAGACAACCCGGCGCGTTTCCGGATCGATCTCCCAGCAGGTCCAGCCGGACATCGCCTCGAAGGTCTGGAGGCGACCCTTGATCCGGTCGAGGCCGGTTCCCGCCAGCGCCAGCGCCGCCTCGCGGCTCTGGGAACGGCCGGCGACCGCCTCGCTCAGCGCGGCGAACTCGCGCACCGGCGATGCTGCGGCCTCGTCCGGCCCGGCCTCGCCCGCCGCGAGGCGCTGCAGCGGCTGCGCCGCCCGGCCGCCCAGGGCGTAGCCGAGCGCCCCGGCGGCGCCCACCACGGCCAGCGCCAGCACGAGGAGACGTCCGTCCGGGCGTTGGGCCATCGCCGCGCCCGGAGGCGCGGAGGCGGTCACCACCCAGCCGGGAGAGCCGAGTTCCCGCCCGCCCTGGACCGGTACGGAGGCCGAGCGGTGCTCGCCCCATGAGGTGGAGGCGGTGCCCGCGAGCACCCGCCCATCGGCGCCGCGCACGGTGAAGACGACCGCCTCGGGCAGGTCGAGCGCCCCGCGCAGGCGCGGGCCGATCTCGAGGAAGGCCGGGGCGGCGCGAAGCTGGATCCGGTCGGAACGGCCGGGCATCCCGAGAGACAGGATGACATCGAAGGGGGCCGTCTCGTCGCCGCTGTTGGTGGCGATGACGATTTCGGCGTTGCGCGCCCGCGCGAACCAGGGCTGACGGGCGACGCTGCTGCCGGTCCGGCGCGGATCGGCGGCGGCCCGCACGCTTCCATCCGCCCCGATCAGGGCGGCATCCCCGTAGCGCGGGTTGAGGGCGAGCCAGTCGCGCAGCAGGGCGGCGCGGTCGGCTTCCGTCAGGGCGGGGTCGCCGGGGCGCAGCAGCAGCGCGAGGGTCCGCGCATCCGCGACGCTGCCGTGAAGTTCCGTATCGACCGCCTCGGCGAAGGCCCGCGCGCCGGCCTGGGCGGCCCGCTGCGCTCCGTCCGCGGCCGGGCTGGCGCCGAGCAGGGCGGTCCCGATCCAGGCGAGCAGCAGCGCGCCCGCCGCGATCAGGGCGAGCTGGGCCGCGTTCAGCACCTTGAGCGAGATCCGGACGGAATCCAGCATACGGGAGCTCCGCCGGCACAGCCGGCCGGCCGCAGGGAACCGGGATTGGCCTGCCTGCCCGATAGACGAGGGCGGTCAGCGCTTAAGGGCCGGTTAACGCTGGCCGCATTGCCCGCGATTGGAGGCGACGGTCCCTCGGATGAACCACGCCGCGCACGGCCCTGCGTGCGAAAACCGCACCCGCTCGGCTGGCAGGCGGGGCGCATTCCGAATCGGATGCCAGGTCGGTCAAAGCCATTTCGAGGGTTTTGTGGCTTTTGTGGCATGGCCCTTGCCAGAGGGCACCCGCCGGCCGTGAGGGCCGGTGACGGCGAGCACGCGAATCCGCACTCATACCCCCGAGCGGACGATTCTCGTGAGCGGTTCCAACGGGACGGAGCCGGCCTCGTCGTCTTCAAAGTTGCGGAGCGCGAGATCGAGATGAACGCAATGGCCCTTTCCGTCGCCGTCGCCCCCGAGATGGCCGAGGATGCGCTGGCGGACCACCTGATCGAGATGACGGTCGAGGATTGCCAGCGTGCCTTTGCCGAGGGCCGCGTCACCGCGGAGGCGCTGGCGGCGGCCTTCCTGGCACGGATCGAGACCTACAATCCGCGCTACAAGGCGCTCATCGTGATGAATCCGCAGGCACTCGACGACGCCCGCGCCATCGATGCCCGCCGCGCGGCGGGCGAGGCGCTGGGACCGCTCGCGGGCGTGCCCGTGGTCATCAAGGACACGATGGACATGGCCGGCCTGCCGAGCACCGGCGGCTGGCATTTCCTGAGCGCCGAGGCCGGCGGCGTCGATCTGATCCCGGCGACCGACGCGCCGGTGACGGCGCGGATGCGCGAGGCCGGCTGCGTCATCCTCGGCAAGACCAACGTGCCGGTGCTGAGCCATACCGGCAGCCACGCCAACGATAGCTGGGCCGGCCCCACCCTCAATCCGGCCGCGCCCGACCGCATCCCCGGCGGGTCGAGCGCCGGTACGGCCACGGCGGTCGCCGCGAGCCTCGCCGTCCTGGGACTGGCCGAGGAGACCGGCGGCTCGATCCAGAACCCGGCCTCGGCGCAGGGGCTGGTCGGCATCAAGCCGAGCTTCGGCCTCGTGCCGAATGCTGGGGTGATGCCGCTGGCCGGCAGCACCCGCGACGTGGTCGGGCCGATCACCCGCTGCGTGCGCGACGCCGCGCTCACCCTCGACGCGCTCGCCGGCTACACCGCCGCCGACCCCAAGACCGTGGCCGGCATCGGCAAGCGCCCGGCCGGCGGCTACGCGGCGGGCCTCGACGCGGGCGCGCTGGCGGGCAAGCGCCTCGGCCTCTACGGGCCGGGCTGGCGCGACCTGCCGCTCTCGGAGGAGGCGGCCGCCCTCTACGTCCGCGCACAGAAGGAATTGGAGGCCGCCGGCGCCACTCTGGTGGCCGACCCCTTTGCCGGCACGGGTTTCGCCGCCATCGCCGAGCCGACGCCGGGCCTCGTCTACTTCGATGCCCGCGGTTTTGAGTCCGCGCCTTACGATCTCCAGCTCTACCTGGAGCGGATGGGCCCGGACGTGGCGATCCGCAGCTTCGCCGCCTTCGCCGAGGCGACGAAAGCCGAGGATGCCTTCGCACCGGGCGGCGTGCTGCACCCGATCACCAACCTGCCCGGACTCGCGCCCTGCCTCGCCGACCCGGCGAGCCCGCCCGACCTCTCCGACTTCCTCGCCGCCCGCGAGGCCTATCTCGCCCTATTCGACCGGGTGATGGCGGAGCACGGGCTCGACGCCCTGGTCTTCCCGCAGATGCGAGCCGAACTGCCGCCGCTGCACGGGCCGGGCACGCTGCTCGAGACCACGGTCTGCGAGATCAACATCGCCGGCCTGCCGGGGGTGACGCTGCCAGCCGGTGCCTACGCCTCCGGCTCGCCGTTCAACCTGATCTTCGTCGGGCGGATGTGGAGCGAGGGCGACCTGCTCGCCTGCGCCTACGCCTACGAGCAGGCGACGCATCACCGCCGCGCCCCGACCCTCGACGCCTGATTCTTCAACTTGGGCAGCAGGCCCGTCCGGCTCCCACGGGGCCGGGCAGGCTTGCCCTGTGATCTTGCCGTGCGGACCTGCCGTGCGGGCTTGCACGGTGTGGTCCTTGCACCCTGTGCATGTGTTGAAATTGTGCGCGACCGACCTGCATCCCCGGCGCTATCCTGGCCTCAAAGGGGGACAGGGCCGGGATGCTGACCGATCATCGCCACGAGGAGATCCTCTCGCAGCTCGCGCAGACGGGGCGCGTCGGCGTCACCAGCATCGCCGCCACCCTGGCGGTCTCCGACGAGACCATCCGGCGCGACCTGAAGATGCTGGAGGAGCGCGGGCTCCTGCGGCGCATCCACGGCGGCGCCGTGCGGCCGCGCCTCGATCAGGAGCGCCCGCTCACCGAGCGCAGCGGGCTCAACAGCCGCGAGAAGGGCCGCGTCGCCGCGCTGGCCGAGGGGCTGGTGGAGGACGGGATGTCGATCTTCATCGACACCGGCACCACGACGCTGGCGCTGGCCCGCCGGCTAACCACCCGCAAGCTCACGGTGACGACGAATTCCGTCGACCTCGCGCTGCTGCTCGCCGACAGTCCGGCCCGGGTGAACCTGACGCCGGGCCGGCTGCGCCCGAACGACAACGCGCTCGTCGGCTACGACACCGTGGACTACGCCCGGCGCCACTTCTTCGATCTCGCGATCATGGGCATCGCGGCCTGCGACCTCGCCCAGGGCTGGATGGATTACGAGGAGCACGAATCCGTCCTGCGCCGGGCGCTGCGGGGCCAGACGCGGCGGGCGGTGCTACTCGCCGATTCCCGCAAGTTCGGGCGCCAGGCCAACCTCCAGACCTTCGATCTCGCCGCGCCGCTCACCGTGGTGACCGACCGGCCGCCGCCCGAGCCCTTCGCCGACCGCTTCGGCCGGCACGACATCGATCTGATCTGCGGCTGAGGGCCTGTTCGGCTGACCTTCTCCGGCGCGCGCCCCGCTCCTCATGCTGAGGTGCCGAGCGATAGCTCGGCCTCGAAGCACGCCAGAACCGCCGATCCCTTGGCACCAGCCGACTGGGACAAGCGTCGCGGCGTGCTTCGAGGCTGCTGGCGCAGCACCTCAGCATGAGGATCGTGGTGATCGCCGGAACAGATCGATCACACCGGCTCCGAGACCGGTCCCGAAGCATCACCTTACGCGGTGATCCTCGGGCATGACGCCTCACGGCGTCGGCAGCGTCGGCGTCACCTCGGGCGGGGTCTCGCGCACGGCGCGCAGCTCGTACCAGAGGGCGTTGAGCACGCCGAGTGCGGCGGCGAGTCCGAGGCCGAGGATCCAGGCGAAGTACCACATCGTCGCGTTTCCTGAGGCGAGAGGAGGCCCCGGCGATACCCGGGGCCGGGATCGTCAGTAGGCCGCCGAGCCGGGGGCGGTGATGTCGCGGTCCGAGACCTTGCCCCACAGCACCCGGTAGACCCAGGCGGTGTAGACGAGGATGATCGGCAGGAAGACCACGGTCGCGATCAGCATGTTGCGTAGCGTCGCCCGGCTGGAGGAGGCGTCGAACACGGTGAGTGCGTGGCCCGGATTCGTGCTTGAGGGCAGGATGACCGGGAACATCGACAGGCCGACGGTGGCGATGATGCAGGCGATGCCGAGACTGGAGGCCAGGAAGGTCAGCCCCTCGAACCGGGCGCGGAAGCCGAGCGCCGCCAGCAGCGGGCCGGCGATGCCGACGAGCGGCACCAGCGCGAGCGCCGGATGCGCCCGGAAGTTGGCGAGCCACGCGCCGGCATCCGCCACGACTTCCTTGGTCAGAGGATTGGACGGGCCGTCGCCGGGGAGCGGCGTGACCACCCGGTAGCCGCCGAAGGCGCCGGCCCAGACCAGCAGGCCGCCGAGGGCGAACAGGACGGCGGTGGCGAGCGCGGCCTTGAGCCCGATGGCACGGGCGCGCTCGGCGACCGGCCCCTCGGCCTTGAAGGCGAGCCACGCCGCGCCGTGCGCCACCAACATCGCCAGCGAGACGAGACCGCACAGCAGCGCCAGCGGGTTGAGCAGGCCGAGCAGGCTGCCCGCATAGATCGGGCGAAGGTCGCCCGTGAAGTGGAAGGGCACGCCCTGGAGCACGTTGCCGACGGCGACGCCGAAGATCAGCGCCGGCACCGCGCCGCCGACGAACAACGCCCAATCCCAGCGCGCCCGCCAGACCGCGCTCTGGCGCTTCGAGCGGTATTTGAACGCAACCGGCCGCAGGATTAGGGCGAACAGCACGAGGAACATCGCGAGATAGAAGCCGGAGAAGCTCAACGCGTAGAGCGCCGGCCACGCGGCGAAGATCGCGCCGCCGCCGAGCACCAGCCAGACCTGGTTGCCTTCCCAGGTGGCGGAGACGGTGTGGATCGCCACCCGCCGCTCCACGTCGGTGCGGCCAACGAAGGGCAAGAGGGCGCCGACACCGAGATCGAAGCCGTCGGTGAGGGCAAAGCCGATCAGCAGCACGCCGAGCAGAACCCACCAGACGAGGCGCAAGGTTTCGTAGTCCGAGAGAAGGGCGAGCATGAGGGAGACTCCTCGGGGAGGGGCCGGCGCGGCGGGGCTGGCCGGCAATCAGGAGGGGAAGAGCTACTCGGCGGCGACGAGGCCGGTCTCGTTCCGGTTGGCGCCGGCACCGGGGAAGAGCGCGGCCGGGTCCTCGGCCAGGGTCTCCGGACCCTTGGCGATGGCGCGCAGCATCAGTTGCACCTCGATCACCGCCAGTACGCCGTAGACGAGGGTGAAGCCGGCGATGGTGATGAGCAGCGAGGGGATGCCGAGTTCCGAGGTGGCGAGCGCGGTCGGCAGCACGCCCTCGATGATCCAGGGCTGGCGGCCGAACTCGGCGACGAACCAGCCGAACTCAATCGCGATCCAGGGCAGCGGCAGGGCCAGAAGCGCGGCCCGGAACAGCCAGCGCGGCGCCTCCGCTTCGCGGGCGGTGTACCAGAGCGCGGCCCCGAACAGGCCGATCAGCAGGAAGCCGCAGGCCACCATCGCCCGGAAGGTGAAGAACAGCGAGGGCACGTGCGGCACGGTGGTCCACGCCGCGCGGTCGATATCCGCGTCGGTCGCCTTCAGCGGATCGCCGATCAGCGGCTTGAGGAGCTGCGCGTAGCCGAGATCCTGTTGCGTCCGGGCGAACTCGGCGCGGGCCGCCTCATCCTTGCGGTCGGCCTTGATCCGCTCGAGGGCGGCATAGGCGACGAGCCCGTTGCGGATGCGGTCCTTGGCGTGCCCGACGAGTTCGGTGATGCCGGGGATTTCGGTCGTCAGCGAGCGGGTGCCGATCAGGCCCATCGCGTAGGGAATGTGGAGCGCGTAGCGGGTGGTGCGGTTCGCCAGATCCGGGACGCCGAAGGCGGTAAAGGCGGCCGGCGCGGGCTCCGTGTGCCACATCGCCTCCATGGCGGCGAGCTTCATCTTCTGGTGGTCGGTGACGGCGTAGCCGCTCTCGTCGCCGAGCACGACGACGCTGAGCGCCGAGGCGAGGCCGAAGGCCGCCGCGATGGCAAACGAGCGCTTGGCGAGTTCGAGATGGCGCCCGCGCAGGATGTAGAAGGCCGAGACGCCGAGCACGAAGACCGCGCCGCAGACATAGCCGGCCGAGACCGTGTGGACGAACTTCGCCTGCGCCACCGGATTGAAGATCACGGCGGCGAAGTCGGTCACCTCCATGCGCATCGTGTCGGGGTTGAAGGCGGAGCCGACCGGGTTCTGCATCCAGCCGTTGGCGATCAGGATCCAGAGCGCGGAGAAATTCGTGCCGAGCGCCATCAGCCAGGTGACGACGCAGTGGGCCAGCGCCGAGAGCTTGTCCCAACCGAAGAAGAACAGCCCGACGAAGGTCGCCTCCAGGAAGAAGGCCATCAGGCCCTCGATGGCGAGCGGCGCGCCGAACACGTCGCCGACATAGTGCGAGTAGTAGGCCCAGTTCATCCCGAACTGGAATTCCATGGTCAAGCCGGTCGCCACACCCAGCGCGAAGTTGATCCCGAACAGGAGGCCCCAGAACTTGGTCATGTCGCGCCAGATCTTGCGGCGCGTCATGACGTAGACCGTCTCCATCATGGCAACGAGGATCGAGAGTCCGAGCGTCAGCGGCACGAACAGGAAATGGTACATCGCCGTCAGCGCGAATTGCAGGCGCGACAGATCGACGAGCAGCGGGTCGGTCATGGGAGGCTCCTTGTCCGATGCTGCCTCTCGCGCCGCCGCGCTTTTGCATCCTTGACGCAGATCAAAGCCGCTCCGGTGGCCCAAGCCGCACAAGGCGGCATGACCCGTCGATCCCTCCGCGCCCGCTCCGGCCGCGCCGCGTCCGAACCCGCGGCGCTCACCCTCGCCCGAGGGGCGGCGCGGGCCGGCCTGTCGCGCCTCCACGGGCTCCAGGCCCTGCGCTGCGCCGTGACGCTGGGGCTCGCCGTAGCGTTGGCGCGGCTCGCCGGGGCGCTGATCGAGACGGGCGAATGCGACGGCCTCGCGCTGGGCGTCGCCGGGGCCTGCCTCCTGGCGGTTGCCGGCCTGGCGCGCGCGATCGAGGCGCGCAGTGCCGCCCTGGAGGCGGAGGTCGCCGTTGCTCTGGTCGATGCGGCCGAGGCGCGGCTCGCGGCCATGCCGGCGCGTGTTGCCGCCGACCTGCCGCGCGGCGCGGTGATCGCCGGCCTGCAGCGGCATCCCGGCGCGCTCGCCCGGCTCGTCGTCGGCCACGCGGCGGCGCGCAGGATGATGGGGCTCGGGCCGGTGCTGACGGCGGGCGCGGTCGCCTTCGTCTCGTGGCAGGCGGCCCTGGCGCTGCTGCTGGCCACACCGGTGATGATCGTGTTCTTCGCCCTCGTCGGCGGCATGATCCGCGACCGGGCCGCAGCCCAGGAGGCGGCACTCGGACGGCTCGCTACCCAGTTCGCCGACCGGGTGCGGAGCCTGCCGACGATCCTCGCCGCCCACGGCTTGCCCCGCGAGACGGCCAAGCTTGACCGGCGGCTCCAGGCCTATGCTGACGGCACTATGGGCGTGCTGGCGGTGGCCTTTCTGAACGCGGGCGTGCTCGACTTCTTCGCCTCGCTCGCCATCGCCATCCTGGCGGTGTTTCTCGGGCTCGGCCATCTCGGCCTCGCCGAGATTCCGGGTTTTGCGCATCTGGCGCTGTGGCAGAGCCTGCTGATCCTGCTGCTCGCCCCCGAATATTTCCTGCCGTTCCGCCGCTACGCCGAACTCTACCATGCCAAGGCGGAGGGAGAGGCCGCCGCCGAGGCGCTCGCCTGGGTGTTTTCGGAAGAGGCCGAGCCGAGGCCCGAACGCGGCGTGGTTCCGGCGGCGGGTGCCCGCGGCCTCGTCCTGCCCCATGCCGGGTCCGTCGCCGATTTCGACCTGCCGGAGACGGGGCTCGTCGCCGTGACTGGGCCGAGCGGGGCCGGAAAATCGACCCTGCTGCGGGTGCTGGCCGGCGTCGAGGCGCCGCTCGCCGGGGCTTTTCGCCTGCCGGATCAGGACCATCCGGCGACCTGGGTGTCTCTCGACATGCCGATCCCCGCCGGCACGCTCGGCGTGGCGATCGCGGACGGTACGCCCGCGACGCCCGAGGCCGTGACGGCGGCCGCCGAATCGCTCGGCCTGAACGACGATCCGCACTGGCCCGGCGGCCTCGACGCCCCCGTGCGGGCGGGCGCCGAAAACCTCTCCGGCGGCCAGCGGGTCCGGGTCGCCGTCGCGCGCCTGCTGCTGCGGCCGGGCCCCGCCTTCTGCGACGAGCCCACCGCCAAGCTCGATCCCGACAACGCTGCGCGGGTGCGCCGGGCCCTGGCTGCCGCCGCCCGCACCCGCCTCGTCGTCGTGGCGACCCACGATCCGATGCTGGCGGCGATGGCCGACCGGCGCATCGCCCTTGGGGCCCCCGTTTCCGAGAAGCAGGCCGCCTGATGCGCACCCGCTCCGACACAATCTCAACCGATCCGATCCCCGCCGGCTCGACCCGAGCCTGGCGCCTCGCCTTCGCCCTCGCGGCCCTGGCGCTCGCCGCGAACCTCGCGCTCGCCGGCACTGCCGTGAGCTTCCTGGCGGCGGTGGCCCTGGCCGGGGCCGGGCCGGCGGCCTTCGCCTTCAACTTCCACCACCCGGCCGCCCTGGTGCGCCTGTTCGCGATGCTGCGCACGGCCTCGCGCTACGGCGAGCGCATGGCCGGCCACCGCGCCGCGTTGAGCGATCAGGTTCGCCGCCGCGCCGGCCTGTTCGCGGCGCTCGCGCGAGCGCCGGAGAGCCGCGGCGCCGGCTGGCAGCTCGGCCGCCCGGAGCGGCTCGCCGACTTCATCGACGACGTGGCCGATGTCGATTACGCCCGGCTGCGCGTCGGCTTCCCCCTCGCCATCACCGGTGCGGCGCTCGCCGGCCTCACGCTGCTGACCGCCTTCATCGCACCCCTTGCGCTCCTTCCCGCCGCCGCGCTCGCGCTGGCCGGGGGGCTCGTCGCCCGGCGCACGCTCGCGCGGCTCACCGCAACAGAGGCTTGGGTCCGAAACGCGCGCCGCACCGCCGCCACCGCTCTCGGAGCCGCGCTGGCCGGCGCCGTGCCCCTTGAGGCCGAGGGGCGGCGCGGCCCGGCCCTGCGGATCGCCCTCGACCCGCTGCGCGATGCCGAGCGCGAGGCGGCCTGCGGACGGCGGGCGCTGGCCCGGTTCGAGGCCGTGCTGGCGCTGGCCGGCCCGGCCCTGGCCCTCGCCGTGCTCCTCGCCGCCTGGGGCGCGGGCGCCCGCGGCACCGCGCTCCTGCCCACCGCCTTCCTCGCCTTCGCTTGGCTCGCGCTGGCCGAGCCGATCCTGGCGCTGCCGCGGGCCCTGCTCGGCTCCGTCCGCGCCCGCCTCGCCCGCCCCTCGCTCGCCCGCACCGCCCTCGCCTCCGAGGTGGGCGCCGCTGCGGAGCCGGCGCCCCGGCCCGGTCCGGCCCGCGGCGCCCTGACCCTGCACGGCCTGCGTCTGCGGGCGCCGGACGGGCGCGACCTCGGCCCGGCGCGGGATCTCGCCGTCCTGCCCGGCACGCCGCTGACCCTCGTCGGCGCCAGCGGCTGCGGCAAGACTACCCTGCTGAAGGCGCTGGCCGGCTGGAGCGCGGACGAGCCCGGCGCGACGATCCAGCTTGCCGGCACTGCTCGTCCGGCGGCCGAGCGGCGGGCGCTGACGCATCTGAGCCTGCACGATGCCGCGATCCTCTCCGATACCGTGCGCGAGAACCTGTTCGCACCCACGGCCTCCGACGCGGATCTGTGGGCGGCGCTGGAGGCGGTCGAACTCGACGCCCGCCTCCGCACCGGCGGCGGTCTCGATACCTGGATTGCCGAGGGGAGCTTGTCGCTGGGCGAAGCGCAGCGCCTCAATCTCGCCCGTGCGCTCCTGAGCCCGGCGCCGGTCATCCTGCTCGACGAGCCGGCCGAGCATCTCGGCGACGATCAGGCCGCGCGCATCCTCACGCGCCTGCTCGCCCGGTGGCGCGACCGCATCGTCGTGCTGACAAGCCACCGCCCCGATCTCGGGCTGCCCGGACGCCGGGTCTCCCTCGGGCGGGATTGAGGAGAGCCGACGCGGGATCGCGCCCGCCGCCGTATCCGGGAGATCGCCGCGTCGCGCCTCGCGCGTCGGCTTCCGAGGCGGCCAAGATCGGTGCAACGATCCCGATAACAACGAGAACGAAGAAAGGGCGCATCCGGAAGAAAGGTCGCGCGCCCGTCGCCGTAATGCGGCGGCCTGATCCGTACCTCATCCTCGACGCGTTTCGGCCGGGCCCGGTTTCGACTTCACAAGCGGCGCAGGCGCAGGCTATTGAATCGGCTTGAGCGTGCCGCGGGCGGGAGGTCTCCGATGCAAGGCTCTGCCGAGAGCAGCGGTGTCCAGCCGATTTCAGTCGGGCACGCCTGCGTCCACGACCGGTCGGAGAGCGGCTGCGCCGCGTGCAAGGTCCGCCTCGTCAGCGTCTGTGCCGCCCTGACGCACGAGGAACTCGCCGGTTTGGAGGCGCTGAGCCAGACCGTCCATCTCGATCCGCGCCAGGCCCTGTTCCAGCAGGACGACCGGGCGGGCGCCGTCTACAACGTCACCGAGGGCGCCTTGCGCCTGTCGCGGCTCCTGCCGGACGGGCGGCGGCAGGTGATGGGCTTTGCCATGGTCGGCGACTTCCTCGGCCTCGCGCTGCCGGAGCGCTTCACCGTCACCGCCGAGGCGCTGGCGCCGACGACGCTGTGCCGGTTCGAGCGGCGCGCCTTCGCCGGCCTCGTGGCGCAGACCCCGCACCTGCTGCAGCGCCTCTACGAGCGGGCCGGCCACGAGCTGACGCTGGCACAGGATCACATGATGCTGCTGGGCCGACGCACCGCCGAGGAGAAGGTGGCGAGCTTCCTGCTCGGCCAGCGCGCGCGCTACGGCCGCATCGGCCACGATTCCGTCACTGTCGAGCTGCCGATGGGCCGCCAGGACATCGCCGACCATCTCGGCCTCACCATCGAGACGGTGAGCCGGATGCTGACGAGGCTCGACCGGGAGAAGGCGATCCTGATCGTGCCCGGCGGGGTGCGCCTGCTGGACCCCGCCCGGCTCGAACATCTCGCGGCGAACTGAGGCCCCTAGCCCATCGTCCCGAAAGGTGGTCACCGGCTTTCGGAAAAAGGCGATGCGGAAACAAGAGGATAGAGCATCGTGCCGGATCTGATATCCGGCACGATGCTCTATCGTTCGAGGGTCTGAAGATAGCTGATCAGCGCCTGCGCCTGGTCGGGATCGAGCCGGAATTCCGGCATCGACGGGTGGCCCGTGGTGATGCCCTCGGCCAGCGCCTCGCTCAGATCCGTGACGGGATAGCGATGGTGCAGCTCGCGGAAGGGCGGCGCCTCCGCCAGGGGGCTCGCGCCGACCCGGCCGATCGCGTGGCAGCGGGCGCAGTGGGTCCGCGCGATGGTCTCGCCGCGCTGGGCGCGGGCATCGAGGGCCTGGGCCGCGGCCGGCAGGGCGATCAGGCCGAGGGCGAGGATCGAGAGGGCGGTCGGTCGGCGCATCAGTGACACATCAGGCAAGGGAGGGGGCTGCGTTGCAGCATCTCGTGGGTGACGCCGCCGAACAGCCACTCGCGCAGGCGCGTATGGCCGTAGGCGCCCATCACGATCAGGTCGGCCTCCTGCTTCAGGGCGAAGCGCAGGATCTCGTCGCCGTCGCTGACGACGGTGCGCAGCAGGTGCGTCGTCACGGAGGCGCCGTGGCGGGCGAGGTGGCCGGCCACATCCTCCGCGCCCTCGTAATGGGCGCCCTCGCCGGTGCTGGCGACGAAGACCTGATCCGCCTCGCGGATGAAGGGAAGGGCGGCCGAGACCGCCCGGCGCGCCTCTAGGCCGTCCTTCCAGGCCACGACGATCCGGGCGCCCCGAAGGTGCTCGACGCGCGGGGGCACCACCAGAACCGGGCGGGCGGCCTCCATCAGGACGGGGCCGGGCGAAACGCCGAGGGCACCGGGCGCGGCGTCTTCGGGGCCGCGGCGTCCCACCACGACAAGGTCGGCCGCCCGCGCCTGCTCGACGAGATGGGTGATCGGGCCGGCCAGGGCCTCGCGCCAGTCGCGGCGCAGCGGCGCGTCGACGGAGCGCTCGAACAGATCCCGCGCCTGCGCGAGCGCGGCGCGGGCCTTCTCCTCGAAGTGCGGCTCCTCGTCGTCGATCTCGCCGATATCGCGCACGTAGTCCGGTGCCGGCACCTTGCAGGCGGCGGCCCCGGTCAGCGTCGCCTCGAAGCGCCGCGCGAGGCCGGCGGCGAGCCGGACGCGGTCCGCGGCGGCCCCGCCGAGATCGACCGAGACCAGGATGTTCGCGTAAGCCAATCTCGCCTCCTGGGGCTTCCCCTTCCGCTCGACGGCGCCATCCTTGCCGGCCGCCCGGCACGGATGCCTTGATCCAGCGCAAGGCGGTCGGTGGGCGCGACGGCCTGGGCGGGTGCCGCCCGTCTCAGACCAAATCCGGCTGATCCCTTCGGGATGGCGGATTGGGTCACCGCTCAAGCGCCGCGCGGGCTTGCTGAGACCACCTCCGGTCGATGGGCCGGCTCCGTCCCGCCTGCGTCACTCCGGGCCGCCCGCCCTCAGGGCGGCCGCGACGGTCGCGCAGGCGCGGTGCGAGAGGGCGGCCGCCGTCGTGACGGTCGAGGCCTGCTGCCAACTCAGGAAATCCGTGCCCGTGCGCGTGCCGCCCAGCGCATAGATTGCCGAGCGTCCCGCGCGCGTCCCGGCCTGTTCGACGACGACCGACATCCGGAAGTACTGGCGCGGGGACGGGACGGGCCCGGCTTGGCGCAAGGACCCGTCGAGGTGGGAGGGGCGCAGCCGCGCCACGAGGGCGGCGAGATCGAAGCGGCCGCCCTCGTTGTAGACGGTCAGCACCGGCCTCAGGATCGCGGCGATGTCCGGTGTCATCGAGGGAAGCCGCTCGATCTCGTCCACGCTGGCGAAGGGCGCGTTGCGCGGCCCCCAGGGGAGACCGCGCCCGCGGTATTGCGACCGCTCGGCGCCGCCCGTGGGTTCGGGGACGTCGTCGGCGTCGCGGTAATCGACGATCTCGGCGGCGACCGCGAGGACCGTCCGGTCCGGCACGCCGAGCCGGCGGAAGGCGTCCTCCATCGCCGGCCGCGGGGTCCGGTTCAGGTCGATCAGGCGCCCCTGGTCCTGCAACGACACGAAGGCGGTCCGGCTGCCGCCCAAGGGACAGGCCACGACGGTGCCGTCCTCGGGAAAGTCGAGGCCGGCGAGACGATAGGCCCGCCGCACGCCGAGATCGTAGGCGATCAGGCGCGTGATCCCATCGGCGATGCCCTGGAGCTGGACGATCCGTCCGCGCGCCTGCGTCAGGGCCGTGCCGGAGCGGACCTGAAGCAGCGCCCCGGCCAGGATCGCGCTCACCACGGCGAGGATGCCGAGGACGGACAGGAGAACGAAGCCGGCCTCTCCCTCCCGCCCCTGTCCCGTGCCGGGCCTGCCTATCCAGGAGGGATTCATCGCCGGTTGCCGAGGGCGATGACGAGCGGGGTCCAGCGCCGCGGGTCACGGGGGGCGAAGGCGATCCGGATCTCGACGAGCCCGGGCAGGCGGCCGGACGCGTCTCCAATCGGCTGCCAGGCCGGATGCCAAGTCGGCGGGGTGCGGTCCTTGAGCGTCCCGAAATAGCGGATCGACAGGCCGGTAATGCCGTGCAGCAGAACCTCCGAGGGGGCGGCGGGGTCGCCCGAGGGCACGGCGCCCGGCAGGCTTTCGAGCGGCGCGCGACTCTCGACGAGATCGAAACGGCCGTCGCCCCGCGCAAGACCGCTGAGGGCGACGGTGAGATCGAGCGGTCGTTCCAGGGCCTGATCGGCGCCGATCGCGGCCCGCAGGCCGTCCGGCCCGCCCTGCAGCACCGGGCCGGTCCCGTCGATGCGACGCGGCGTGAGGCTGCCGAGCGTCCGGCGCAGATGCTCGCGGACGGATTGCACCTCCTCGGCGGTCGCGACGGCGCCGGCCGCCGCGGTGGCCGTGCCCGCCACGCGGATCGCGCCGACGAGCAGCGTGGCGAGCAGTGCCGCGAGCGCGAGGCAGACGATCATCTCGATCAGGGTGAAGCCGGCCTCCGACTCAGCTTCGGCCATCGGGCTCCCCCGAGACCAGCGTGGTGTAGATCGCCTCGCTCCCCGGTTCGCCCCGGAACACCTCGATCAGGAAGAACGGGGGGACCTGCATCCGGCCGAAAGCAGGACGGGTGTCGGTGACGCGAAGCGTCCAGGCCCGGCCGTCCGAGAAGGCGCCCCGGCTCAGCCCGGGCCGAAGCGGGCCTGCCGCGGCGTGGCGCAGGGCGATGCCCTCGGCCTCGTCGAGGCTGACGCGGGCCGTGTCGAGGCGCCGGATGCCGGTGGCGGTCATGCCGGCGATCTCCAGGGCGATCAGGGTGCCGAGGCTCGCCACCGCGAAGGCGACGAGCACTTCGGCGATGGTGAAGCCCGCCTCCGTCTCTGCCGGCTGCGCCGGCCCGGAGCCGGCGCGCCGCATCGACCGGAGACGTCGCTGCAATCGGTGCCACCGGCTCACGGCTGAGGCTCCCGGCGCACGCGGCCGGTCAGGGGCGCCACCGTCACGGTCGCCCCAAACCCTGCCCCCGGCGCGGCAAGCACGATGCGGCCGCCCGAGGCGCTGCCGTCCGGCAGGAGCCTGATCTCGCCCGGTGCCCCCCAGGACGACGGCGGAACGGCGACGCTGACGTGGAGGGACTCGGCCGGGATCGGCGCGGCGCCCGGACGGGAGCTGAGGAAGCGGCCCGCCTCCGCATCGTAGACGAGGCGGCCGGTCCGGCCCGTGCGGAGCGCCTCGGCCCGCAGCCGGTCGATCTCGGCGGCGACCCGGTCGGCGATCCGGCCCGGCTGGCGCGCGGTCTCGCCCAGGACGACGGAGCGGGTCCCGAGGGCGACGGCGGCGGCAAGGATCGCCAGCGTCACCAGCATCTCGATCAGCGTGAAGCCGTCGCACCCGCATTCTTGTCGTCGCGTCGTCGCTGTCCGAAAGCCGGCGGCCGCCTTTCGGGACGATGCTCTCGCTCCGTCGCTCATGGGCGGCTCCTGCTCCCCATCGTCTGCCGGTCGGTCCTCTCGCTTCCGGATCGGCCGATGCTACGACGCATTCCTTTCGGATCGTTGTGAGGCCGGCGTCCCGCAAGCACGGGATCGGGCACGGCTTCGCTCTCCCCGTCGGAGCGTCCCGCCGCGCCGTGTCCGGCGTCGGCGGGGCGCGGGTCTCACTGGGTGAGAGTGGCGCTGGAGAAGGTCTGGTTGCCGCCGCCGTGGCAGGCCCACACCGCCGTCGTCGCGCCGGGTTGCGGTGCGATCCCGAGGACGTCGAGGCAGAGATTGGGCGCTGCCGCGGTGGTCAGAGCGTTGCCGCCGCCTTGCGCCCGCGTCGTCCAGGCCTGGTTGGTGCCGCCGTGGCAGGCCCACTGGAAGACCTGCGTGCCGTTGGCGACCGGCGGCCGCAACAGGCTCACGTCGAGGCACTTGCCGCTGGCGGCGTTGACGAGGGCGGAGCCTCCCGCGGTGGCCCGGACGCGCCAGCGCTGCTCGGCGGCGCCGGTGCAGGCCTGCTGGGTGACCGGTGCGCCGTCATTGCCGTTGCCGGCCGGCACCGAGAGGCACAGCCCGGAATGCGCGGCCCTGAGCGGAATGCCGGCCGTGTTGCCGGCTCCGCCGCCGGTGGCAGTGCCCGAGAAGGTTTGGTTGCCGCCGCCGTGGCAGGCCCACACCACCGTCCCGGCTCCAACCTGCGGCGTGGCTCCGAGCACATCGAGGCAGAGGTTGGCGGTAACCGAGATATAAGCGTTGCCGCCGCCTTGCGCCCGCGTCGTCCAGGCCTGGTTGGTGCCGCCGTGGCAGGCCCATTGGAACACCTGCGTGCCGGGGCCTGCCGGCAGGCGCGCCAGGCTCATGTCGAGGCACTTGCCGCTGGCGGCGTTGACCAGCGCGGAACCGCCCGCGGTGGCTCGCACCCGCCAGAGCTGCTCGGCGGTGCCGGTGCAGGCCTGCTGGGTGACCGGTGCGCCATCGTTGCCGTTGCCGGCCGGCACCGCGAGGCACAGCCCGGAATGCGCGGCCTTGAGCGGAATCCCGTCGGTGCCCGGCGCACTGCCGGGCCCTGTTCCGGGATCGGTTCCGGGGTTGGTTCCCGGACTCGGGCCGCCCGTCCCCGGGCCGCCATCCGCGATCGGGCCGGTCCCGCCGGGCGTCGCCGGGGTGCCGAAGATCGGTGTCGTCGATTGCGGCGGCGCCGCGACCGGGCCGACCGCGAGGATCACGCCGGGGGAGGGGACGCCCTTCCGGTCGATCGCGATGAGCTGATAATAGCCGGGCGGTGCCACGTTGCCGGAGGGCGGGCCTTTGAGCGAGACGGTCTGATCCGTCTGGGTGAAGGTCACCGGGTAGCGGCGCTGCGTGAAGTTGAAGCTGTGCGTGACCTGGCTCAGCCCGATCAGCACCACCTCCGCGATCTCGTCCCGCGACCCGAGCTCGAACTGCATCGTCTGGCCGTATTGCAGCCGGTTCGTCGTCAGGCTGAGGATCTGCGGACGCGGCGCCAGAACGGCGCGGCCGTCCACCTGCGTGAACAGGTAGGGCGGATAGTAGAACTCGGCGTTCTCGTTGACGACGGGGCCCGGCGCGCCGCCGCCGGCGATGACCAGCGCCCCGTTCTGCAGCAGCAGGGCCGAGGAGTGGTAGCCGCGATAGACCGCGCCCGAGGCGCCGACCGACCAGCGGCCGGTCTTCGGATCCCAGCTCTCGCTGGAGAGCACCACGTCGCCGCCGCCGCGATCGTTGTACCGGCTGCCGCCGGTCACGAGCACCTGACCCGTGGGTAGCACCGTCGCATTGGCCCAGCTTCGTCCCGTGCTCATCGGCGCGGTCTCGGTCAGGACGGGCGTATCCCCGTTGATGTCGATCAGCGTGGCGCGGCTGCTCGACAGAAAGCCCTCGCCGTTGGAATAGGCGTTGCCGCCGACCTGGATGATCTTGCCGGGCTCGTACATCGCGGCGGTCGAGTTCGGCCCGACATTCGGCGCCTCGATGGCCGTGCGGGCCTCGTGCTGTGCCTCGCGGAACGGCAGGGTGCGGACCGATCCGTTCCCGGCCGTGTCGAGGTACCACATCGTCTCGGAGGAGATGCCGAAGACCTGTCCGTTCGGCGCGATCCAGGCGCGGGGATACCAGAACCGGTTGAAGTCCGGGCCGAAGGCCGCCCGGCTGTTGGCGCCGAACAGGCTGCGCCACCGGGTGCCGTCGTAGACCTCGGGGGTCATCCCGGTCATCCAGCCGCGGCCGATGTCGCCGTTGGGATCGGCCCATCCGCCGAGATAGGGATAGGAGCCGCCCACGATCACTTGCTGGCCGTTGGGCAGGGTGAGCATGGTGGAATAATAGCGGTCGCTGGCCAGTTGCGCCGTCGTGGCGGTGACTTTGTCGGCCGCCGCGTTCAGCACCGCGCTGCCCCTGTCGTTGCCGTCCTCGAAGATGCCGCCGGGGATCAGGAGCGAGCCGTCCGCCTGGAAGGCCTGCGCCCCGCAGAAGCTGTTGACCCGCCGCGGCCCCGGCAGGATCACGTGGCTGTTGCGGTCCAGGCCGGTATAGGGATTCCAAATGGCGAAGGTGCGCCCGTCCTGGATTTCGGGCTTGCCGCTCGCGGTCCCGAAGGACACGATCTTGCCGGTGGGCAAGAGGCCCATATGGATCGCGTTCAGCGGCCATTCGCGCACGCCCGACCACATGCCGAGGGTCGGGGCGCTGTCGGGAATCTGGAGGCCGGCGAAGAGCGGGTCCTGCACCGGGTTGACGACGATGCCGAAGCGGGCGGCTTCGGCGGAATGCAGCCCGCTCGCGAGCATGGTGGCCGAGAACAGGGCCGTGCGGCGGGCGCGCGCCCGCCGCCGGCCCTCGGCCGGATTCGGTCGTGTCATGATGTACTCCCCCTTTTGGATTGAAAGATCAGGCCGGATCGCGGACCGCGCCGCGCGCCGGGCGGCCGATTCCGTTCTCGAAGGTTTCGAGGAGGGTGAGGTCCTGCAGCAGGCGCGGCCCGTCGAGCGGATCGCTGCCGTAGGCCATCGCCATCCGGCCGGTCCGATCGAAGACGAGGATGGTCGGCGGCGGTTCGGGCAGGGCGGCGGGTGGGTAGCGCAGCGCCGCGGCGAGCGCCGCGGTCGAGGCGGCGTCGCTGTCGAGGAAGCGCAGCCGCGTCGCCTTGCCGACCAAGCCTTCGGCGAAGGCGCGCAGGCGCGCCGGGTCGTCGCGGGCGGGATCGGTGCCGATGCTCAGGAAGGTCACCCGCTCGCGCAGGGGCGCCGGTAGCGCCTGCGCGAGCTTGTCGAGGTCGAGAACGCGCACGGCGCAGGCGATCGTGCAATCCGCGTGGACGAAGGACACGACGACGAGCCGGTCGCGCAGGGATTCGGGCTGCAATCGGTCGCCATGCTGGTCCAGCCGCCGGGGCGGCGCGGTGCCCGGCCAGAGGAACGCGTCGAGTTCGCTGCGCGGCGCCGGAGCCGGCTCGGCCCCGACCGGCATGGACAGGGGCAGAGCGGCGGCCAGGGCAAGACAGAAACCCACTGCAATGATTTTCGTCGACATCTTCAGCATTGATCGAGAGGCGACAGGCGGTCGCGCTGAACTTTGCAAATGATGGTCGGGAAAAGTTGACGAGGGGTAAGACTTGTTCTGCAAGGCCGAAACCTCGTCCGATATCCTGAATGAAGTCTAAGGATCGGATTGCAAGATCGGGTCCTGCCTCAAAACATCAAAACCGAGTATTTTTGGAACGGTTTGTGAGGATCTGTTCCCGCGGGGATCTCATTCTGTTTCCAAATCGAAACGGCAACATTGTGCATTAGTGAGTGGCGGGCGGCGGGCGTAAGGGTGGTACAGAAGAATATTCGAAACAAACTCGCAGGATGGACGGGCTGCGGCGCGGCTCCCGGCCGTAGCGAGGAAGCCGAAGCGCCGATCAGTCTTGGAATTTGCAACAAATGATACCTTGAAAGGCGAATCTTATGGGCTGCCTATTGCTCAAATAGGCAGAAAAACCGGCACGGGTCGACAATGTATACGCTTAATGTCGCTGTCATTGTTTTCGGTTTGTATTGAAAAATCGCGAAGGCGTGGCGTGCTAATCAGTCGTGTGAAATGGGAGAAGTCGCCCCTCAACAACTCGTTAACCATAAATCCCTAACGTTCCGGTCAGCGAACAAGCCAGGGTGCGAAGGATCGGCGACGGCATGAGGTGGGGGGCATATGTCGTCGGGGCGGCGCTCGTCTTCGCCGCTGGCGCGGCGCTCGCCGCCGAACCGCTGGGGGGCGCCTATCCGGCCGCTCCGGCGCCCGAGCCCGCGCGGCGGGGATCGGCCGGGATCGTCGTGCACGGCACGGACCGGTTCGTGGGCGGCGAGACCCCGGTCCGCGCCCCGCTCCCCGGCGGCATGGTCACGCTCAACCTCGTCGAGGCCCCCTTGCCGGTGGCGGCGAAGGCGGTCCTCGCCGATACCCTCGGCTGGGGCTACACCCTCGACGAGCGGGCCTCGGGCACGCTCACCCTGCAGACGGGCGGCCCCGTCACCCGCGACGCCTTGCTGGCGATGTTCGAGACCGCGCTCGGAAGCCGGGGGCTCGTCCTGCGCCGCCGGGGGCGCACGGCCCTGATCGCGCCGGCCGGCGGCACGGGGGTGCAGCCGGTCCAGGGGCCGGGCGCGGAGGCCGGGGCCGTCGTCGTCCCCCTGCGCTGGATCGCGGCGGCCGAGATGCAGGCCATCCTCGCCTCGGTCGCCCCGCGCGAGGTGCTGCTGCGGGCCGATCGCACGCGCAACGTGCTGATCCTGTCGGGGGACGCCGGGCAGATCCGGGCCCTGCGCCAGACCATCGAGGTGTTCGACGTCGACTGGATGCGCGGCATGTCGACGGCGATGCTGCCCGTGCGCAGCGCCAATCCCCGCACCATCGCCCGCGACCTCTCGCAGATCTTCAACGCGGAGGCCGCCGGGACCGGCGACATGATCCGGTTCGTGCCCAACGAGGCGCTCAGCGCGATCCTCGTGGTCAGCTCGCGCGCGGTCTATCTCGACCGTGCCCGCGCCTGGCTGGAGCAACTGGAATCGCTCGCCGCCGAGCGGGAGCGACAGCTCTTCGTCTACCGCATCCAGAACCGCTCGGCCAAGGAACTGGCGCAGGTGCTCCAGGGCGTCGTCGCGGCCGAGACCGGCATGCCGGTCGGCACCGGCATTGGAACCGCGGGTTTCGGAGGGGCGGGCCTCGGGGCAGGGAGCTTCGGGGCAGGCAGCTTCGGGGGCGGCATCGGCTCGGACATGTCCGGAACGGGCATTGGGGCGGCCGGATACGGCGACCCGTCGACCCTTGGCGCAGGGGCGGCCTCGGGGAGCCAAGCCTCGGCGCAATCCTTCTCGAACCAGCCCTCGGGAGGTTCGGGGTTCGGAGCGGGGGCATCTGCGGCGGGCTCGGCCTCGTCCGGTCACGGCTTCGGGCAGGCCGGAGCCGGCCTCGCGCCGGGTGCCGCAGGCGGCGCCTCGACCTACGGCGCGGCACCATCTGCGGGGGGCTACGGCGCCGATCCGGGCACGATGGGCGGCTATGGCGGGGGTTATGGCGGGGGCTATGGACGGCGCGACGCCATCGGCATCGTGGCGGACGAGGCCAACAACAGCCTCGTCATCTCGGCCACGCGCAACCAGTACGACAAGATCCTGCGCATCCTCGGCCGCCTCGATGCGATGCCGACCCAGGTGCTGCTGGAGACCGTGATCGCCGAGGTGACCCTCAACAACGACCTGCGCTTCGGTGTACAGTGGTTCCTGAACAACGGCCGCTCGCAGTTCAACAACATCCAGAAGGACACCTTCGGCAACGGGTCCATCGCCGGCACCGACGCGCTCATCAAGGCCGCGGCGCGGGGCGTGCCGGGCTTCAACTATCTGCTCAACGCCGCCGACTTCAACGTCGTGCTCAACGCGCTGCAGGGCGTGACGCGGGTCAACGTCATCTCCTCGCCCAACATCACCGTGCTCGACAACCGCACCGCCAAGCTGCAGGTCGGCGATCAGGTGCCGATCGTACAACAGACCGGCCAGAGCGCCCTGTCGGCGAACGCGCCGATCCTCAACCAGATCGAGATGAAGGATACCGGCGTCATCCTCTCGGTGACGCCGCGGGTGAACAAGAACGGCCTCGTGGTGCTCGACATCAACCAGGAGGTCAGCGACGTGGTGAAGACGACGACCTCGGACATCAACTCGCCGACCATCCGGCAGCGGCGGCTGGCGACGAGCGTCGCGGTGAACGACGGGCGCAGCCTCGCCATCGGCGGCCTCGTCCAGGAGAAGGCCCAGATCCGCAGCGAGATCGTCCCGGTCCTGGGCGACCTGCCCGTGCTCGGCCCGGCCTTCCGCAACCGGATCGACGAGCGCGTGCGCACGGAATTGATCGTGTTCATCCGGCCCAGGGTGATCCGCGGAACGGCGGAGGCCGACCGCATCGCCGAGGATTTCCGTCAGCAGCTCAAGGCGATGATGCCGATCCGGCCGGTGCCGGCCCCGCCGCCGATGGCGGCCTCGCTGCCGGGCACCGAGGGGATCCTGCGGCGGATGATCGACTGATCAGCGCAGAGTCGTTTCAGAGCGCCTCACGAGACTCCTGGTCATCACCCACGTCGATCGAGAGGCTGACTTTGCCGTCGAAGGTCGAGGCGAACAGGGAACCCGCCGCTCCACAGCCGCCGGGCCCATCAGCCCTCCTCGTTGGCCGACAGATCGCGCTCCCAATCCCTGCCGCCGTACAGGATACGCAGGATCGTGACCCGCTTCGGCTCGACCGTGAAGGCGATCGTCACGCGCCGCTCGAAGCCCGCGATTCGCAGCCCTGGCCGAACGTCGTCCCGCCTGGTGCCACGCTCCGCCGCCATGTCGAAGCCGCCCAGGTGACGCTCGATCCGCTCGATATACTCGAGCGCCACCTCCGATGAGGCCGCGCCCGCGATCCAGTCATAGAGGCTGTTGAGATCATCGCGCGCTTCCGGGGCGATGATGAGCGCCCGCCGCGTCACTTCGGATCGCGCAGGTGCTTGGCATGACGATCCCTGATATCGGCAAACACGCTCTCGGCCGGAATGCCGCGGGACGGATCGGCCGCCATCGCGTCGAAGACGGGGGCGACCTCGTCCTTCAGCCAGCGCTCGACCGCCTCGTCCCGCTCCTTGAGCGCGCGCAAGCCTGCCCGGATCACTTCGCTGGTCGATGCGTAGGCGCCCGAGGCCACCTTTGCATCGATGAACGCGGTGTGCTCGGACGGTAGGCTGATGGTTCTCTTCTCGATCCTCGGCATGGTCACTCCTCCCGACCATGATAGCACTTGCGGTAGGAATAAGTCATACTTCCCGCGGCGGCTTCGCTCGGCCCGTCAGCGCCGCAGGGCCGGGGCGAGCGGCAGCGGGCGCAGGATCGCCGGCCGGCCCATGAACGCGGCCGTGAAGGGATGGCCGCCCTGATCGACGCTCACGCCGTCGGCCGTGATCGCCGTGACACGCCAGCCGCCGCGGCCCTCGCCGGGGGCGAGCCAAGTCTGCTCCGGCGTGCCGTCGTCGATCAGCGCGCGTGCCGCCGTCCCGTCGAGCAGGATGCCCCGCACGGTCAGGACGGGCCGGTGCGGCTCGCCCTCCAGCACCGCGTCGCGGCTGCCGCGCGCGGTCCAGTCGCGCCGGCCGGGATCGAACAGGGGGCGTAGCAGACCGGTCTCGCCGGGACGGGGCGGTGCAGCGATCGCGGCTGCCGGGGGCGGGACCGGATCGAGGGGGGCCGGCCAGACGAAGGCGGCGCTAGCCACGGCCGCCGCCGCGGCGAACAGGAGGCGTGGTCCGGTGCCGGTGGCGGCGAGGGTCCGCAGGGAGGAATCGAGCGACGGGCGCATCGAGGGCCTCATCGATGTCCTCATGCCAAGCCCTGTGACCGGCTTCATCACCCCCGCCCTCCCGCTTCCGGCTTCGGCGGCAGGAGTCCGCGCAGGGTCAGGCGTGCGCGCATCACCGTCGGCCGGCCGATCTCGGCATCGGCGGCCCGCGCGACGCCCAGATCCGCCTCCTCGACGGCCATGAGCGGCGCCTCGGTCTCGAGCGCATGCAGGAGGCCGTACAGCCCCTCGGCGGTGCCGCGCAGGTCGGCGCGCAGGCGCGGCAGGGTCGGCTCGGCCGGGTCCGGCTCGACCGTGGCCGCATCGATCACCGCGGCCCGCTCCGCGGCGAGCGTTTCGAGCCGGGCGCGAAAGGCAGCGAGCAGCGCGTCCGCATCCGCCGCGACGAGGGGCGCCCGCTGCGGCGGCCGGAGCGCCGCCGCCTGCGCCCGCGCGAGCCGCTCGCGGGAAGCGGCGATCTGCTGCTGCGCCTCGATCGCCCCCGAGACGGGGCCCGCTGCAAGAACGCCGACGAGGCCGAGCGCGGCAAGGCCGAGAAGCGGCGCCCGCAGGGCCGGAGGAAGCGGCGGCAACCTCACCGCTGCGCCCCACGATCGATGCGCGGCAGAAGCACGACGAGCCGGCGCCGCCCCTCCAGGCCCAACGAGGATTCCTGGAGGAACGGAGCGCCGAACCCCGGCACGCGAGCGAGAGCGGCGAGCGCCGCCGCCTCGTCCGTGACGGAGAGCGTCAGTTGCGCGCCGTCGGAATCGAGGCGCAGATCGGTGGCCGAGGCGGAATCCGGCAGCGCCGCGGCGAGCGCATCCCAGGTTCGGCCGAGCGGCGGCGCGCGGCGGGCCAGGATCGCAGCGGTGCCGGCCTGAACCGTCGGCGGTACCGGCGGTCCGGCGGCCCGGCGCGCGGCGGCAAAAGCCGTGTCGAGGGCGCTGAGCGTCGCGTCCTGATGGGCGCGAAAGCCGATGAAGGCGGCGACGAGGAGCAGGGCCGCGCCCGTCAGAAGCGCGAGGTTGCCTCGGCCCGGTCCGACGAGGGCCCGGAGGGAACGGTGCCCCCCGCTCAGGAGATCGATCGGCAGGGTGCGCGCCTCGTCGGCCCCGACCGTGACCGGGCCGGCGGCGATGCCGGCCTCGGCAAGAGCGGCGAGGAGCGGATCGAGCCGCCCTCTCTTGACCACGACGTGCCGGACACGAAGCATCCGGCCCGGCACGTCCTCGCTCTCGACATACCAATCGCTGTGCACGCTCTCCGGCTTGAAGGGCGTGGCCGCCTCCAGTTCCTGCGCCAGCACCGCGCGCATCCGCGGCAGGGCGGCGCTCGGCAGGCTGACCGAGCGGATGAAGCAAAGGGCGGGATCGAGCAGGACCTTGGCGCCGACCCCTGTCTGAGCCCCCCGGATCGCGCTCAGGCGCGCGGAAAAATCCTCGGCCCCCGGATCGAGCCGGTGCGTGCGGGGCTCCGCCTCGCGCCGGTCGATCACCGCCACGTCGGTCGCGCCGGGGGCGCCGAGCCGGATCGTCAGGGGCGCGTCCTCGCGGTCGGTCCGGATCTCGCCGAGGCCGAGCCAATGCGCCGTGGTGTCGAAGCCTTCGCGCAGGGCTGTGCGCCCGGCCATGCCGAGCGGGGAGGGGCCGCGTCCCGGCGCGGGGGCTTCGATGGCACTCACGGATCGGACGGTCCCGGACGGCTGGCCGCGAGAGGACTTGTTAAGACGGGCGGTGTTTACGTCGGCTTAAAGGACCCGTCTCCGGCGCGGGCTCGGGACGGCTTGCATCCCGGGCGCGCTCGAGCGGGGCCGGGGGCCGCACCATGCTGAGCGTCTGGGGTTCGAAAAGCCGTCCGCGGCGGATCCGGCCCGACCAGCGCGGCCGGAGCCGTGACCGCCAGGACACCGCCCGCGCCTTCGTCGAGGCGCTCGCCGCGACGGGTCTCCTCGACGCGGCCGGGCACGAGCGCGCGCTCGCCGCCCTCGACCTGCCGGGCAAGCGGCCGCTGCCGGTGCTGCTCGCCGAACTCGGCCTCGTCCACGAAACCGCCCTGGTCGCTGCCCTCTCGGAGGCGACCGGCCTCGACGTGCTGCAGGAAACGGACTTCCCGCCTGCGCCGGTCCTGCCCGAGCTGATCGGCGCCGATTACTGCGCCCGTGCCCGCGTACTGCCGCTCGCCGAGACGCCCGGCCGCCTCGTCGTCGCCCTGGTCGATGCGTTCGATCCGGACATTCCGGCCGCCCTGGCGCATCTGACCGACCGCACCGTCGTGTGCTGCCTCGTCGGCCCCGGCAGCTTCGAGCGGGCCCACCGCGCCCTTTACGGCGATATGGCCTCGGAGGACGACGGCGGGGCTCTCGACGACGACCTCGCCCGCCTCGCCGACGTAGCGAGCCAAGCCCCGATCGTGCGCCTCTCCGCGAGGCTCGTGCGAAAGGCCTTCGAATTGTCGGCCTCCGACATCCACCTGGAAGCGGAGGAGGCCGACATGCGGGTGCGCTACCGCGTCGACGGCGTGCTGGTCGAGGCCGAGCGGCTGGCCAAATCGATGCAGCTCGCGCTGACCACCCGCATCAAGATCCAGGCCGGGCTCAACATCGCCGAGCGGCGCCTGCCGCAGGACGGGCGCATGAAGGCGCCCGACCGCGGCCAGGAGGTCGATATCCGCGTTTCGACCCTGCCCACCGCCCACGGCGAGAGCGTGGTGCTGCGCATCCTCGACGGGTCGCGCCGGGTCGAGGATTTCTCTTCCCTCGGCTTCGATGCGCCGGCCATCGCCCGGATCGAGGCGATGACGAGCCGCCCCAACGGCCTCGTCCTCGTCACCGGCCCGACCGGCTCGGGCAAGACCACCACGCTCTACGCGGCGCTTCGGCGCATCAACGGCCCGCATCTCAAGGTCGTCACGGTGGAGGACCCGGTCGAGTACCGGATGGCCGGCGTCAATCAGGTGCAGGCCCATCCCGGCATCGGTCTCGACTTCGCCGCCGCCCTCCGCTCGATCCTGCGCCAGGACCCGGACGTGGTGATGGTCGGCGAGATCCGCGACGGCGAGACCGCCCGCATCGCGGTGCAGGCCTCGCTCACCGGCCACCTCGTGGTCTCGACGCTGCACACCAACTCCGCCCCCGCCACGGTCACCCGGCTGATGGATATGGGCGTCGAGCCCTACCTCATCGCCGCGACGCTCAACGGCGTCATCGCCCAGCGCCTCGTGCGCCGGCTCTGCGCCGCCTGCGCCACGCCCGCGCCCGCCACCGATCAGGAGCGCCTGCGCCTCGGAGTGGCGCCGGGCTCCCCCTTGAGCCTCAAGCGGGCCTGCGGCTGTGCGGCCTGCAACGGCACCGGCTATCGCGGGCGCATGGTCGTGTCCGAGATCATGCCGCTCGACGGCGCGTTGCGCGGGCTGATCGCGTCGGGGGCCGGGGAGGGCGCCATCGCCGCGCACGCTCGCGCGGCCGGGATGGCGAGCCTCGTCGAGAGCGGCCGGGCGCGCGTGACCGCCGGCGACACCACCCTCGACGAGATCGCCCGCGTGCTGGAGGGCCAGATCTGATGCCGCGCTTCGCCTACCAGGCGTACGCCGCCGACGGCAGCGCTCGCGCCGGCCGGATCGAGGCCGACAGCCGCCAGCGCGCGGTGGCGCAGTTGCGGGCCGACGGGCTCCAGGTCTTCGCCATCGAGCCCGCCGCCTCGGCCTCGATCTGGACACGCGACCTGTTCGGGCGCGACCGAGTCAACGACGCGGCGCGGCTCGCTTTCCTGCGCGAGTTCGGCACCCTGATCGGGGCCGGGCTCACCGTCGATCGAGCGCTGCGGCTCGTCGAGCGGCAGGCCTCCGTCGCGCTCAAACCCGTGCTGGCCGACATTCTGGAGCGGGTCATCGCCGGCGCCTCGCTGTCGCGGGCGCTGGCGGCCCACCCGCAGGCCTTCTCCCGCGACATGGTCGACATCGTCCGGGCCGGCGAGGCGACCGGCACGCTCGAGGCGGTGATCGGCTCGCTCACCGACTCGATCGAGCGGCGCGACGCGGTGCGCCGTCATCTCACCTCGGCGATGGTCTACCCGGCCCTGCTGGTACTGATGGCGATCGGGACGCTGGTGATGATCGTCGTCGTGCTGGTGCCGGCGCTCACGCCTTTGTTCGAGGGCAGCGGCCAGGCGCCGCCCCTCGCCATCCGCGCCGCCGCGGCGCTCGGCGATACGATCAGCGCCGGCTGGCCGGTGATGCTCGGGGCCGCCGCGCTCCTCGGCCTCGGACTCGCCCGGATCTGGCGCGAGCCGGGGTTCGCCGCCGCCCGCGGGCGGCTGGCTTTGCGCCTGCCGCTGGTGCGCGAGATCGTGGCGGGCATCGAGCTCGGGCGCATCTGCCGGGTGCTCGGAACGCTGCTCTGCGCCGAGGTGCCGATCCCGGATGCGGTCGCCGCGACCCGCCCGCTCGCGGGCAACCGCGTGTTCCGCCAAGCCCTCGACGAGGCCGGCCGCCGGCTCACCGAGGGCGGCAGCCTCGCCTCGGGTCTCGCCGGCCTGAAGCCGCACGCGCCCTCGACCCTCAACCTCATCGCCAGCGGCGAGCAGGTGAACCGCCTCGGCCCCGTTCTCCTCCACGCCGCCGAGATGCACGAGACTCAGACGCGCCAGCGCATCGATCGTCTGCTCGCGCTGCTCACGCCGCTGGTCACCGTGACCATCGGCGGTCTGATCGGCGGGCTGATCCTCTCGGTCATGGGCGCGATCATGAGCGTCGGCCAGCTCGTGCAGTGATCCGGGGCCGGCCCGGCGAAGCCCTCAGCCGGGGGCGCCGGCCCACAGCACCGCGTGCAGCCCAAGCGCCAGGAACGGCCCGAAGGGCAGGCGGAAGGCCGGGCCTATCCGCGTCCCGGCCAGGGCGGCGAGGCCGAGCACCGCCAGCGCGCTGGTGCTGGCGACGAGGAGCAGCAGCGGCAGGCCGGCCAAGCCAATCCAGGCGGTGGCGGCGGCGATGAACTTCACATCGCCCAAACCCAACCCCGTGCGTCCGCGCAGCCGGGCATAGGCGGCGCGCAAGGCCCAGAGCAGCAGGAACGCGCAGGCCGCCTGGATCAGGCTCGCCCCGGCCGCCGCCAGCGCCGGACCGTGGAGCGCGGCGAACCCGACGCCGAGGACGAGCAGCGCGAGGTTCAGCCCGTCGGGAATGATGCGGCGGCGCAGGTCGATCAGGCTCACCGCGAGGGTGAGGGGCAGCAGCGCCGCGACGGCCGGGTCGCCGAGATCCATGGCCTCAGATCGCGCTCAGCCGCGCCCTGAGGGCGGCCACCCGGCTCTCGCGCACGCAGGTCATTCCCAGCGGAATCGCCCGCATCGGATGCGGCGCGAAGGCCTCCCTGCCGTCGCGGTCGGGCGCGCGCAGCTCCACGGCCGATGACGCGAGCGGAGCGGTTTCAGGGGCGACAGGGAAGGTTCCCGGTGATGCCACGACCGGGCGTGCCCGGCCGATCCGCGCGCGGATCCGGCGCATGAGCGCGGGCCATGACGGGATGGCGGAGACGGGGGCCTCCTCGGCAGCCTCGATCCGCGCATCGAGGCTGCGACGACGCAGGAACTGCCAGAAGGCGTAGGCCGCGAGCCCGGCGGCGACCATGGCGGCAAGCCAGAGCGCCAGCAGGAGGCCCGCCGCGACGCGCCCGTTCAGCTCGCGCATCAGGCCCAGCGCGAAGGCCGTGTACCACGAGACGCCCGAGACCGCCCCCGAGATCAGGAAGACCCCGGTGCGCAGGCGCGACACGCCGTCGAACATCGGCCGGCTCACGTCGCGCAGCACGCCCGGCAGGACGAGGGCATGGATCAGCCATCCGTTCAGCGTCAGCACCGCGACCACCATGACCTTGGCGACGAGCTTCGGGTTCGAGAGCTTCTCGGGCGTCTCGAACGCATAGACGGCCAGGAATCCAAGGCCGGAGACCCAGAGCAGGGCGAGCCCGACGCTCACCACCTTGCTGACGAACAGGAAGGTGCGCGCGATCTCGTTCGGCAGGCCACCCCAGCGCATCCAGCGCAGGATCCAGAAATCGAGCATTGTCGCCCCGCCGAGGCCGAAGCACAGGCCGAGGAGGTGGAGGCCGACCAAGATCGTGAGCAGCCGGACGGACGGCAGCGGCGCCGGCATCGGCAGGCTCAGAAGCGCCTCGGGCGCGGCCTGCGCCGCCGCGGCGGCCGGCCCTTGAAACGCGAACAGAACCGCCGCGAGCACGACGAGCAGAGCCGGTACCGCGCGCCGGAGGTTCGAGATGACATCAGGCTCGCGCATGACCGCCCCAGGAGCCGCCGGCGGGCCGATTCCTGCCGGTTCTGTTCCGGGACGGTCGCACGGGGAGCATAACAAAGATCAAAAAATTCCGGTGAATCCCGGTCCAAAGCGCCGCGGAGTCCGGTGCCCGCAGGGGATTCTTAGGCTTCGCGCCCCACCGTGCACCCATCACTTCACGATGCGGACGGCGACGGCGATGTCTCACCCAGAGCAGGGTTGCGAGCGGGACGACGCCTGTCCCCGTTCGGCCGAAGCCGGCTTCTCGCTGGTCGAGCTTCTCGTCGTGCTGGCGATCATCGGCATGATCGCCACGATGGTGACGCCGCAGGTGATCGGCTATCTCGGCCGCGCCAAGGGCGAGACGGCGCGCATCCAGGTCAAGAACATCGCTCAGGCGGTCGAGCTCTACTACCTCGACAACGGCGCCTACCCGACGGCCCAGCAGGGCCTTCAGGGCCTCGTCCAGCCGACCGGGCCCGGCTGGCGCGGTCCCTACATCCGCGACAGCCGCGGCCTGACCGACCCGTGGGGGCAGCCCTATCTCTACCGCTCGCCCGGCGCCGATGGAAAACCCTACCAAGTCTACTCGCTCGGCAGCGACCGGCAGGCCGGCGGATCGGACGATGCCGCGGACGTCGCGAGCGATTGAGGAAGAGACACGAAGCGCCGCGCCCGCTTGTCGGGCAACCGGCGATAGGACAGCTTCGTCATCGCGGAGAGGAGGGGAGGATCGCCATGCAGCGCACGACCATCGCCATCGACGACGAACTGGCGGCGGCGCTCGATGCCTACATGGACAGCACCGGCGCGGGCAGCCGGTCGGAAGCCGTCCGCGACCTCGTGCGGCGCGGCCTGTCCGCGCGTCCCGGAGCGCCGGCCGATGCGCCGTGCTTCGGCGTCGTCAGCTACACGATCGACCAGTCGGTGCGGAACCTCGCGGCGCGGGTGCCGCAGGGGCGCCTCGACCGTCACGATCAGGCAGTCGCCTCCCTGTCGATCCCGATCGATCACTCGACCTCGATCGACGTGACGCTGATGCGCGGCCCGGTCGGCGACGTGTCTTCCTACGCGGAGAAGCTATTTCTCGAACGCGGCGTCATGCACGGCACGCTCAACCTGATTCCCATCGGTGAGGACACCTCCGCGCATTCGCACGACGAGGGGTTCGCATCGAACCACACCCACACGCATCTGCGCGTGCGCAGCGGCTTCTGAGCGGCGCCGATCGGGGCGCCGGTCGATCGCTTCGGCTTCGCCTTGCGATGCTGGCGTGAAGCCGATTCCGAGACGGGACCCCGACCCTCGGATGATGCGGGCCCCGAAACACCTCGCCCGTCATGCGGCGCGGGCCATGTCGTCCGGATGGGCCGCGCCGCCATGCTGCTTGAGCGGACGGTTGCCGGCCATGCGGCGCAGCAGCACGTAGAAGACCGGCGTCAGGAACAGGCCGAAGGCGGTGACGCCGATCATGCCGGAGAACACCGCGACGCCCATGGCGTTGCGCATCTCCGCTCCGGCCCCGGTCGCGGTCACCAGCGGCAGAACGCCCATGATGAAGGCCAGCGACGTCATCAGAATCGGGCGCAGCCGCAGGCGGCTCGCCTCGATCGCCGCCTGGAGCGGGGTGCGGCCTGAAAATTCCAGCTCGCGTGCGAATTCCACGATCAGGATCGCGTTCTTGGCCGAGAGGCCGACGAGCACGATCAGGCCGATCTGCGTGAAGACGTTGTTGTCGCCCGCCGACAGCCAGACCCCGAACATCGCCGCGAGCAACCCCATCGGCACGATCATCAGGATGGCCAGCGGCAGGGTGAGGCTCTCGTACTGCGCCGCCAGCACGAGGAAGACGAGCAGCAGGGCCAGCGGGAAGACCCAGATCCCGGAATTGCCGGCAATGAATTCCTGGTAGGTCAGGTCGGTCCACTCGAAGGCAAAGCCCCGCGGCAGGGTCTCGGCGGCGATGCGGGCCGCTGCTTCCTGCGCCTGCCCCGACGAGTAGCCGGGGGCCGCGCCCGCGTTGATGTCGGCGGACAGAAAGCCGTTGTAGCGCATGGCCCGCTCCGGCCCTGCGGTCTGGCGCACGCGCAGCAGGGCCGAGAGCGGCACCATCTCGCCGGAGCCGGCGCGGACCTTGAGCTGCCCGACATCGTCGGAGCGCGCCCGGAACGGCGCGTCGGCCTGGACGCGGACCGAGTAGGTGCGGCCGAACCGGTTGAAGTCGTTGACGTAGAGCGAGCCGAGATAGATTTGCAGCGTGTCGAACACGTCCGTGACCGGGATGCGGAGCTGGCGCGCCTTGGTCTGGTCGAGGTCGGCGAAGAGCTGCGGCACGTTCATCTGGAAGCTGGAGAACAGGCCGGCGAGTTCCGGCGCCTGGGCTGCCTTGGCCATGAAGGCCTTGGTGGCCTCGTTCAGCGCCTCGTAGCCGAGGCCGGCCCGGTCCTCGATCTGCAGCTTGAAGCCGCCGATGGTCCCGAGCCCGTTGACGGGCGGAGGCGGGAACATCGCGATGAACGCCTCGGGGATCGCGGCGAACTTCTTGTTGAGCGACTGCGCGATCGCCGCCCCGCTCAAGCCCGGTCCTTGACGCTCCGCGAACGGCTTCAGGGTTGAGAACACGATCCCCGAATTCGAGGAGTTGGTGAAGCCGTTGATCGACAGGCCGGGGAAGGCCACTGCACTCTCGACGCCGGGCTCCTTGAGCGCGATCTCGCTCATGCGGCGGATCACCTCCTCCGTCCGGTCGAGGGTGGCGCCGTCGGGCAGTTGCGCGAAGCCGACGAGGTACTGCTTGTCCTGACCCGGCACGAAGCCGCCGGGGATCCTCTGGAACAGCAGCGCGGTCACCCCGACGAGCACGAGGTAGAGCACCATCATCGCGCCCTTTCGCGTGACGACGGCGCTGACGCCGCGCCCGTAGCCGTCCGAGGCCCGCCCGAAGGCGCGGTTGAACCGCCGGAAGAACCAGCCGAGCAGCCTGTCGAGCATGCGGGTCAGCCGGTCCTTCGGGGCGTGATGGTCCTTGAGCAGAAGCGCGGAGAGGGCTGGGGAGAGGGTCAGCGAGTTGATCGCCGAGATCACCGTCGAGATCGCGATGGTGAGCGCGAACTGCTTGTAGAACTGGCCCGTCAGCCCGCTGATGAAGGCGAGCGGCACGAAGACCGCGACGAGCACGAGGGCGATGGCGATGATCGGCCCGGAGACCTCGCGCATCGCCTGATAGCTCGCGTCGCGCGGCGAGAGCCCGGCCTCGATGTTGCGCTCGACGTTCTCGACCACGACGATGGCGTCGTCGACGACGATGCCGATGGCGAGCACGAGACCGAACAGGCTCAGCGCGTTGATGGAGAAGCCGAAGGCGTGCATCACCGCGAAGGTGCCGACGATGGAGACCGGCACGGCGAGAAGCGGGATGATCGAGGCCCGCCACGTCTGCAGGAACAGAATCACCACGAGGACGACGAGGGCGACCGCCTCCAGCAGCGTGTGGATCACCGCCTCGATCGAGGCGCGCACGAACTGCGTCGGATCGTAGACGATCTGGTAATCGACCCCCTCCGGCATGGTCCGCTTGATCTCGGCCATGGTCTGGCGGACCTGATCCGAGATCCGGATCGCGTTCGAGCCGGGCGATTGCGAGATCGGGATCGCCACCGCCGACTTGTTGTCGAGAAGCGAGCGCAGCGCGTAGTCGGAGGCGCCGAGTTCGATCCGCGCGAGGTCGCGCAGCCGCGTGATCTCGCCGTTCTCGCCGGTCTTGACGACGATGTCGCCGAACTGCTCCTCGTTTGCGAGGCGCCCTTCCGCGTTGAGCGATAATTGCAGGTCGAGCCCCGGCACTGCCGGCGAGGCGCCGATGACGCCGGCCGCCGCCTCGACATTCTGGGCCTGGATCTCGCGCACCACGTCGCCGGCGGACAGGCCGTGCTCCGCGACCTTCTGCGGATCGAGCCAGATGCGCATGGCGTAGTCGCCGGAGCCGAAGAGCTGGACCTGACCGACGCCGTCGAGGCGGGCGAGGCGGTCCTTGATGTTCAGGACCGCGTAGTTGCGCAGATACGTCATGTCGTAGCGCCCGTTGGGCGAGACGAGGTGCACGACCATGGTGAGATCGGGCGAGGACTTCACCGTGACGATGCCGAGCTGGCGCACGATCGCCGGCAGCCGCGGCTCGGCCTGCGAGACACGGTTCTGGACGAGCTGCTGCGCCTTGTCGGGATCGGTGCCGAGCCGGAAGGTGACGGTCAGCACCATCACGCCGTCGGTCGTGGCTTGGCTCGACATGTAGAGCATGCCCTCGACGCCGTTGATCTGCTCCTCGATCGGCGTCGCCACGGTCTCGATGATGACCTTGGGGTTGGCGCCGGGGAAAGTCGCGCGCACGACGACCGAGGGCGGCACGACGTCCGGGTATTCCGAGATCGGCATCGCGAAGAGCGAGAGCAGCCCGCCGACGAAGATGAGCACCGAGAGCACGCCCGCGAAGATCGGCCGGTCGATGAAGAACTTGGAGAGATTCATGCCGACCCTCGGGGAAGACGGGGCGTGAGGTGACCGCCCGCGCAGCCGACGGGGCTGCCGGTCACGGCGTTGCCGCCGGGCGGTTTTGGGTGGGGGAGAGCGAAGCGGTGTCAGCGCTGCGCGAGGTTTTTCAGCGCTGCGCGACCGTTTTAGCGTTGCGCGAGCGTCTCACCGCTGCGCGAGCTTGCCCGTCAGGGGCGAAGAATCCTGAGGCCGGGCGCCCATCCGGACCGGCTCGGGGCTGATGCGCGTGCCGGGGCGGATGCGCTGCAGCCCGTTGACCACGATGCGCTCGCCGCCGGACAGGCCGGAGGTCACGACCCGCAGGCCGTCGACGGCCCGGCCGAGGGTGACGGCGCGGAACTCGGCCCGGCTGTCCGCCCCCACCACGAGGACGAAGCGCTTGTCCTGGTCGGTGCCGATGGCGCGCTCATCGACGAGCAGGAGGGATTCGGGCACGGCCTGGCCCAGCCGCATCCGCGCGAACTGGCCCGGGATCAGGCGGCCGTCGCCGTTGGCGAAGGTCGCGCGGACGCGGACCGTGCCGCTGCGGGCATCAACCTTGTTGTCGATGAACTGCAGGCTGCCCTGGGCGCGCGCGCCGTCGGCCGTGATCATCTCGACCGGAATCCGCGCGAGCCGGCCGCGGCCGCCCGACGGCTCGGCGATCGAGGCCAGCGCCTTCAGGATGACGGTCTCGTCGGCGTCGAAGCTGGCATAGACCGGATCGACCGAGACGAGGGTCGTCAGCACCGCAGCGCCGGCGCCCGTCGCGACGAGGTTGCCCGGCGTGATCTCGCGGCGGCCGACGCGTCCGCCCACCGCCGCCCGCACTTCCGTGTAGCTGAGATTGAGCCGCGCCGCCGCCAGCGCCGCCTTCGCACCCTCCAGGGTCGCCTTCGCCTCCTTGAAGGCGTTGGCGCGCACGTCGAGGTCGCGGGCCGTGACGATGTGCCGATCCGACAATTGCTGCCCGCGCTCGAGGTCGCTCGACGTCAGGGCGACCCGCGCCTCGGCGCCCGCCACCTGGGCCTCCAGGCGCTGGACCTCGGCCGCGTAGGGCGCAGGATCGATGGTCACGAGGAGGTCACCGGGCTTGACCAACTCACCCTCGACGAAATGCGTGGCCTGGACCGCGCCGCCGACGCGGGCTCGCACCTCGATGCGGTCGACCGCCTCCAGGCGGCCGGAGAACGCGTCCCACAGGATCATGTCGCGCGGCTCGACCGTGGCGACGGCGGCCGGCATCGCCGGCTCGTCCTGCGGCGCTGCGGCCTGAGCGGGTGCGGCGCGCCACACCGAGGCCGGCACCGCGAGCCAGGCGGCGCCTCCCAGGAGGGAGAGCGCGAGACCGACCCCGACGCTGCGCCGGAGCAGAAAACGGCCTAAAGAGGTGCCACGCTGAGGATCCACGAGCGGCTCCGACATCTGTAGAGTTCGCTACACATGTCGGCATGGACGCCGCGCGTCAAGAGACTTATCTACCACTCGATACAAAACTTCGATACGAAATTTGGAGCCCGCGGACGATGGTGATGGGGCGGCCCCGGTCCTTCGACACGGACAAGGCCCTCGACGAGGCGATGGAGGTGTTCTGGCGCCACGGCTACGACGGCGCGAGCCTCGCCATGCTGACGAAGGCGATGGGCATCAAGGCGCCCTCCCTCTACGCGGCCTTCGGCAGCAAGGAGGGGCTGCTGAAGGCCGCCCTCGACCGCTACGCGCAGCGGCGCTGCGAGCACATGCGCCACGTGCTCGCCGGAGCGACCGCCCGCGAGGTGGCCGAGCGCTTCCTGTCGAGCATCGCCGAGAGCCACACCGATCCTGCCAACCCACCCGGCTGCCTCCTGGTCCAGGGTGGGCTCGCCTGCGGCGAGGGCTCGGAGAACATCCCCTTCGAGCTGGCCTCCCGGCGCGGGCAGACCGAGGCGGACCTGCGCGCGCGGTTCGCCCAGGCCCAGCGGGACGGCGACCTCGCGCCGGAGGCCGATCCGGCGGCCCTGGCTCGCTTTCTCTCGACGGTCGCCTCCGGCATGGGCGTCCTGGCCTCGTCGGGCGCCGACCGCGACGCCTTGAGGGCGGTCGCGCGGGTGTCTCTGAGCGCCTTCACGCGCTGTCCTGAGGCCGGCGGCGCCCAGCCCTGACTGGGCCAGGGATCTCATCGGGGTCGTGCGGGGTGATCCCCGGCGGTACGGAGAGCTGGGGCGCGGCGCGTTCGCTCTCCGCCGCCTCGATCAACGCGCCGCGCGCCCCGTCTCGAACCGGGGCGCGAGATGGGCTAGGATGATCACTTCCGGAGAGGGAACGATCACAATCTCCCGCTTCGCTGCACGAGAAGTCGCCGGATGGACGACGAAGACACGATTCGCACCGATCTCGAGTTCGCGGTCGCCGATGCCTGCTGGCGTCACGAGGTCGCCCGGCAGCTCGGCACGCCCATCGCCGAGGAATCGTTGACGCCGCCCGAGATGAAGGGCGAACCCGACACCGCCCTCCGTCTCGCCTACGAGGAGCGCCTGCGCGCGCTCCGGGCGTGGCGGCGCGCCCGCGGCCTCGCCTGATCGGGTCCTACTGCACGGGCGGCCCGCGGCGAGCGAGGGCCGAGGCCGTCCGTTCGATCCGGTCGCCGGCCTGGTACAGGGCCCGCTCGACGAGGGCGAACAGCTCGGGATCACCCGCCTCCTCGGCTTGGCGCGCCGCTTCGAGCAGCGCGTCGAAGGCGGCACAGAGTGCGTCCGCCGGCGGCGTCTCCGGCTGGCGCGGGCGCGGGGGGCGCCCTGACGCATCCGGCGCGCCGTTCGCCGAGAGGATCTCCCGCGAAGTGGCGATGATGAGCTTCGTGCGCTCGACGATCGTGCGGATTTCCGAGGCCAGTTGCGCGGTCCGTTCGACCTTCGCGAGCGCGGCGCTCGCCCATGGTTCGGTCATCGGGCTTCACCTCGCCGGTCAGTCCAGGATCGCCTCCGGGGTGTCGAGTCCGTGCGACGCGCGCCCGGCGCTCCGGCCGTTCGACGCGCGGAGGGGCGGGCCCCGGTCGGGCGGCGGACACGGTCCGCAACCGGCAGCTTCGCATCCCGGCGGGTGACACCGCAAGTCGGTGCAAGCCGGTGCGTCGCGGGCCGATGATCCGGAAGCCGGATCAGTGGGCGATGAGGCGGCTCACGGCCCGCAGCAATTCTTCGTCGAGGATGGGTTTGCCCAGAACGGCGTGCGAGCGGTAATCCGAGCCCTCGGCGATCCTGACTTCGCCGGTGGCGAACAGGTAGGGCACGCCGCGCTCGGTGAGGCGGTCGGCGACGACGTAGGCCGGCTCGCCGTTGAGGTGGACGTCGAGCACGGCCGCATCGAGCGCTTCCGTTTCGATGAGGGCCAGCGCCCGCTCGGTGTCCGACACCGGACCGGCGACCTCGGCTCCGGCTTCCTGAAGCCATCGCTCCATCTCGATGGCGATGAGGTACTCGTCCTCGACCACGAGGATGCGGCGACCGGACAGGGGAAGGGTCGGCGAGGTCATCACGGCTCCGGCAGCAAGATGCCGCCGAAACCTATCCCGATCGCCGATGCGGCGAACTTTCCCAGGTTACTTCTGTCCCGGATTACTTCAGCGGCAGTTCGATCCGGCAGCGCACGCCGTCGAGGTCGAGCACGTATCCGGTCTGCCCCTTCAGGGCATAGGCGAGCGCGTTCTCGATCAGTTCGCGCCCGTAGCCGCGCCGGCTCAGGAATTGCGGCTCGACGCGGATGTCGCTCTCGATCCAGCTCAGCGCCAAGCGCTTGCCGTGGCTGTTGTTGTAAACGCGCTCCCAGGTCACGGAGAGACGACCCGCATCGTCCCGCAGGGCGCCGTACTTGACGGCGTTGGTGGTCAGCTCGTGCAGCGCCAGGGCGAAGTTCTGCACCTGCTCCGAGGTCAGCAGCACCTTCGGGCCTGAGATCGTGATGCGCTTCGGGGAGGCGCTGGTATAGGCCGACAGCTCCGCATGCACGAGGGCGCTGACCTCGACGGTGTCGTTGCCCGACCGGCTGAGCAGGGCCTGGGCCCGCCCTAGGGCGTTCAGCCGCGTGGTGAAATTCTCGACCGGCGCCCCCTGGCCGACGGTGCGGGTCGCGAGCGAGGTGACGACGCCGAGGAGGTTGCGCGAGCGGTGCTGCAGCTCCTTGACCAGCACGTCCTGACGCTCGGTGGCCAGCTTGGCGTCGGTGACGTCGGAGGTGATGCCGCCGATGCGGTGCACCTGTCCCTTCTCGTCGAAGAGCGGGAAGTTGGTATTCGCCAGCCACCGCTCCTCGCCGTCGCTCGGCCGGCGGATGCGGAAGATGTGGGACACGCGCCCGCCCGCCCGCACTTGGCGGAAGGTGTCGATCACCTCCCGACGGTCGGCCCCCACGATGAGCTTCAGCCAGGATCGCAGGGGGTTCTGACCGGACTTGCCGGGGACGGCACCGTACAGTGTCTCGAAGGACGGGCCGGCATACTCGAATTCCAGCGTCTGCGCGTTGCGGATCCAGAGCACGTCCGAGGAGGCGTCGGCGAACTGGCGGAAGCGCTCCTCGCTCTCGCGGAGCGCCGCCTCGGCCTGCTTGCGCGCGGTGATGTCGACGAAGGTGATGACGACGCCGGCGATGAAGTTGTCGACGCTGCGATAGGGCAGGACGCGGACCATGAAGCGGGTCCCCGTCTGCGGGTTCTCGATCTCGCGCTCGGAGCTGTTGAGGGTGCGCAGGACACGGCGGGCATCCTCGTGCAGCTCCTCGTACGCGATGCGCGACTTGATGTGGGCGATGGGCCGGCCCGCATCCGACTCGACGAGGTGGAACAGCTCCGCCGAGGCCGGCGTGAAGCGCATGACCCGCAAGTCGTTGTCGAGGAAGACGGTGGCGATCTGCGTGCTTTCGAGGAAGTTCTTGAGGTCGCTGTTGGTGCGGCCGAGTTCCTGCACCCGCAGGCCGAGCTCGCCGTTGACGGTGGTCAGCTCCTCGTTGACCGATTGCAGCTCTTCCTTCGAGGTCTGAAGCTCCTCGTTGGCCGATTGCAGCTCCTCGTTGAGCGACTGGTACTCCTCGTTGGAGGCCTTCAACTCCTCGTTCGTGCTCTCCGCTTCCTCGGCGATGGCCTGCAGCCGGTCCTTGTTCTCGCGCAGCTCCGTTTCGAGCTGCCGGATGCGGTCGCGCTGATCCTGCGACGAGGCCGAGGCGATCTCCGCATCGGCGGCGGCCGTCCCCCCGTCCTTGAACAGCACGAAGAAGTGCCGGACGGGGCTGGCGGTGTCCTTCACCGGCTCGACCACGAGATCGACCAGGAGCGCCTGCCCGTCCAACTCGATCCGCCGGTTGGGGAGATGGGCCGTCCGCCCTTCCTCGGATGCGCGCACGAGGGCCGAGCGCAGGTCGAGGCGCAGGTCGGGATGCACCAGTTGCAAGAGGTTGAGCGAGGCCGCCCCCCCGGCCGGATCGATGTAGCGCCCGGTCCGGCCGGAGAAGTGCAGCACCGTGTGGGTCTCGTCCACGATCACGTAGGCCGGCGTGTAGCGCTCCACGAAGCGCTCGGCCCGCTGGGCCAGCGAGGGCTCGACCGCACGGGCGGGCAGGCTCGCCGCCTGCCGATGCTCGAAGCGCGGGGACGACACGGCGAAGGGGAAGTCGGGCAGGATCCGGCTATGCGTCTCCAGGCGGCGGAAGATGCGCGAGCGCTGCTCGATCGGCGCAAACAGGTTGGTGTGGCGCGAGACGTTCTCGGAATTGCCGAGGAACAGCACGCCTTCCGGTCTCAAGGCGAAGTGGAAGACCGGGATGACGCGGCTCTGCAGCTCGGCATCGAGGTAGATCAGCAGGTTGCGGCAGGAGACGAGGTCGAGGCGGGAGAAGGGCGGGTCCTTGATGATGCTGTGCTGGGAGAAGATGCACATCTCCCGCACTTCCTTGACGATGCAATAGGTGTTGCCCTCCCGCACGAACCAGCGCGCGAGCCGCTCGGGGCTGACGTCGCGCACCACCGTCTCGGCGTAGCGGGCCGACCGCGCCGCCGCGAGCGCCCGGCCGTCGAGGTCGGTCGCGAAGATCTGGACCTGCGGCACCTCTTCGAGGTTCGCCATGTGCTCGCGCAGCAGGATGCCGAAGGAGTAGGCCTCCTCGCCGGTCGAGCAGCCGATGATCCAGATCCGCAGTTGATCGCTGCGGGTCTTCCCCTCGAACAGCTTCGGGATCACGCTGCGTTCGAGGAGTTCGAATTCCTTCGTGTCGCGGAAGAATTGCGTCACGCCGATCAGCAGGTCGTTGAAGAGTTCCTGCGCCTCCCCCGGCTGCGCGCGCAGGTATTCCACGTAGTCCGTGCTGTCGTTGATCTGGGCGACCTGCATCCGCCGCTGGACGCGGCGCATGAAGGTGCCTTCCTTGTAGCCGTGGAAGTCGTGGCCGGTCTTGTTGCGCAAAACCGCCGCGATGCCGGCCAGCACCGTCGAGGCCTCGGCCTCGTTGAGCTGCACACCCGCTTCCGTCTTCGATCCGAGCTGGTGGATGCTGGCCCGGACCCGCTCGGCCAGCTCGTCGATGGGCAGGACGGCATCGGCCAGCGCGGCGGGGATGTTGCTCGCGGCGAGTTCGCCGGATTTCGACTCCTCGGTCTCCTCCGCGAAGGCGATGCCGCCCATCTCCTTGACGGCCTTGAAGCCGAGGGTTCCGTCCGAGCCGGTCCCGGCGAGGACGATCGAGATGGTGCGCCCGTCCATCGCGCCGAGGAGCGAGACGAGGAAGCTGTCGATCGTCCCGCGCTCACCGAAGCGCTGCTCGGCGGGACGAAGCCGGAAATGGTCGTCCTCGATGCTGACGATGACGTTCGACTCGGGCAGGTAGACCCGGCCCGGCGCGAGCGGCATGTTCTGCTCGATGACGGTCAGTTCGTGGCCGGCCGCCTTGAGCGCGCGGCCGAATTCGGCCGCATCGAGCGATTCCCGGTGCTGCAGCACGACGATGATGGCCGTGTCCGACCGCGTCGGCAGCTCTTGCAGAAGATGGACGAGCGAGCGGGTGTTCGCGGCCGACGCGCAGAGCGTGACGACGACAGGCTTGCCGCCTTGCGTGACGACTGTCTTGGAGGACTTCACCATCACCGCCTCCAGCCGCCGCGCGCCCGTGTGCCCGCAGCCCAGCCTGTAGGACGATGCGGCGTGCGCTGGCCAGCCTCAAATGAGGCGAGGAGGCGTTCGCCGAAGCGCGCATGCTACGCCTCCTGTCCGCCCTCGTCGTCCGTCGGCTCCGGTGACGGCAGGGTTTGGAGGACGGCCCGCCGGATCACGTCGGCGTAGCGGCGGTACTCGGCGGCGCGCTCCTCGTACATCGCGCTGACGGCCGGGCGCCCGGCCTTGCGCCCGTCGCCGGCCATGCGCCGGACGAGCTCGGCCCGCTCCTCGATGATGCGCAGGGCCACGCGCAGGGCCTCGTCGATGGACCCCTCCTGCTGCTTGGCCACGGCCTCGGCGGTGTAGGCATGGCCGACCTGGCAGCGGAAGCGCAGCGGCCTGCCGTCCCGCACCTCCGAGAGGACGCCGCCGCAATGCGGGCAGGACATCGCGGAGGGGTCGGCGATACGGCGCAGGACGTCGCTGTCGATCCGCTCCCCCGCGGCGATGTCGACCTCGAGCCGGATCTCGGGCGGGACGGACCGGCGCGGGCCGGGGGCGTCGCGCACGAGGTCCGAGAGGACGTCGCCGATGCGGGCCGCGGACAGGGTGAGATCGACCTCCATGATCGAGAGGGCGCTGCGCGGCATCTCGTCGGCGACCGCCTCGGCCGGATCCTGCACCAGCGTGACGCCGCCGCAGCGCTGGATCGCTTCGAGACCGGAGGCGCCGTCGTTGAGCAGCCCGCTCAGAAGCACCCCGATCACCCGCGGGCCGTAGGCCGCGGCCGCCGAGCGGAACAGCGGATCGATCGAGGGCCGGGCCATGTTCTCGCGGGGGCCGCGCCCGAGCTTGATCCGACCCTCGTCGAGGATGAGGTGATGATCGGGAACGCCGAGATAGACGTTGCCCGGCCGGATCGCCATGCCGTCGGCGGCCGGGTGGACCGGAAGGTGGGCGACCGCCGAGGTGACGGTCGCGAGCAGGCCGAGGCTGCGCGCGGGGATGTGCAGCACGATGAAGACCGCCGCCGGCAGATCCTGCGGCAGGGCGCCGAGGATGGCCTTCAGCGGAACCGTGGCACCGGACGAGCCGCCGATGACGATGATATCGCGATTGCTCAAGCCGCGCCGCTCCACGCTCCGCCGGCTTCGCGGCCGTTCCGGCCGATGCGGGCCGCGCGCCCGTGCCGCCTCGGGATAGCCCGTGACCCGGGACGAAGGTTCCGCCGGAAGCGGCGGGACGCGGCCGGCCGCACGAACTTGTCCGCTTCTCCGGTCCGGTCCTTCCGGCGCGCATCGGCCACTGCCCGGCGGCCCCATGGCGGGAAACGCGGTCCCTACAACCCTGGCGTCGGCCGCGGCAGGGGCGCGCCGACGCCGGCGGGACGCGGAGGCCGAGCGAAGCCGCATACAACTTCCATCCGTGGATTCGTGGACCGATCAGCCTTTTGCGGTCTCGATGGAAGACGTTCTGAAAGCAGTCCAAGGCGGAGCCTTCGATGCAATATCATCTGAATGTTTTCCGGTGTTAGGCTATCAAAAGTCAGAATTTAACAATCGAGAAAGTAATAACTCGGTCTTGCGGAGGTGCTTTCCTTGTGAGAGAAGATGCTGCTGCAGGTTGAAAAGAGAGAACTTTCCTGACTGCCGCTCATGTGGCTGTTCGGGCCGGCTGCATTCGCTCGGGAGGCTGCCTATGCACTTCACTCAGCGCGAAACCGACAAGCTCTTGATCTACATGCTCGCGCAGGTGGCGCAGCGCCGTAAGGACCAGGGTCTCAAGCTCAACCATCCCGAGACCGTTTCGCTGATCTCCGTCGCGGCCCTGGAGGGCGCGCGGGCCGGCAAGACGGTGGAGGAGGTGATGGAACTCGCAGGCAAGACCATCACCCGCGACAGCGTGATGGAGGGGGTCGCGGAGATGATTCCCTACGTCCAGGTCGAGGCGGTGTTCACCGACGGTTCCCGCCTCGTCACCGTCCATTCTCCCATCAAGTAATTCCGAGGTGTGAGGAGAGGCCGCGATGAGTCCTGCTCAGAAGAAGGCGCCCGTTGGCGGCATCGTCTTCGGCTCCGGCGAGATCGAGATCAATGCCGGCTACCCGACGACGACGCTCAAGGTCCGCAATACGGGTGACCGTCCGATTCAGGTCGGGTCGCACTATCATTTCTTCGAGGTGAACGCCGCGCTCGAGTTCGATCGCGCGCAGGCCTTCGGCAAGCGGCTCAACATTCCGGCCACCACCGCGCTGCGGTTCGAGCCGGGGGACGAGAAGGAGATTTCGCTGGTGCCCTATCAGGGCAAGCAGCGGGTGCTCGGCTTCAACGGCCTCGTCGACGGCTGGGTCGGCGACGAGAGCTACGACGATTACCGCCCGCGCTTGGCCGACGCGCTCGATCGCGTGAACCGCTACGGGTTCAAGAACAAGCCTTAAGCATCGTCCCGAAAGGTGGTTCCCGGCTTTCGGGAGAAGACGATGCAGAAACGAGAGAACAGCGCATCGTCCCGAAAGGTGATTTTCTTTCGGGAGAGGACGATGCTTCCGCTTACCACTTCAGCCGGACCTGGAGCGCTGGGATGACCAAACTCTCGCGGCGGCAATATGCGGATCTGTACGGGCCGACGACGGGCGATCGGATCCGGCTCGCGGACACGGATCTCTACATCGAGATCGAGAAGGATCTGCGCGTCTACGGCGAGGAGGCCGTCTATGGCGGCGGCAAGACGCTGCGCGACGGCATGGGCTACGACAACGAGCTGACCAGTGCGGCGGGCGCGCCGGATCTCGTGGTCACCAACGTCACCATCGTCGATGCGGTGCTCGGCGTCATCAAGGCCGATCTCGGCATCAAGGACGGGCTGATCGTCGGGATCGGCAAGGCCGGCAATCCCGCGACGATGCCGGGGGTGACGCGGGGCCTCGCGCTGGGACCGGGCACCGACGCCATTTCCGGCGAGCACCTCATCCTCACCGCGGGCGGCATCGACGCGCATGTCCACTTCATCTCGCCGCAGCAGGCGCAGGCTGCACTCAGCAACGGCGTGACGACGCTGTTCGGCGGCGGCATCGGCCCCTCCGACGGCACCAACGGCACCACGATCACGCCGGGCACCTGGAACATCGAGATGATGCTCCGCTCCTTCGACGCGTGGCCGGTCAATGCGGGCGTGCACGGCAAGGGCAACGGCTCGGCGCCGCTGCCGATCGACGAGCAGATCCGCGCCGGCGCGATGGGCCTGAAGGTCCACGAGGATTGGGGCAGCACGCCGGCGGCGATCCGCATGGCGCTCACCGTCGCCGACGACCACGACGTCCAGGTCTGCATCCACACCGACACCCTGAACGAGGCCGGCTTCGTCGAGAGCACCATCGCCGCCTTCGAGGGGCGCACGATCCACACCTACCACACCGAAGGCGCGGGCGGCGGGCACGCACCGGACATCATCCGGGTGGCGGGCATCGCCAACGTCCTCCCGAGTTCGACCAACCCGACCATGCCCTACGGCATCAATTCCCAGGCCGAACTCTTCGACATGGTGATGGTCTGCCACAACCTCAGCCCGAAGATCCCCACCGACGTCGCCTTCGCCGAGAGCCGCGTGCGGGCCGAGACCATCGCGGCGGAGAACGTCCTCCACGATCTCGGTGCGATCTCGATCCTGTCGAGCGACAGCCAGGCCATGGGCCGCGTCGGCGAGAACTGGGCGCGCACGATCCAGACGGCCCACGTGATGAAGGCGCGGCGCGGCGCCTATCCGGGCGACGCGTCGGGCAACGACAACCAGCGCGTCCTGCGTTTCGTCGCCAAGGTGACGATCAATCCGGCCATCACCGCGGGCGTCTCGCACGTGATCGGCTCGGTCGAGGTCGGCAAGATGGCCGATCTTGTCCTGTGGGAGCCGGCCTTCTTCGGCGCCAAGCCGAAGATGGTGATCAAGGGCGGCATGATCTCCTGGGCGGTGATGGGCGATCCCAACGCCTCGCTGCCGACGCCGCAGCCTGTGGTCTACCGCCCGATGTTCGGTGGCATGGGCCCGGCGGTGGCCAAGACCCGCGTCACCTTCACCTCGTATGCCGCCTACGAGGCCGGCATCGCCGAGCGCTACGCGCTGACCTCCAAGGTGATGCCCGTCTACGGCACGCGCACGCTGACCAAGGCGTCGATGGTGCGCAACGACCGCCTGCCGGTCATCGAGGTCAACCCGGAGACCTTCGCGGTCACCGTCGACGGCCAGCACGCCACGATCGAGCCGGCGACCCACCTTCCCCTCGCCCAGCTTCACTTCTTCAGTTGACGTCCCGCCGCCGGCTCAAGACTCGGTGCATGCGCTGATGAAACCGATCGACATCATGTGGGTGTGTCTCGGCGGCGGTGCCGGCTCGCTGCTGCGCTGGTGGCTCGGCGGGGTCATCGACCGTGCGATCCCGGCGCGCTTCAAGTTCGGCACGTTTCTCATCAACGTCACGGGGGCCTTCGCCATCGCCTACCTGTCCGCCGCCTTCGCGTTCGGCTGGCAGCATCGCCACGGGGACATGATGGCGTCCCTGGTGCTGACGGGTTTTCTGGGCGGCTACACCACGTTCAGCTCGATGCAGCTCGATACGGCGCAGATGGCAATGGAGCATCGCCACGCGCTCGCCGCCCTCTACCTCGTCGCCTCCGTCGGCCTCGGCCTCTGTGCCGCGGCGGCGGGCGTGGCCCTGGCGCGGGCATAGGGGCTCGGGATGGGCGCGCAGGCCGTCTTCGTCTTCATCGGTGGCGGGTTCGGCGCGATCACCCGCGAATTCCTGATGCTGCTGATCCCTCAGCAGAGCGGCGCCTTTCCGCTCGATATCTTCACCGCCAACGTCGTCGCCTCGTTCTGCCTCGGCGCCGCCTTCGGACTTCACCGCCTCGGCCGGGTCTCGGACGAGTTCATGCTGCTCGTCGGCACGGGCTTCTGCGGCGGGATGTCGACCTTCTCAAGCTTCGTCTTCGGCATCCTGTCCGAGGCCACGGCGCCGGGCCAGGCCGGCCTCGCGGTTCTCTACGGCCTCTCCAGCCTCGCCGTCGGCTACGCCGCGGTTTGGCTCGGGATCCTATCCGGGAAACGTCTGCGCCGCGCCTGAGCGCGGCCGTCTGGGAGGGACGCATGATCCTCGTCGAACACAAGCTCGGTCATCTCGGCGATCCGCTCTGGCAGGAGCGCGCGCGGCACGCCCGGATCGATCCGCTGGTGCTGGAGCAGTGGGAGGCGCCCAAGAGCCGCCTGCGCAAGGCGAGCGAGAGCGGGATCGAGCTGGCGGTCTCGCTGCCGCGCGCCGAGCACCTGCACGACGGCGACGTGCTCCACTACAACGCGGCGCGCGGCCTCATCGTCGTCGCCCGGATCGCCCTCAAGGACGTGCTGGTGATCGAGCTGGAGGGGCTGGAGCGCCTCGCGCCGCACGAGATCCTGCGCGCCTGCTTCGAACTCGGGCACGGCCTCGGCAACCAGCACTGGCCGGCGGTGATCAAGGGATCGACGGTCTACGTGCCGCTCTCGGTCGATCAGAAGGTGATGGCCTCGGTGATGCGCACCCACGCCTTCGCGCATGTGAAGACCCGTTTCGCTCCGGGCGAGGAGGTGGCGGCCAAGCTCGATGCGAAGGAGGTTCGGCTGCTGTTTGCCGGCGCCGACGCCACCCCGCACCACCATCACGGCGATCACGCCGGGGCGCATGCCCACGATCAGCACGAGGCCCATCACCACGCGCACGAACACGATCACGGGCATGCGAACGGTCATGCGCACACGCATCACCACCGGCCCGGTCCGGTGGCGTGATGCGGCACGGTGAGCCGAGGGCCCGTCTCGCGACCCACGGCACGGCGCATCTCGCGCGCCTGCTGCAATGGTCGGATTCGACGCTGCCGGTCGGCGCCTTCGCCTTCTCCAACGGGCTCGAATCCGCGGTTCAGACAGGGATCGTCCGCGATGCGGACAGCCTGCTGTCCTTCGTCGAACTCGTCCTGCACCAGACGGCGCGGGTGGACGGCGTCGCGCTGCTGCATGCCCATCGCGCCGCCCTGACGGACGATGATCCCGGCCTCATCACCGCCGACCAGGAGTTGCTCTGCCGCCGCGTCGGCGAAGAGCAGCAGTTGATGCTGACGCGGATGGGCAAGAAGTTCGCCGAACTGGCGCTCAGGATCACCCCGTCACCGATGCTGGCGCGCTGGCTCGCCGACATCCGCTCGGAGGCCACGCCGGGCTGCCTGCCGGTCGGCCAGGCGATCGCGCTCGCCGGTCTCGGCGCCGACGAGAGCGAGGCCTTCGTCGTCCACCAGTACGGCATCGCCTCGATGATCCTGAGCGCGGCGCTGCGGCTGATGCGGATCGATCATTTCGAGACCCAGCGCATCCTGTTCACCGCGCAAGGGCGTGTTCAGGACGACTACCTCGCCGTGCGCGATCTCGCCCTCGATGAGATGGCGGCCTTCGCCCCCGTCTTCGACGTTCTCGTTGCCCATCACACCACGGTCCATGTGCGCCTGTTCATGAACTGAGTGCGGCAAAGGAAGTAGAGATGAAGAAGATCACCCGTATCGGCATCGGCGGCCCGGTCGGCTCGGGCAAGACCGCGGTCATCGAGACGATCACGCCGCGCCTGATCGCGCGGGGCATCAAGCCGCTGATCATCACCAACGACGTCGTCACGACGGAGGATGCCAAGCAGGTGCGACGCACCCTCAACGGCGTGCTGATCGAGGAGAAGATCGTCGGCGTCGAGACCGGGGCCTGCCCGCATACGGCGGTGCGCGAGGATCCGTCGATGAACATCGCCGCGGTCGAGGAACTCGAAGAGAAGTATCCCGACAGCGACGTGATCCTGATCGAGTCCGGCGGCGACAACCTCACGCTCACCTTCAGCCCGGCGCTCGCCGACTTCTACATCTACGTCATCGACGTCGCGGCGGGCGACAAGATCCCCCGCAAGAACGGCGCCGGGGTCTGCCAGTCGGACATCCTCGTCATCAACAAGCGCGACCTTGCCCCCTATGTCGGCGCGAGCCTCGACGTCATGGCGCGCGATTCCAAGCTCATGCGCGGCGAAAAACCGTTCCTCTTTACCAACTGCAAGACCGGCGAGGGGGTCGACGACCTCCTCCAGCTCATCCTCGACTTGGCACTGTTCGACTTGACCTTGTCCGATGTGGCCTTGTCCAATTTGGCACCCGTCGATCGGGCGCCGTCCGACAGGGCGGTGGACCGCCCGCTCGCGGCGAGCGCCTGAGGCCATGGCGCTCCACGAAGCCCTCGGCCGTCTCGACGGGGCGCGTGAACTGCGCGGGTTCCAGACCGAGCCGGCGCAGATGCGGGCGGGGGCGCCCGGCAAGGTCGGACAACTGCGCCTCGGCTTCGCGCTGCGCGACGGGCGCTCGGACCTGCACGACCTCTACCGGGTTGCCCCGCTGCTGGTGCAGCAGGCGCTCCACTGGGACGAGGCGATGCCGGAGCTGCCGGTCTGCCCGATCATCTCGGTCGGGGGCGGCATCCTCCAGGGCGACCGCTACACGATCGAGATCGCGGTGGGGGAGGGCGCCTGCGCGCACGTCTCGACGCAGGGCGCCAACCGCATCCACTGCATGGACGCGAACTACGCGGCGCAGCACCAGAGCGTGACGGTGGCGGCCGGCGGCTATCTCGAATACCTGCCGGACGTCACCATCCCCTATCGCGGCTCGCGCTTCCTCTCCCGCACGGAGATCGTCGTCGCGGAAAGCGCCACGCTTCTCTACGGCGAGATGGTGCTGGCGGGCCGCAAGCATCACCATGCCGAGGAACGCTTCGGCTTCGATCTGCTGTCGATGGACGTGGCTCTCCGCCGGCCCGACGGGCGCAAGCTGTTTGCGGAAAAGATCCTGATCGAGCGGGGCGACCCGACGATCGGCTTCGCGGGGGTGATGCGCGGCTTCGACGCCTTCGCCAACATCCTCTGCGTGACGCCGCCCGAGACCGCCACGCGCATCAAGGCGCGGTTCGAGACCAACTTCTCCGGCGAGGCGCCGCGGGCGGTCTCCGGTGTGAGCCGCCTGCCCAACGCCGCCGGGCTGATGCTGCGCGCGGTCGGGGTCGAGAGCTACGACGTCCGCCACGAGGTCCGCCGGTTCTGGCGCATCGTGCGCGAGGAGGCCCGCGGCCGCACCCTTCCCGCCGAACCCTACTGGCGCTGAGCGAAGGCCGAAAAGATGCCGCGCGCGAACCCCAACCTTCTCGTCCAGTCGCTGCGCGGAGCGAGCCAGGTCTTCTTCATGGAGAACGCGGCGACCGGCCTGCTGTTCTTCGTCGCGATGGCCTATGCCTCCGCGCTCACCGGCAACTGGGCGACCACGATCGGGGCGGCGCTCGGGGTTCTCGTCGCGACGTTGACCGCGCGGCTGCTGGATTGCGACGCACCCTCCGTCTCCTCCGGCCTCTACGGCTTCAACGGCATCCTCGTCGGCGCCGCGCTGCCCACCTTCATCGCGTCGTCGCCCCAGCTCTGGGCCGCGATCGTGATCGGCGCAGCGGCGAGCACGGTGCTGACCGCCGCCTTCAGCGCGACGCTCACCGACAAGTGGGGCATTCCGGGCTCGACCGGCCCCTTCGTGCTGACCGGCTGGCTGATGGTGGCCGCCGCCTATTCCTTCGGCCGCCTGCAGGTGACGGGCGATGCACCCCGGCTCGCCGCCGACCTCGTGCGGGGCGCCGCCGGCATTCCGGGGCCGGCGGATCTCGTCGCGATCTTCTTTCGCAACATCGCGCAGGTCTATTTGCTCGGCAGCGCGGTGAGCGGTGCCATCATCCTGGTCGGCATCCTGATCGCTTCCGTGCCGGCCGGGATCGCCGCCGTCGCCGGATCGCTGGTCAGCCTCGTCGTCGCGCTCGCGATGGGCGCCGATCCATCCGCGGTGAGCCAAGGCCTCTACGGCTTCAGCCCGGTCCTGACGGCGATGGCCGTCGGCGTGATCTTCCTGCAGCCCTCACCGCGGGTCGCGGTCTATGCGGGACTGGCCACGGTGACCACCGTCTTCGTCCAGGGCGCCCTCGACGCCCTCGTCGCGCCGGCCGGCATCCCGTCCTTCACCGCCCCCTACGTTCTGACGATGTACCTGTTCATCGCGCCTAAGCGCCTGATGGCGCCCCACCCGCACGCGCCGGTCGCCGATCACATGCTCGACGAGGGGACCCCGGCCCGTCCGGTGAGCCCCGCGCGGTGACGCCCGGCACCGCGCCGCCCCGACATTTCCGAAGAACACGATCAAGGAGCGGGCGATGCACGGCATCAATGCAGGCGACACGGCCTTCATCCTCATCTGTACCGCGCTGGTGCTGATGATGACGCCGGCCCTAGCGCTGTTCTACGGCGGCCTCGTCAAGCAGCGCGACGTGCTGTCGGTGATGATCCAGAACTTCGTCTGCATCGGCGTTGTCGGGGTGATCTGGGTGTTCGGCGGCTTCAGCCTCGCCTTCGGCCCCGATATCGGCGGCACGATCGGGGATTTCGCCACCTATTTCGGGATGTACAGGGTCGGCATCGAGCCCAACCCCGTCTACGCGCCGAACATCCCCTTCATCATGGTCTTCGCCTACCAGATGATGTTCGCCATCATCACGCCGGCCCTGATGACGGGCGCCTTCGTCGGGCGCTTTCGGTTCGGCGCCTACCTGTTCTTCATCACCGCCTGGACCATCCTCGTCTACCTGCCGGCCGCGCACTGGATCTGGGGCGGCGGCTTCCTGGCCAAGCTCGGCGTCGCCGACTTTGCCGGCGGCATCGTCATCCATACCTCCGCCGGGTTCTCGGCGCTGGCGACCGCCAAGTATCTCGGCAAGCGCAAGCTCGCGGAGGGCCAGTCCGAAGCGGCGCCGGCCAGTCTGCCGCTGGTCGCCCTCGGCGCGGGCCTGCTGTGGTTCGGCTGGTTCGGCTTCAATGCCGGCGGCGCCTACGCGGCGGACGCGCTGGCGGCCTACGCCTTCACCAACACCATGCTCGCCGGCTCCATCGCCATGCTGACCTGGATGTTCTGGGAATGGCGCGAGACCCGGCACCCCTCCTTCTCGGGCGTCCTCGTCGGCGCCGTGGCGGGTCTCGCGACGATCACCCCGGCCTCGGGCTATGTCGAGCCCATCGCCGCCCTGGCGATCGGTGCCATCGGCGCCACGGCCTGCTACTTCGCCAAATACGTGCAGCGCTGGTTAAGGATCGACGACACGCTGGAAGTCTGGCGCGCCCACGGCGTCGGCGGCCTCACCGGCGCGCTGCTCGTCGGCGTCCTCGCCAGCCCCCACATCAATCAGGTCTCGGCGAGCCTGGAGCAGTTCGGCGTCCAGCTCCTCGCCGTCACTGTGGTCGGCGCCTATGCCGCCCTCGTCACCTTCGGCATCCTGAAGGGCCTCGACCGGTTCGGGACGCTGCGGGTGCCCGACGCGATCCAGGAAGAGGGCCTCGACACGATGCTCGGCGAGCGCGCCTTCAACCTGTGGAACATGGACCGCACCTTGCCGAAGTAGAACCGGCGGAAAGCAGGGCCATTGCCGACCGACGCGGTGCCCTTCGTCAGGCCGGTCGTACCTATCGGGAGAACGGCTCCGTGGCGGCTCCCGCCCGGCGCTCGTTCGTGTGTCGTACCGCACCAATTAAATCGCAAGCTAACGAATTGACTGGCCAAGCCGACCGTCGGGCGATAGAACGGTCAAGTCAGCGACGCGCGGGAGAGAGCCGGTGCAAACCGGCCGCCGAAGGAGCAACCGCCCCGGAAACTCTCAGGCACCCGGACCGCTCGTCGTTCAACACTCTGGAAAGCGGAGCGGACGCTCCCGCCGATGGTGTAAGTCGCGGCCCTGATCGGGGCCGGGCGAAACTCTCAGGCCGATGACAGAGGGGGCTCGCATGCACGGCGCGTGCGAACCGACCTCGGAGGCCTCTCGCCATGACGGACCCATAGGCTGACCCGCAGGCCGCGAGGCGGCCTCTCACGTCTCCCTCGATCCTCCCTCTCGATCCGCGCGACCGGCCGGCTCGGCCTTCGCGCCGGAATGCCGACGCTTGCCCGGCTGCCGCCCGTTCGGCGCGGCCGCGCGGGTCCGAAGATGCGCGGATCCGCGAACCACGAACTGGAGCCACGACGATGCCGGCCACCCGCCGCTCCCTTCTCCTCGCCGCCGCCCTCCTGGCCCCGGGCCGCGCGCACGCCTTCTTCTGGGACTCCGCCCCGGAGCCCAAGGCTCCGGAACCAGTCGAACCGGCCGCGAACCGCGACGCGTGGTTCATCGGCGAGATCCCGGACGAGCCCTTCAACGTGCCGATGGTCGATCTGACCCTCGTTCCGGCGCAGTACCGTCGGCAGATCGTAATTTACGACGGCCCGGAGCGCGCCGGCACGCTGGTCGTCGACACGCACCAGCGCTTCCTCTTCCTCGTCCGCGAGGACCGGACCGCCCTGCGCTACGGCATCGGGGTGGGCCGGGCCGGCTTCACCTGGTCGGGTGTCGCGGTGGTCAAGCGCAAGGCGAAATGGCCGGGCTGGCGCCCGACGCCGGCCATGCTGAAGCGGCGGCCCGAAACCCCGCGCTACGTCGAGCCCGGCATCCACAACCCGCTCGGCTGCCGCGCGCTCTACCTCTACCAGGGCGACCGCGACACGCTCTACCGCATCCATGGCACCAACGAGCCCTGGACCGTCGGCGGCACCGATTCATCCGGCTGCATCCGCCTCCTCAACGAGGACATCCACGACCTCTACGGCCGCGTTCCGCTCGGCACGACGGTCGTCGTGAAGACCGCGCAGCCGGAGGTGATGGTGCAGCGCGAGTGGGACGGCCCAACCCGCTCCGACAACCAGGTGCTGCTGTTCCGCTAGAGCGCTTTCCGACGAAGCGGGTGCCGGTTCGTCGAGAGAAAGCGTGACAAGACAAGGGCGTAGGGCTTCGACCCGAAAGGTGGCCACCGGCTTTCGGGGCGATGCGAAGACAAGAGGATAGCGCGTCGCCCTTCCTCGCTGCCCGCTGACGAAACCCAGACCCCCGATGGACTGAGAACGATGTTCGAGACCGCGACTGCGACCCTGGATTGGCTGGGGCTGATCGTCTTCACGATCACCGGTGCCCTGGTGGCCTCCCGCAAGGAGATGGACTTCGTCGGCTTCGCCGTGCTGGGCACCGCGACGGGGATCGGGGGCGGAACGCTCCGCGACCTGCTGCTCGGATCGCCCGTGTTCTGGACGCAGCGGCCGAGCGCGCTCCTGGCGTGCCTCGGCATCTCCTGTGCCGTGTTCTTCTTTGCGCATATCCCGCAATCCCGCTACCGCACCCTGGTCCGGCTCGATGCCCTAGGTCTCGCGCTCTTCGCGGTAGCCGGCGCCGAGAAGGCCATCCAGGCCGGGGCCGGCAGCGCCGTGGCCGTCGTCATGGGCGTGGTGACCGCGACCTTCGGCGGCGTGATCCGCGATCTCCTCGGAGGCGACAGCCCGGTGATCCTCAGCCGGGAGATCTACGCCTCGGCGGCGGGCGCCGGTGCGCTCACCTACGTCTCCCTGGCCGCGCTCGGCGCGCCGCGGGAACTCGCCCTCGGCTCCGGCTTCCTCGTCGCCCTGCTCCTGCGGGCGCTCTCCCTCCGCCTGGGATGGACGCTGCCGCGATATCGTCCTCGCGCCCGCCGCCCCTATTCTTGAACGGAACGGTCCCCGCGCGCCGCGCGCGAGGCTCTCTCCAAAACACGTATCCAAGACACGCATCGTCGAACGGCGCCGTCCCGCGGATCGGCTGAAGGAGGACCCCAATGGTTGTTCGGGATTTTCGCGGCGCGCCGGCACGGGCCGCGCTCCTCGCACTGACGATCCTCTCCGGCGCGGCACCCGCCTGGGCCGAGGCGGGGCATCTGCCCGGCCCGACGGACGCGCAGCTCGCCACCTTGAGGAGCGTCTACGAGGACCTCCACGCCAATCCCGAACTCTCCATGCAGGAGCGGCGCACCGCCGGCATCGCCGCCCGCTGGCTGAAGGATCTCGGTTTCGAGGTCACCGAGGGCGTGGGCGGCACCGGCGTCGTCGGGCTCCTGCGCAACGGCGACGGGCCGACCGTGCTGTTGCGCGCGGACATGGACGCGCTGCCGATGAAGGAGAATACCGGCCTGCCCTATGCCAGCACCCGGACCGGGACCGACCCGGCCTCCGGCCGAACTTCCCCCATCGCCCATTCCTGCGGCCACGACCTGCACGTGACCTGGCTGATGGGCGCGACCCAGATCCTGGCGGCCCATCGCGACGGCTGGCGCGGGACGGTGATGGCGGTGTTCCAGCCCGGCGAGGAGATCGGCGAGGGCGCCAAGGCCATGGTCGAGGACGGCCTGGTGAAGCGCTTCCCGAAGCCGGACGTGGTGCTGGGCCAGCACGTGCTGCCGTTTCCCGCCGGGCAGGTTCGCCTCAAGAGCGGCCCCGTCCTCTCCCGGAGCGACAGCCTCAAGGTGACGCTGTACGGGCGCGGCGGACACGGGTCCGGTCCGGAATCGACCGTCGACCCCGTCGTCATGGCCGCCGCGACGGTGATGCGGCTCCAGACCATCGTCTCGCGCGAGGTCGCCATGACCGAGGGGGCCGTCGTCACGGTCGGCTCGATGCAGGCGGGGACGAGCGCCAACATCATTCCGGATCAGGCCGAACTCCAGCTCAACATCCGCACCTTCGACGATCGCGTGCGCGATCAGGTGCTCGCGTCGGTGAAGCGGGTCGTCGAAGGCGAGGCGACGATCTCCCGAGCCCCGAAGCCGCCCCTCATCACCATGCTCGGGCAGTTCCCCCTGACGGTGAACGACGACGAGGCCACGGAGCAGGTGAGCAAAGCCCTGAAGCGGCGCCTCGGGCCGGAGCGGGTGCTTCCCGCCGGCAGCGCGGCGGCGAGCGAGGATTTCACCGTGCTCGCCCGCGCCTGGGACGCGCCCTCGGTGTTCTGGTTCGTCGGCGGCACCGACCCGGCGCTCTACGCCGAGGCGGAGCGGGCCGGAACCCTCAACGCGCTCCCGTCGAACCATTCGCCGGAATACGCTCCGGTCCTCGATCCGACTCTGCGCACCGGCGTGGAGACGATGCTGGCCGCCGCAGGCCACTGGCTCGCTCCCGGCGCCTCGGGCTCGGGCCCGCGGTAGCGGGGAAAGGGCACGGAGGGCCGACGCGGGCAGGGGCGCCCAAGCGGCAAGCCCCTCAACGCGCACCGGTGGGCGAGGGGGCGGCCGGCTCCCCGCGCCAGAGCCGCAGCGGGTCGAACCCCGGCGCCTCCCCCTCCGGCTCGACCGAGACCGTCGCCGTCCGGCCGGAGACGAGCCGGACCTCGTCGGCGACGCTGTCGAGCTTGATCCGGACCGGGATGCGCTGGGCGAGGCGCACCCAGGCGAAGGTCGGGTTCACGCTGGCGAGCAGGTTGGAGCCGGCGGTGCGCTCGCGGTCCTCGATGCCGCCCGCAAAACTCTCGACCCGGCCCGTCAGCGTGGCGCGCTCGCCCATCAGCCGGATGCGGGCCCGATCCCCGACATGGATGCGCGGTAGCTTGGTCTCCTCGAAATAGCCCTCGACCCGGATTGTGTCGCTGTCGATGAGCGCCATCACGCCCCGGCCGGTGGTGACGTAGGCGCCGGGCCGCAATTCCATGTTGGTGATGCGGCCGTTGACCGAGGCCTTCACGGCGGAGCGCTCCAAGTTGAGCCGGGCGAGATCCCGGTCGGCGCTCGCCTGCCCGTAGGCGGCCTTGGCCTCCAGGTCGGCCGCACGGGCCGCCTCGACCCTCTGCTGCGACACGGCGGCGTCGCTGAGCTTGGTGTAGCGGGCATAGTCGGCGGAGGCCTGCTCCATCGTCGCCTGCTTGCCCGCCACCATCGCCTCCGCCTGCCGCAGGGCGAGGGCGAAGCGGTCGGGATCGATGCGGAACAGCACGTCGCCGCGCTTCACCACCTGATTGTCTTGGACCAGCACCTCGGTGACGAGGCCCGAGACATCGGGGGCGACCGCGACCACGTCGGCGCGCACGCGCCCGTCCCGGGTCCAGGGGGCCTCCATGTAGTAGTCCCACAGCGCCAGGCCAACGACGACGGCGACGGCGACCATCCCGAGCGTGACGACGAGGCGGAAGGTGAGGGCAAGGAACCGGGGCATGGGATGGGTCCGAACAGGGGAGGCGCGGAGCGGCGGGCGGGCTTGCCCGCTCAGGAGGTGAGCGGCACCGCCACCGCGACGACCGCGCCGAGCAGGATCACGTAGAGGGCGAGATCGAAGAGCGGTCGGTGCCAGACGAGGCGGTAGAGGCCGAGTCCCGCCAGGATCCGCCGAAGCGGAACGCTGATGGCGAAGGCGACGAGCATCCAGGCCGCGAGGCTCGGCACGAACACGCCGTAGAGGTCGAACTCGCCCGTCATGCCGCGAGACCCGGTTCGAGGATGGGGGGGGAGGCATTGTGGGGCGGTGCATCCGGGAACAGGCCGCGGCGCAGGCCGACGAGGCCCATCAGCGCCGCGCGCCCGGCCGCCTGCCGGGCATCGGCCGAGACCGCATCGAGCGCCCCGTCGAGGGTGTCGAGGAGGCGGGGCGGCGGTTCGGCCGCTGCGCTCCTGAAGTGGTGCGCCAGCGCGGCGAGAAGCGCCTCGACGGCGCCGCGCGCCGGGGTCGAGAGCCGGCGCCGGTCGCGGCGCAGTTCGACCACGTTGATGCCGACGCGCACCTCGGCCAGGAGGTCCGCGGTCCATTCGGCGTCGTCCGGCGGCAGGGCGGCGAGGCGCGGCGCGATCAGCCCGACGCGGTCGAGCATCAGCGCCGCCAGTTCGAGGCCGTTCTGCGCGCCGCGCCGCTCCGCGGCTTCGGCGAGGCTGCGCCGGTTGATCGCCCGCAGACGCCGGGCCGACCAGCCAGCACCGACCGAGCGGACGAGGCGCGTGACGACGGCCGCCGACCACATCCCGACGATGACGGCGATCGCGGAATTGGTGAAGGCCGCAAACTCCCCGGTGTAGCTGCCCTGGAGGGCGATCATGGCCGAGCCGTTGACGGCGGCACCCATCGCCAGGGGGGCTGTCTTCGGCTGCGCCATGAAGACCCCGCAGAGCAGGAGTCCGGGCGCGAGCGCCAGCGCCAGCATCTCGAAGGTGGTCGCGAGCGGCAGGATGGCGAACAGGTAGGCGCCCGCGCCGAGCGCGCCGAGAATCGCGGAATTGGCGAAGCTGACGATGAATGGTGCCGGGTCGTCCTGGGCCGCGAAGAAGCTGCACCCGACCGCCGCCATCATCGGGGCGCCGGCCCCGTCGGGCCAGCCGGTGGCGATCCAGATCGCGCAGGTGAGCACGATGGAAAGGAACACGCCGATGCCCGAGAGGAACGCCATGCCGTGATCCCGGTGCCGGATCGTGCGTGCGGAGGCGGTGTAGCGGAAGGCGAGGGATTCCGACACCGGCGTCCCCTCGGCAAGGTGGCGCTGCAGGAGGCGGGCGTCCTGGCGCAGGTCGATGAAGTCGCCCAGGCGCGCCAGAAGGCTCGCGCGCACGAGGTCGTTCCAGGAGGCGCGCCCGGCGAGGTCCGGCTCGAGCGCGCTCGCCTGCACCTTGAGGCGCTCGGCCTGCGCCGGATCGGTCGTGCCCGAGGCGAGCCAGGCCGCCACGGCGTCGAGGAGGCCACGCACGCTCGGAGGCAGGGCGTCCGCCCGCTCCAGGGCCTCGATGCGATCGGCGATCGCGGAGGCGATGGGCAGGAACATCAGCATGTGTTGGCGGAGCGTCGCCATGGCCTCGGCCGAGCGCTCGGCGCCGGTCATGTCGTAGCGCAGCGGCGTCGCCAGGGCGTCGAACGCGACCGCCTCGGCGGCGAGCCGCAGGCGCCTGGCCTGATTGTCCTCCCCCGTGCGGCTCCGATCGAGAATCTCGATCACCCAGCCGCGCGCGCCGCGCAGCCACAGGTCAAGCCGGGCCGCGATCGCGGGCGCCACCGATTGCGGCAGCACGACGGTGTTGACGAGGCTGGCGCAGAGGATCCCGAGGGTGATCTCCTCGGCGCGGGCCACCGCGGTGTCGAACATCGTGCCGGGCTCGGCCACGCTGGGAAAGCCGATCAGGGCCGCCGTGTAGCCGCCGAGCATCATCAGGTAGCTGCGCGGCGTGCGGTCGAGCAGCGAGACGTAGAGGCAGACGGCGACCCAGAGCGCGATCGCGACCGTCAGCAGTTCCGGCGCGTTGGCGAGATTCGGGACGAGGACGACCGAGACGACGGCGCCGAGCAGCGTGCCGAGCACCCGGTAGAGCGCCTTGGAGCGGGTGGCGCCGGCCAGCACCTGACTCGTGATGTAAACTGTGCCGAGCGCCCAATAGGGCTTGGGCAGGTCGATCCAGAACGCGAGGTACAGGGCCAGCATGCCGGCCCCGAAGGTCTTGAGCGAGAAGACCCAGTCGCGCCAGCCCGGAAGGGTCATCCCCGGAACTCCCGTGGGCCCGTTTCCGGAGCCGCTTCCGGGTCCACGCCGCCAGCGTGACGCTGGATCGCCCGGAACACCCGCAGGCCGGCCTCCAGGTCGGCGGCGCTGATACCCGCGAAGGTGGTCTCGCGCAGCCGGTCGAGGTCGGCCTCGATCCGGGCGACGACGGTTTCACCGGCGGCGGTCAGGCTCAGAACCTTCGCGCGCCGGTCGCTCGGGTCTTCCCGGCGCCGGACGAGACCGGCCGCCTCCAACTGGTCGAGGAGGCGGACGAGCGACGGTCCCTCGATTCCCACCGCCTCGGCCAGGGCGTTCTGGCGCGGCTCACCCCCCAGGCGCCCGATCAGGACCAGCGGCAGCGCCTTCGCCTCGGAAATCCCATGCGCCTCCGTCGCCGTATTGGCGAGCCGCCGCCATTGGCGCCCGGAGAGCAGAAGGGTGTGGGTGTAGGCCAGCCGCAACTGGCGCAAAGTCTCGTCGGCCATCTCAGCCTGTCCGCTTCGCCCCTGAACGAACACGCCCAAGGCCCCGAAATCATACGAGTAGGAAGCTATCAATGAGCTGACGAGCCTTCAAGCGTGCTTCCCGGCTGAAGGATGAGCCATCCGCGTTCGAACCGCGTGGCGAACTGCGTGGCTTGGCCCCATGGACCCTTCGGAAGACGCTAAATCACGCCCGACACCTCCTTTCTCGCCGGACAGGAGCGAGAGCATATCCGATCAAACTCTTGTACAGGGAAAGGTCGAAGCACTCACAGACGTGATGCGCCGCTTGGTTCGAATGGATCAGCCATCGGGATGTCCTGCGCGCGCGATGCAGGCTACCCCGATGGCTGAGTTCTGAGCTGTCCCCCCCTTCGATCAGCTCGCCCCGCGACCGTAGCCGTTCCGATCCCAAGATTTGTCTCTCAAGACGGAGCTGGTCCCCGAGCTACGATTAGACTGAACTTGAGCGTCGGCCGACTTGAAAAGCCCTTATGCTTGCAGCTGCGGTAGAATACCGACAACTCAGATGATGCGACGCGTGCGAATCAAAATACCAACTGCTTAAGTGCAGTGCGCGTCAGGAAGTTATAATAAATCAATGTTGTTTTGGTGTGGATAAATCTGTATGTTCCTAAAAATTGCCGGCGGGGTTCCGATATAGATATGTGCGCGATGTCATAATCTGGATGCGGAAGCGGCCTGTGAGATGAGCAGGGCAGAGTTAAACTACGCAGACGGGCTTTCCTTCGGTATCGACATTTCGGAACTGGCTCGGCCCGAGGTGCTCCACAAGATCGTTTCATTCGTTGGTGCGGAACGGGGATGGATCGGTCTGCTGGATGGGGGGGATCGAGCGATCGAACGCATCGTCACGTCGACGATGATGCCCGATCGGGGCAACATGTCGGCGCTGAAGGCAATCTCCAAGATCATCCTGTCGAGTTGTCGGGAGCGAGAAAGCGACGGCTGGCATCTTTGTACTCTTCGTTCCATCAATCCGTCCGAAGCGGTCTACCTGGCGCCGAACTGCGCCCATGCTGAAGATGGACGATTGTATTCATTTTCCGAATTCGTGTTCGATGCGGACCGCCGCGTGGTGTGCTTCTTCGAGTTTCCTCTCACATTGCGCTCTGACATTTCATCGATCAGGCAAAAACTTTCCCACCTCGGGATGGAGCTGGGCAATTCAATAAATGTACTTTCAAAGATTGCCCAGCAAAGCACTTCTATCACGGTCGAGATGTTCGATTATCTCGGGATCGCGGCCGCGATCGCGATGGGGGCTGGTCTTGAGGTCGCCCGGAGCAATCGTGCATTCCGGCCCTACCTTCCCGAATCCGGACGTTTGAGGTCGGAGCCGGCGAGACTGGGCCAGTCGGTGGATGGCATGCGCGACGGACGGATCGTCGCTGCGCTGACACGACTGGCCGCAAGTCTCCGAGAGCCAGCCGCGGATGCCCCGTCTCAGCACTTCATTCCCATCCCGGCCCAGGGCGAACTCTCTCCCCTCCTGATGCACGTCATCAGGGACGACGACCACCTGATCTCAGGCCCCCTCGCGGTGCCGACTTTTCTCGTGCTCGTGACGCGCGTCGTCCGGCCGGCGGTGCCCAAGGAAGATGTGCTTCAGAAGCTCTTCGCGATGACGGGGGCCGAGGCGCGCGTCGCCCGCAGCATTGCAGCCGGCGAGAAGCTCGAAGAGATCGCCGTCAAGACCGGTGTCACCGTGGGTACCGTTCGGTTCCATCTCAAGGGCGTGTTCGCGAAGACCGGATTGGACCGGCAGGCCGATCTCGTCGGTTTGCTCAGTGGATTATCAGTGTCGCGCTGCCCGAAGTAGGTGTGCGAGCCATCCGATTTCGGGGCTGAATAAACCTTAACAATTGATTGTGGGGTTTTGTCGCGACCATGCGGCGCTGCTGAGGTCTGGTCTTCAGGCTTTGCGAGATTTGGTGTGGCCGATCAGGCGCGCCGACGGCTTTGATGACTACGTAGGTGAAAATTTGGTTAAAGATTATTATTGGCTCTCCCCGTTTGGGTAGTGCGGAGTGGACACCGTCCGGCTCAGATCAGAATAACGAACAAGGGAACCGTCCAAGGGCGGGAGGAAAAATCCAGATTGACAGTATGGGGCGGTCGGATTGCAGCCGCTTGTCCCCACCATCGATTGTGATGCTTCGCCGCGTCACAAATCGGGAAGTCATGTCCGTCAGCGCAGGTCTGTCCCTGTGCGCTGATCAGGGGCACACCTGTTCTCTTGCAAAACGTCGATCAACATTCTGCTGTAGAGCGTACGACAATGGCGATGGACGGCGTCTTTCAGAACTGTATGCGCCAAGTGCGCCGACAAGTGATGCCCGTGATGTGGTTCAGCCTCGCGGTCAACTTGTTGATGCTGATCAGCAGCATCTACATGATGCAGGTTTTCGATCGGGTGCTCGCCAGCGGCTCGCTGCATACGCTGCTGTGGCTGACCATCGCGGCCCTCCTGGGCATCGCCGCCTACGCCGTCATCGAGCAGGCCCGGCGTCGTGTCCTGGCGCGCACCGGTCTGTGGGTCGAGCAGCGGCTGTCGCAGCCGGTGATCCGGCGCGGCGTCGACGCGAGGCTCGCGGGGGTCCGGAGCGAGGCGAGCGCCTCCGACGTGGGGGACTTGAAGACCTTCATCTCGGGTGAGGCCCTGCTCGCCTTCCTCGACGCCCCCTGGATGCCGATCTTCATCGTCGTGATCTGGCTGATGCACCCCGCCCTGGGGGCCGTCGCAGTCGCCGGTGCCGTGATCTTGTTCGGTCTTGCCGTCCTCAACGATGTGCTGACCCGCTCCGCCTCGGCTCGATCCGCCGGCGACGCACGCCAGTTGCAGTTCAGCGCGCAGCAGATGGTCGAGCACGGCGAAACGCTGAAGCCGCTCGGCATGGTGGATCCGATGCTGCGCCGCTGGCGCGACCGGCAGGGCGCCGTCCATGCGGGTGCGCAGGGCACGCAGGACGTGACCGAGACGATCTCGAATCTCACCCGGGCGCTCCGCTTGGGCCTGCAGATCGTCATCCTCGGCGTCGGCGCGCTCCTCGTCCTGCGCGGCCAGCTGACATCGGGGGGCATGATCGGCGCCTCGATCATCCTGGGACGCGCGCTGTCGCCCGTGGAGCGGGCGCTGACCGCGTGGCGGAGCTGGGTCTCCGCCCGAACCGCGCACACGAACCTCCGCGCCCTGTTCGACGCCCTGCCGGACCATGCCGGGCCCATGGATCTGCCGGCGCCGGTGGGGCGCCTGGACATGGAAGCCGTGCGCTACGCGCCCCCCGGCGCGGTGGAGCCGGTGCTGCGCGGCATCGATGCCCGCATCGAGCAGGGCACGACCTGCGGCATCCTCGGCCCCTCCGGATCCGGCAAGTCGACCCTCTGCCGGCTCATCGTCGGCGCCTGGACGCCGAGCGCGGGGCATGTGCGCCTGGACGGAGCCGACATCACCGCCTGGAACCCGACGCAGCTCGGCCGCTCGATCGGCTACCTGCCCCAGCAGGTCGATCTGTTCCCCGGCACGGTCGCGGAGAACATCGCCCGCATGGGCGCCGTCGATGCCGAGCGGGTGGCGCGGGCGGCGATGCTGGCCGACGTGCACGAGATGATCCTTCGCTTGCCCGAGGGCTACGACACCGATGTCGGTCGCCTCGGCAACCGGCTGTCGGGCGGGCAGCGCCAGCGCATCGGCCTCGCCCGCGCGCTCTACGGCGATCCGGTCCTCGTCGTGCTCGATGAGCCCAACTCCAACCTCGACGGCGACGGCGAGCAGGCGCTCAATCGCGCCCTGATCGAGCTGAAGCGCCTGGGTCGCACGGTCGTCATCGTCGCGCACCAGCCCGGCGCCCTGCGCACCGCCGACACGCTGCTCGTGCTGCGCGACGGGGCGGTGGGCGCGTTCGGTCCGCGCGACGAGGTGCTCAAGCACCTCATGGTGCCCAAGCCGCGCGACGAGGCGACGGCCCCTGCGCACCGGAACGCGCCGGCCGGACCCGCGGCGGCATCCTCCGCCGCGTCCTTCGCCGCCGCTCCCTTTGCCGCCGCACCCTTCGCCGCGGCTGCCCCCGCCGAGTGACCCGCCGCGTGTTTTGTCGAAGGCCGATCCCATGCTCGCCCTCCTGTCATTCTTCCCGGCGCCCGCCCTGTCCGGCGAACCGCACGCACAGCCCTCGGCGCAGTCCGGCCTCCAAGCCGACGTCGAGGCCCTGCTGAAGCCGGTGCAATCCTTCGCTCAGGCCACCTTCGACGGCCTCGCGGGCCTCGTGGGGACGACCCTGGCTGACGTCCACGCCGCCTTCGCCGCGGCCCCGCTTCTCGCAACGAAGCTGGCGGCGGTGGCAGGCCTCGTTCTCCTCGGTGCGGGCTGCCGGGCCTTGGCCCGCCGCGCCTTTGGCTCCGCGTCGCGCAAGACCCGGATCGGCGGCTTTGCCGTGTTTCTCCTGGCTCTCGTCACCGGTATGGCCGCGGCCGCCGGGCTATTCGGCGCGGGAATGAATCCGTCTGCGCCAGCCCTTCGCGATGCGGCGCAGCGCCCGTCGGCCACAGGCTTGCGTGAGGCGTGGATCGATCCGCCGCTCGCGCTTCTGCGCGAGACCGGCCTCGACCCCGCGATCGGCCTCGCGCTGCTGCTGGGCGCCTGCGCCCTCGCCCTCCTCCTGAGTGCCAAGGTCGGCAAAAGTGCCAAGGCCGGCAAAGGCGACGGCGCTCACGACGATGCGGAGGCTCTGTCCCAGTACGTGCAGGCACCCAGGCGCCTCGGCTGGGCAACGATCCTGCTCGTGTTCGGCTGCGGCACGACGCTCGCGGCCGCCATCCCCCTGGCGGGGGCGGCCGTCGCTCCCGGTTTCGTCAGCCCGGATGGGCACCGCAAGACGGTGCAGCACTTCGAGGGCGGCATCGTCCGGCGCATCCATGTGCGCGAGGGGGATCTGGTGCGCGCGGGCGACCGGCTCGTCACCATCGAGGACACGCTCGCGCGGGCCAACATGGCCGAACTGAGCGAGCGCCTTGTGCACTTCCTGGCCATAGAGGCGCGCCTGCTGGCGGAGCAGGCCGGCGCGTCCGCCATTCCCCCCCAGGACGCGCCGATGATCCATCAGGCCGCCCTGGCGAACGCCCTGCGCGGTCAGGAGACCCTCTTCATCAGCCGTCGCGAGACCCGGGCCGGGCGCGAGCGCATCCTGGGACAGCGCATCCTGCAGCTGCACGAGGAGAGCGAGGGGCTGCGCCAGGTCATCGCCTCCCAGAACGAGCAGGAGGCGCTGATCAAGAAGGAGATCGCGACGGTGGAGACCCTGCTGCGCCAGGGCCTCGAGCGCCTCCCCCGGCTCCTGTCGCTGCAACGGGTGCAGGCCGAGCTCGGCGGCGCGCGCGCCAGCAACTTCGCCCGCATCGCCAAGAACAAGCAGGCGGTCGGCGAGGCCGAGATGGAACTCCTCACCATGCGCCAGCAGGACCGCGAGAAGGTCAACGAGGAGCTCAACACGGTCCGCGCCGAACTCGCCTCGCTGCGCAGCAAGCTGCCGGCGCGCACGGACGTCCTCGACCGCACCCTCGTGACCGCGCCGATCGACGGCATCGTCATGAACGTGCGGGTGACGACGGAATCCGGCGTCGTGCGGCCGGGCGAGGCGCTCCTGGAAATCGTTCCCCAGAAGGCGAGTCTCATCGTCGATGCGCGGGTGAGGCCGATCGACGTCGATGTCGTCCGGCCCGGCATGGGGGCCAAGGTCGTCTTCTCGGCCTTCGCGCAGCGCAACCTGCCGCAGATCGACGGCCGCCTTCGCTCGATCTCGGCCGACCGCATGACCGATGAGCGGACCGGCGAGAGCTACTTCATCGCCAAGGTCGAGGTCGACGCGGCCAAGATCCGCGAACTCAATTCGAGCCTCGAACTCGTGGCCGGCATGCCGGCCGAGGTGTTCATCCTGACCGGGGAACGGACGGCCCTCGACTACCTCGTTCGGCCCTTCCTCGAATCCATCAACAAGAGCTTCCGCGAGACCTGACCGGGCTCGCCGATCCGCTCCGATGACGCATCCGGCGAGCGATCGCCGGGTGGACCACAGAAAGCCGACCGATCCGTTCGAGGCCGCCGCACCGCGCCGGCCGACCAGACCCCAGCACGAGGCGGCGGACCACGCTCCGCTGCGCACGGCCGACACGGGAGCCAACCATGGCGCGCAACAAGTTTGGCAAGGGCACGTCGGGCAGCAAGTCCGGCAGCAAGACGGAAGCGGTCCTGGCGCTGGCCTCCGGAGCGATGGTGCTCGCTCTCGACGAGGGCAAGAACGTCATCGGGCAGACGTCCGCCGCCGTGCCCCCGGCCGCGCCGCCGAAGGCCCCCCTTGCGCAAGGCAGCTCGGTGTCCCTCGAAGTCGAGGATCTCCCCTCGGCGCCGCTGGCCTCCTCGGCCACCCCGCCGAGCCGGAGCACCCATTCCGCGCGGGAATTCACGAGCGAGGACACGGGGCCGGTCATGACGGCCTCGGTGGAAGCATCCGCGCCCAAGGTCGGCTCCAGCACCCTGGTCGAGAGTTCGAGCCGCGTGTCGGCGCCCGCCCCCGCGATGGCCGAGGACAGCTTCGAGGCCGCGCCGGGAAGCTTCATCCCCGGCCCGATCAGTTCGGGGAGAGGCGGCAGCGGCAGCACGGCGCGGACAGCGAACAGCAACACCCTCCTGTCCGAGCAGGACGTTGCGCTGGCCGCGCCCCAAGCCGACGCGGTGCCGCCGGTGATTCAGACCCTGCGCCTTCAGGCGGAGGCGACGACGGGTGTGACGCGCGGGAGTGTCAGCGGCGGCACGACGACGACCACGCCCGTCGTGGTGTCGTTGGCGAACGCGAGCACGAGCGATCGGCCGAACGCCGATGCGGCCGACGGGGACGCCTACGTCGATTTCGGAGGGTTGAACGGCAACTTCAACGCCGGATCGGGTGAGTATCTGCAGTGGACGTTCGCGGTGCCTGCAGCGGGCACCTACGATCTCGCCTTCGGCTACGCGTTCTCCTCCGCGAGCGCGTCGAACCGGCCGATGCGCCTCGAAGTGAACGGCCAGATCTGGGACCGTCTGTTCGACTTCCAGACCACCGGCAACAACGCGGTCTACAGCGAGGCGGTCACCCGCGTCCACCTGGAGGCGGGCACGCAGACGGTCCGCCTGACGGCGACCGGCTTCAGCGGGCCGAACCTCGACTATCTCGAAATCCGCAGCGCCGACCCGCACCGGATCGTCATCCAGGCCGAGGATCTGCTGTCGTCCGCGACGACCGACATGGCATCGTTGGCGGTCAACCGGCCGATCACGCTGCCGTTCCTGAACGGCAAGACGCAGCCGGAAACCTTCCGCGTCGGCGCGGAGGGCGATGCCTATCTCGACTGGGGCTCGGCCGCCAACACCCTCGACATTCCCGTCACCGCGACGGTGGCCGGCACCTACAGCATCACCATCACCTACGCCAACGGCGGCACCACGGGCCGGCCGCTCGCGCTCACTTATCAGGACGGAACTGCGATCGGCACGTTTGCCCTCGCGCCCACGACCGCTCCAGCGGCTTACCCGGCCTTCTATGAGGATCTCACTGGAGCGGTACGGCCCGCTGACGGTAACGATGTGGGCACTGTGCCCGACCAGACCGGGTGGGAAGGTTGGACGAAGTCCACCCTCACCGTGAATGTGACGCTGAACGCCGGCACGACGGTGCTTCGCCTCTCCGGCGCGGGGGGCCCCAACATCGACAAGTTCGAGTTCGTGCTGGTCGAGGCGTTCAAGCCCGAACCGGTCGCCCCGTCCGACATCACGCTCGCCAATCTCTCGGTGGCCGAGAACCTGACCGGCGCCGTGATCGGCCGTGTCACCGTCACCGACGCCGATTCCGCTGCGCACACGATCCAGGTCTTCGAGGGTGCGACCCTCAGCACCCGCTTCGAGGTCGTGAACGGTGAGCTCAAGCTCCGGGCCGATCAGAGCCTCGATTTCGAGGCGGGCTCCAGCCTCCCGATCCGTCTCGTCGCCACGGATGCAGGCGGATTGTCCGTCAACCGATCCTTTGCGATCGCCATCACCAACGACACGACGGACGATGTCCTCCCGCCCCAGCCGAACACCACGCCGACGGCCGGGAACGGCAGCACACAGACCAACGAAGATACCGCCGTCACCTTCGATGTCGCGCCGCTGATCGCCGACGCCGACGCCGACGCGGGCGATGTCCTCACCGTCACCGCCACGGTCCCCGCCGCTCAGGGCACCGTCTCGGTCAACGGCACGCTCATCACCTTCACCCCGGCCGCGAACTTCTCCGGCCAAGCCGACATCGCCTACGTCGTCACCGACAACGGCTCGCCCGTCCGCTCGGCCACCGCCTCGCTGACCGTCGCCGTCACGCCGGTGGACGATGCCGCGACCGCGCTGAGCGTCACACCCGTGTCGGTCGCCGAGAATGTGGCCGGTGCGGTCGTGGCGACGATCGCGATCACCGACATCGACACGATCTACGGGCCGGATGACGTCATGCTCTCGGGCGCGGATGCGGCCAAGTTCCGCGTCATCGACAGCGGGGGTGCATTGCACCTCGCCCTGCGCGAGGGCGTGTCGTTGGACTTCGAGGGCGCGCGCCCCGAGGTCTCGGTGACGGTCGGTGGCCTGAGCCAATCCGTGACGCTCTCCGTCACCAATGACATGACGGACGACGTTCCTGGAACCCAGCCGAACACCGCGCCGACGGCCCTGAACGGCACCGCTCAGACCAGCGAGGACACCGCTGTCACCATCGACGTCGCTAGCCTGATCGCGGACGTCGACACGGGCGGCACCCTCTCCGTCACCGCCACGGTCCCGGCCGCGCAGGGCACCGTCTCGGTCAACGGTACCGTCATCACCTTCACGCCGGCCGCCAACTTCTCCGGCCAAGCCAGCATCGCCTACATCGTCACCGACAACGGCTCGCCCGCCCTCTCGGCCTCTGCCTCCGTCACGGTCGCCATCGCGCCGGTGGACGACGCCGCGACCGGACTGAGTGTGACCGCCCTGCCGGTCGCTGAGAATGCGCCCGGCGCGATCGTGGCCAACATCGCGATCACGGACATCGACAGCAGCTATCTCCCCGAGGACGTCGTGCTTTCGGGCGCGGATGCCGGCCGGTTCGAAGTCGTCGGCACCGCGGGCGCGCTGCAACTGGCGCTGCGCCAGGGCCAAACCCTGAACTTCGAGGGCGCCCGGCCCGAGGTCTCGGTGAGCGTCGGTGACCTAACTCAATCCGTCACCCTCGCCGTCACGAACCTGAACGAGGCGCCGATGCTGACAGGCACCCTGGCGGCGGCCAGCGTGCCGGCGAGCGGCGGGTCGGTGTCGCTGGCGGGCCTCGTGGCGGCCGATCCGGACGGCACCACGCCCGCGCTCGGGCTCCGTCTGGCCGGCGGAGGGGATCTGCCCTCCGGCATCAGCCTCAGCGGCGGGGCAGTGACCGTCGCGGCCGGCGTCGCGCCCGGCGCCTACGCGTTCGAGGTCTTCGCGACCGACGGCCAACTGACCTCCGCCGCCGTCCCCTTCACCCTCACGATCCAGGCTCCTCCCATGCCCGAGCCCTTCAACCAGATCCTGATCCAAGCCGAGGCCGGGCGTCTGACGATCGTGGACACCGACATCAACACGAACGACACCTTCGTCCGCAATCCTTGGAACAAGGAGACGTCGAACGCGGCCGGCCTCGTCGACGGATTGCGGCCGGGCTTCACCGGCAGCGGCTATCTCGACTTCGGCGACACGCCCGGCGACACCGCGAGCTACAGCTTCACCGTCGCGGAGGCCGGCAGCTACGACATCCACGTCCGCTATGCTTCCGCCGGCAATCGCCCGCTCGCCTTCCGGCTCGACGGCGCGGCGCTGCCCAACCTGTCCAACCTGCCCTTCCTCTCGACGGATCCGGATGGAACCGGCGCAGCGGACGGGTTCAACAACTGGTCCGTGCAGAAGGTGACGGTGACGCTCACCGCCGGCACGCACACGATTGCCTTCGCGATCCCGGGGGGCGCGACTTCGGGCCCCAACCTCGACGCGATCGCGGTCACGCGCCAGGGCGCGACCGCGACCTTCAATGCCCCGAACGCGCTTCCCGTCGTGACGGAGGCCGGCTTCACGGTCGCCGAGGGAACGGTGACCGTCGGAACGGTGACGGCGAGCGACCTCGACGGTGACCGGGTCGACTTCGCGCTGACCGCGAACGCGGCGACCGACAACGCCCTGTTCGTCATCGACACCCGGACGGGCGCGCTGAGCTTCAAGACCGCGCCCGACTTCGAGGGTGCGCGCGGTGCGGGTCCTTACACAGTGGAGGTCGAGGCGTTCGACGGAACCGGGCGGACCCTGAAGACGCTCGCGGTCGCGGTCACCAACGTCAACGAGGCACCGGTGATCACCACGACAGTGCTCTCGGCCACGGAGAACCAGACGGCGGTCGGCCTCGTGGCGGCGACCGACGTGGACGGCAACGCGCTCACCTACGCGCTGACCGCGAATGCGGTGACCGACAACGCGCTGTTCGCCATCGACGCCCGGACGGGCGCGCTGAGCTTCCTGACCGCGCCCGACTACGAGGCGCTGCCGGCCGGCAAGACCTTCAACGTCGAGGTTGCAGTCAGCGACGGCAGCCTGACGACCTCCAAGACCATCACCGTCTCCGTTACCGACGTCGCCGAGGGCGGGCCGGTGCCGGTCGTCTTCGGGGCGATCACGCCCTACTCGTCCCAGGATCGGCCGCAGGACGGCGGTACGGTCACCGCCACCCCCGATTCACTGACGCTCGACGGCAATTTCTGGAAGCGCGTGAGCATCGGCAGCTACACGGTCACAGAGGCGACCAAGCTCGAGTTCGACCTGCGCGTGGGCACCGGCGGTGAACTCCCCGAGATCGTGGCGATCGGCTTCGACGTCGATGAAGACCCCTTCGACGCGGATGCCAGCATCTACCAGCTCGGCGGAAGCCAGACCCAGGGCGGGTTCATCGATCTGCGCGGCTCGGGCACCCCGAACGGGGACGGGACGGTCCGCTTCGTCATCGATCTCGGCGCCCATGCCGGCAAGACCCTGACGTCGCTCGTGGTCGTCAACGACGACGACAGCCGTCCGAATCTGGGCTCCTCGACCTACACCAATGTGCGGTTCGTGGAGACGGCCGACGCCAATGCCGCGCCGGTCGTGGTCGGCGGCGGCATCGCCGACCGCACGATCCCTGAGACCGGCTCGCTCGAGATCGACCTGCCGTTCCTCGATCCGGACGGCGACGCGCTGAGCTACACGCTCGAGGTGAAGAATGCGGCCGGTGCGGTCGTCCCGAACGGCGGCCTGACGATCACCGACGGCGTTCTCTCCGGCAGTCTCGCGGCCCTCGGCAACGGCGTCTTCACGGTGACGGTGCGGGCAAGCGACGGGACGGCTTTTGCCGAGGACAGCTTCTCGCTGACGGTCACGCACGTCAACAAGGCGCCGGTGGCCGAGGATGTGGCGCTCGAGCCGTATTTCGGCCGCGTCGGCACGGCCTTCACCGGCTTCGACATCAACGGACTGTCGTCGTTCTTCAGCGATCCCGAGAGCGAGGCACTGACCTTCACGATCGAGGACCTACCGCCGGGCCTGAGCGTCAACGCGGAGGGCTATGTCAGCGGTACCCCGATCGCGTCGGGCACCTTCGCGGTGAAGGTCCGGGCGAGCGATCCGGCCGGCCTGTCCGACACGCTCACCCTGACCTTCGTCGTCGAGGCGTCGGCCGCGGGCAACGTCGTCTCGGTCGAGGCCGAGGCCCTCACGGGGCTCTCGACCGCCGACGGCTTCTTCGCCACCGGCGCCACCGCCGCCTCCGGCAGCCGACTGATCCTGCTCAATCAGGGCGATGCCGGATCGGTCTCGACCAACCTCGCGGCCAACGGCCTCGCCGACGGCTATTACCGCGTCACCGCCTACGTCTTCGACGAGACGGACGGCGCCAGCACCTTCTCGCTGTCGGTCGATGGCACCCAACTCCGGATCGGCGGAACCTCGAGCGTCGTCCTCAACGACGCGGGTCCGGGCAGCTTCGTCAACCCGCTGGCGCTGCGCGGGACGGCCGCGAACGCGGGCAACCTCAAGGCGATCACCTTCGACACGATCGTCCGCGTCGAGGCCGGGAGCGTCATGACGCTCAATGGCCAGGCGATCGGGGGCGAGTCCCTGCGCTTCGACCGCTTCACCTTCGAGCGCGTCGAGGCGCCGAACGCCGCGCCCACCGGCATCACGCTCACGGGCGCGGTGGCCGAGAACGCCGTGGGCGCCCTCGTCGGCCTGCTCGCGGCCACCGATGCGGAGGGCGATGCCGTCAGCTTCACGGTGTCGGATCCGCGCTTCGTCGTGGTCCGCAACACCGAGACCGGCCAGACCGAGCTGCGTCTGGCCGCCGGCGCGGCGCTCAACCACGAGACGGATAACGGGACCACCATCAGCGTCGTGGCAACCGATGCCCGCGGCGCGGCGACGACCGCACAGGTCACGCTCTCGGTCACGGATGTGAACGAGGCGCCGACGCTGTCCGGCACCATCGCGGCCCAGGTCTTCCAGAGCGACGCCGGTGGCGAGGTCAACCTCGCGGTGCTCACGGCCGCCGACCCCGATGCGGGCGATGCCGCGACGCTGTTCGTCCGTCTCGCGGGCGGCGGCGCCCTGCCGACCGGTATCGTCCTCGACGGCAGCGTCCTGCGGGTCGCCCCGAACGTGGCGCCCGGCGCCTACGCGATCGAGGTCCTCGCCAGCGACGGCGAACTCGCCTCGGCCCCCGTGGCCTTCACGGTCACGGTCGAGCAGCCTGGAACGCCGCAGCCGTTCGAGCCCATCGTGATCCAGGGCGAGGCGGCGTCCGTCACCCTGACGCAGGCGGCCGACGCCAACTCGACGCTGCTGCGTACGACTACGGCCAACCCGGAAACCCCCGGCGGCACGAAGGTACTCGACCAGTTCGGCCTGCGGGCCGGCTACACCGGAACCGGTTACCTCGACTTCGGCAACGATGCCGGGGACCGGGCCAGCTTCGTGGTGACGGTGGCACAGGCCGGCACCTACGAACTGGCCATCCGCTACGCCTCCGGCGACGCCCGCGCCCTCGACCTCGCGGTCGGCACCGGGCCCGCGACCCTGGTCGAGTTCGCGAACACCGGAGCGCCGGCGAGCGGCACGACACCCGCGGTCGACGGCTTCAACGTCTGGGCCACCAAGACGGTGACGGTCACCCTCGCGGCGGGGGCGAACACCCTCTCGCTCGCGATCCCTGCCGGGCGCGTCAACGGCCCCAACATCGACAGCCTGACGATCAGCAAGCCGCAGGCGCCGGCCGACGTCTCGGCCGACGCCGACGACATCCCGCTCTTCCTCTCCGGCCCGATCGGCGAGCTGACCGGGGCGGCAAAGGAATCGATCAACTTCAAGATCGCGGGCGTCGACGCGGATATCGTCAAGACCGAGATCAGCTTCGACAACGGCGTCACCCGGACGCTCGTCCGGCCGGACGCGGACGGCGACTTCGTCGCGGACGGCTCCGGCCTCGCGGCGGGCTCCTACACGGCGCGGGTCTACGTCACCGACGGCGCCGGCAACGTCGCCTCCTCCTCGATGTCGATCGTGATCGGGGGCACCGTGACGGTGGCGCCCTTCACGATCCAGGCCGAGGACGCCACGCGGGTCACGGTGCAGGATACCGGTGTGCCCACCAACGCCGACTTCACCCGCGTGGTGGACGCGGCCCATCCGGATGCGACCGGCAATTACCGGGTCGGCGCGGTCGGCGGCGCCTACATGGATTTCGGCGCCAATGCGGGCGACGCCATCACGGTGAACGTCGATGCGCCCGCGGCCGGGACCTACCTCGTCACGTTCCGCTACGCCAACGGCGGCGCGGCCAACCGGCCGCTCGACCTGCGGCTCAACGGTGGTACGGCGCTCTCGGTCGACTTCGTGCCCGGTCCGGTGATCGGCACCGGCACGACCGCGTCCGGATGGGAGTCCTGGGTCGAGAAGACGGTCGAGCTGACCTTGAAGGCCGGCGCGAACACGATCGCGCTGGCGATCCCGGCCGGAGCCCTGGCCGGGCCGAACATCGACGAGATCCGCTTCGTCCATCAGGGAAGCGGGCCGAGCCAGCCGCAGCCGTTCCAGCTCACGATCGAGGCCGAGACCTTCACGCCGATCGATACGACCGGGACCGGCAATGCGATCACCCAGGCGCGGACACTCGCCAACAAGGAGCCGACCCTCCCGCTCCTGCGCGACGTCAACGGCGACGGGTTGTGGGACGGCTTCACCGGCACCGGCTACCTCGATATGGGGGCGCAGATCGGTGACGCGGCCTCGTTCAACCTGACGACCCCGCAGGCCGGCACCTACACCTTCGCGTTCCGCTACTCGAACGGCGGCAACCCGCAGGGCGACCGTCCGATGACGGTCACGGTGAACGGCGTCACCAAGACGCTCTCGTTCCCCGGCACCGACGTGAACGGCTGGGACAACTGGAAGACGGCGACCGTCGAGATCGATCTCGCGGCCGGCGCCAACACGGTGACGATCGCCAACACGGTCGCCAACGGCCCCAATATCGACAGCGTCACGATCAGCCGCGACGGTGCTCCGGTCGATCCGCGCGGCCGCGAACTGTTCCAGGAGGTCGTCAAGATCAACTTCGAGCCGGCTCCGGGCCAGACCACGCAGGGCCTGCCCGCCGGCTACGTCACGCCCGCCGGCTATCTCGCCGACACGGGTGCCGCCTACGGCGATCGCGGCAATGGCTTCAGCTACGGCTGGGTGACGGAGGCGAGCGTCGTCGACGGCACGGCCAACGGCACCATCGCGGCCGCGCAGCCCGCCAACGCCCACTGGTACAAGAACACGGTCACGGGCGCGTCCAATCTCCAGAAGACCTACGCGCATTTCGAGTTCCCGGGTGCCGGTGCGGCCGGCGCGCGGGCCTGGGAGATGGCGCTTGCCAACGGGACCTACCAAGTCAAGCTCTCGATCGGCGACACCGCGGGTGCGTTCGACAGCACCTATGCGATCAATGTCGAGGGCAAGCGCTTCATGCCCTCCTGGGTGCCGGCCAACCCGCTCGACAACTCGCAGAACGGCGGCGGCTTCCGCTCGACGCTGGTCACTGGCATCGTGCAGGTGACGGACGGGCGGCTGACGGTCGACTCCATCGGCGGCACCAACACCGAGATCCAGTATCTCGAGATCGACCGCCTGCCCGACCTGACGCCGACCGACACACGGACGGCGGACCTCGACTACTCGACCTTCGCCGCGCCGCGCGCCGCCTACCTCAACGATCAGGTCTCGATCGCGCTCGGCGAGAACGGGCAACTGCCGACCGGCATCAACCCGCTGTCGAGCTTCGTCGTCGGCGTCAACGTGCAGGCGCCGAACCACCGCGGCCCGAACATCGCCCATGTCGAGGGAATCAAACTCGTCGAAACGCTGACCGGCCAGGAGGTCGCGATCAACGTGCAGATCTCCGGCGGCGCCGACTCGCTGACGATCCGTCCGCTGCAGGCGCTGAAGGCGAACACCAGCTACACGCTCAAGGTCGAGGATGTGCTCGACCTCGGCAGCATCACGGATGCCGCGGCCGCCATCCGTCAGATGCAGGACCTTACGACGACCTTCGTGACGGGCGTGGCGCCGACTGAGGTGGCACGCGAGGTCGCCTTCACGACTTCGACGCTCCTCAACGGCTTCGTCGACGGCGCCGGGGGCTTCACCTCGATCGAGTTCGGCCCCGACGGAAAACTCTACGTCGCCACCATCATGGGCGAGATCTTCCGCTGGAGCGTCAATTCTGACGGCTCGATCAACAAGGCCTCCAAGGAGAGCCTCGTTCTCGACTACCTGCAATCGGGCGCGGATCGGCGCGGCATTATCGGGCTCACCTTCGATCCGACCGATCCGAACACGATCTGGATCAGCGACAACTATCCGATCCCGCGCGAGAACAAGGCGTTCGACACGCCGGAATTTTCCGGCCGGGTGAGCAAGATCACGCTCGGGCAGAACGGCTCGTTCACGGGTGCCACCGCCGAGACCTACCTCACCGGTCTGCCGCGCTCGGGCGGTGACCACGTCACCAACAGCCTGGAGTTCCGCGCCAACCCCGATGCGGGACAGGCCGGCGAGCCGGCCTACCTCCTCTACCTGTCCCAGGGCTCGAACTCCGCCGCGGGCGCGCCCGACGGCGCCTGGGGCAACCGGCCCGAGCGGCTGCTCAACGCGGCCGTCCTCGAGATCGACCCGACCCGCAAGGCGCCGACCGGCGGCTTCGACGTGCGCACGGAGCCGGTGACGGTTCCGACCACGCAGAACCCGCTCTCAAGCTTCAACAGCGACGGCACCTATCCGGGCTTCTACAACCCGTATGCGGCGGATGCCGTCCTCAAGATCTTCGCCACCGGCATCCGCAACGCCTACGACCTCGTCTGGCACTCCAACGGCCACCTCTACATGCCGACGAACGGCACGGCGTCGGGCGGCAAGACCTTCGACGACCCGACGCAGCCCGGAAGCCAGATCATCGTCAACTCGCCGACCCAGGATGACTACTTCTTCACCGTCGAGCAGGGTAAATATTACGGTCACCCCAACATCCTGCGCGACGAGTACATCCTCAACGGCGGCAACCCGACGTCTGGCGTCGACAAGAACGAGGTGACCGACCGCAAGGACGGCAACCCGAACACCGACGGCTACGACGCCGGCGTCCGGCCCGACCTGAACTACGACCTCGACGGCGCCTACAGCCTCGGCCGCAATCAGTCTCCCAACGGTGCGATCGAGTACAAGGGCAGCGCTTTCGGCACGAATCTCAAGGGTGCGGTGCTGTTCGCGCAGTTCTCGACCGGCGACAACGTCCGCGCCATCCGGGTCGATGCGAGCGGCAAGATCATCGGCGACGACGTGCTGCGGCGGCCCGATGGTTCGGTGATCAACAACTACATCGATCCGCTCGACATCATCGAGAACCCGGTCACCGGCCAGCTCTACCTGATGACGCTGAATCGCGGCACGGGGGCGAGCCAGCTCATCCTGCTGACGCCCGCCCCCGGCGGCGTGACGCAGGACCTCACGGCGGACGAGGGCGGCAACCTCGCGCTCGTCGCCGTCAATGTCAGCAACCCGGCGGCCGCCGTCTTCCAGCTCAACGGGCTCGACAGCGACATCACCGCGGTGCGCGTCTCGTTCAACGGCGGTCCGAGCCAGACCGTCACGCTCGACCCGCAGAACCGCTTCACCGCCAACGTCGGAACCTTGACCGGTCCGGTGATCGCGACGGTCGAAGTCACGGACGATGCGCTCAACCGCGCCTCCACGACCGCGAGCTTCACCCCCGGACAGAATCCCGGCCCGACCGGGCTCGTCTCCCTGATGACGATCCAGGCGGAGGACACCACGCCGGGCGACGGCACCGCCGTCACCGTGGCGACGGGCTCGGCCGCGCAGATCCAGATCCGCAGCGCCGCCAACCCCGAACCCAACGCGACCGGCACGGGCTACGTGAACGGCCTGCGTCCGGGCGCGGTGGGCCTCGACGGGAACACCAGCAACACCGATGGCGTGCCGGGCGGCTACGCCGATTTCGGCGCCAGCAACGCGGACTTCGTCACCTTCAGCTTCTCGGTGCCGAGCACGCAGGCCGGGGCTGGCGTCATCAAGGTGCGCTACGCCAACGGCGCCACCGCGGACCGGCCGCTGGAGGCCGTGCTGAACGGGGTGAGCCTCGGCAATGTCAGCTTCGTCCCGCCCACCGGCGTGACGGGTGACCCGGCCTGGACGGTCTGGCAGACGGTCGACGTGCCCGCCAACCTGGTGGCCGGCTTGAACACCATTACGTTCAAGTCGGTCGCGGCGACGGGGCCCAACATCGATCAGATCGAGGTGCTGGTGCCCGAGGCACAAGTGCCGAGCACCCCCTATACCTTCTACGAGGCGGAGACGGCGCAGATCGTCGGCGCCAAGGTCGTCACGGAGAACCGCAACCAAGTCGGCACCGGCTTCGTCGATTTCGACGGGACCGGCGATCAGTCGATCACCTGGACGGTGAATGCGGCGAGCGCCGGCTCGTTCGAGATCGGCTTCCGCTACGCGCTGGCGGCCTCGAAGGCGGACCGTCCGCTCTCGCTCACGGTCAACGGCGTCAATCTCGGTCCCGTCAACTTCGAGGGCTTCGGACCGGATGCGGAGAACACCTGGCAGTTCGAGACGGCGATCGTGAACCTCCGGCAGGGCGCCAACACCGTCACGGTCACGGCCCCGAACGCCGTCGGCCCGAACATCGATCAGCTTCGCGTCGCCACCGGCACCGCGGCGCCGCCCTTCGAGCCGGACTACGTGTCCGTCACGACGGAGTCCCGGATCGAGCTCGAACAGACCGCCGACAGCTCGACCCGCATCCTCAACAGCCAAGCCGTGGAGTTCTACTTCAAGGTCGCGGCCAACGGCCTCTATGCCCTCGACCTCGCGGCCAATGCCGGCGCGGCCAATGGCGGGACGCTGCGCCTCTTCCTCAACGGCACCGCCACCGAGGAAATCGCCTTCCCCGGCGTCGGGACGGCGGGCGAGCGCACCGTCTACGTCAACCTCGAAGCCGGCACCTCCTACGCGCTGCGTGTGCTGTCGTCCGCGCCGGGCGCGAACGCGCTCGACTATCTCGACGTGCGGCGGGCACCCGGCAACCCGAACGCCGACATCGCGGTCCAGAGCCTCGATCCGGCCTATCTCGATAACCGGCTACACTTCAGCTACCTGGAGGATCCGGACTCGGTCGCGCCCGACGCGGCGGATCGCGACTTCAAGGATTCCGGTACGGTGCGGATCACCAATACCGGCACCGAGACGCTGTCCCTCACCGACTACGACCTCACCGGTCCGTTCGTCCTCGCGAATCCGACCCAGCTCGACGGGTTGACCATCGCGGCGGGCCAATCGGCCGATGTCACGGTGCTGTTCAACCGGGCCGCCTACACCCCGCCGACCAGCAACATCGACGCGACCTCGACGGTCTTCACCGGCGCGCTGAAGCTCATCACCAACGATGCCGACACGCCGGTCACCACGATCGATCTTGCGGGCTTCTGGCAGGCGCGGGACGAGGGCGGGCAGGAGCCGAACGTCAACGAGATCTGGAAGATCTTCGGCTTCGGCAACGTCATCGAAGGCCTGACGCTACGCGGCGGCGGTGAGAACTCGGTGCTGAGCACCAACGACGTCTTCGCCAAGACCGACGAGACCGAGGTGCTGTCGCCCTACTGGCGCATCGCCGACGGGGTCACGCAGGCCAAGGTCACTCAGATCGCCGCCTTCCACGGCACCGGCGGCGCGACGCTGCACATCCACAACCCCGGCGACAAGGGAGCCAACGTCCGGTTCTGGGATCACGAGGGAACGGACAACCAGCGCCTGCTCCCGAATGCCGGCAACGACACAACCTTCGCGACCCGCACCTTCGACCGGGTGGCCATCCCGGACGCCTGGGCCGGCAACGACATCTTCGGCATCTCGGTGGCCGGATTGTCCACCGATCCGCGGCTCAATCCGCGCGGCAACGTCGAGGTTCCGGGCGCGCAGCAAGGCCACACGGTGAAGATGTTCCAGGCGCTCGATGCGCAGGGGAAGGTGATCCCGAACGTCTATCTCGGGGTCATGGACTATACCGGTATCAACTACGACTATAACGACAACCTGTTCGTCATCGAGGGCGTGACGCCGGTCGGCTTCGGCCAGCACATGGTGGTGAGCGGGCTCGACGACGCGGCGGCCGGGGATCGTCTCGTCTTCACCAACATCGACTCGCCGGCCAACGCCTCGCAGGCCTTCCGCAACGAGGCGACGTTCACCATCCGGAACGACGGCTCCGCGGCGCTCACCATCGACAGCGTGACGACCGGCAGCGCCGCGTTCCAGATCGTCGGCACGCCGCCGGCCTCGATCGCGGCCAATGCGAGCGCGACCGTCACGGTCCGCTTCGTCGGCACGCATAACGGTACGTCCGCCGGCGCGGACCTGACCGAGTCGACGCTGACGATCCGGTCGAACGACTTCGTCCAGGGCGAGAAGGTGATCGCGCTCGCCGGCCTCGCCCAGGAGTTCTCGGAGAACAACTCGGAGCCGACGGTCGCCCAGATCGTCAAGGCCCTCGGCTACAGCACCGACATGGCCCAGGGCGATCTGGCGAATGGCGGTCGTGTCGAGACCGTCGGCAACGAGGTGCTGATGCCCTACCTGGAGCGGCTCGACGCGACGAAGGCGGTCGAGGTCATCCAGGTCGCGGCCTTCCTCAACCAGGGCAACGTGGCGCGGCTCGGCTTCCACGGCCTCGCCTCGTCGCAGGTCACCAACCTGTTCGCCAACGACGATCAGCAGGGCCAGACCGTGCTGCCCGACCAGTTGGTGACCGGCACGGGCGCGGGCGCGAGCGTGGCGCGCGGGACCATCAACCAGAGCACGCCGTTCGGCCTCTACATCTCCGTCGATGGCCGGCCGACCTACTCGTCCTGGACCGATCCGGTCGCCAACCGCATCGATCCCCAATTCGGCCAGCTCGTCGGCGACGATCAGGGCCACCTGATCCGCTTCTTCGAGGCGCGCGACGCCAATGGAGCCGTGATCGCGGGGACGTATATCGGCATCCAAGACTATCCGGGTGCCGGAAACTACGATTACAACGACCACATGTTCGTCATCAAAAACGTCAAGCCGCATGTCTTGACGAGCACGAACGACGCGAATGGCGACCGTATCAACGACGCCCTGCAGCGCGACACGGATGGTGACGGTCTCGTCAACTTCTTCGACACGACGAACACCGCCCAGACGCCGTTCGGCGGTACCGCGCCGCAGATCGGGGCCGCCCCCGTTGTGATCGACGCCACGCGCTTCGATCTCGGCGGACAGGGTGTGGCCTACAACGACACGACGGCGAACGACGAGGGGGGCACGGCGGGCCGAAACGAGGGTGTCGACATCGTCGGCAACAACGTGGCCGTGGGCTACATCGCGGCCGGCGAGTGGATCGAGTACACGGTCAACGTGGCACGGGCCGGCGTCCACACGCTGACCTTCGCCGCCGCTTCCCCCGATCCGGGACGCACCATCACCGCTTCGTTCGAGCAGAACGGCTCGACCTACGTGACGGCGGCCTCGGCCAATGTGGTGGACACCAACAACTACACCTCGTTCACCGCCACCGCGCCGGTCCAGGTCAATCTGGCGGCGGGTGTCCAGACGGTCCGCCTCACTTTCGGCGGCGGCGCCTTCGATCTCGACACCTTCACGATCGATCGCGCCAACGTGGCGCCGACCGTGGCACAGACGCTCTCGGGCGCCAGCGCTACGCAGGGGCAGTTCTTCAGCTACACCATTCCCGCGGGCACGTTCGTGGACGTGGACGGCGACGCGCTCGCCTACACCGTCACCGGACTGCCGGCGGGCCTGAGCTTCAACGCGGCGACCCGCGTCATCAGCGGCACGCCGCTGACCGCCGGTTCGCTGACCCTGCAGGTGACGGCCTCGGACGGTGCGGCGAGCGTATCCACACCGCTGGCGGTCGCGGTGGCGGCGCTGCCGGGTGGCCTTCAGCAGCCCTTCGGCGGGACGGCGCCGACCTTCACGAACGGCGTGCTGACGGTGGACGCGTCGAACTTCGACACCGGCGGCCAGGGCATCGCCTACAACGACAATGCCGGACGCGACGGCGGCACCACCTTCCGGTCGGGTGAAGCGGTCGAGTTCGTCAACAGCCAGAACGACATCGGCTACATCCGACCGGGCGAGTGGGTGGAGTACACCATCAACGCGCCGACCGGCGGCACCTACGATCTGAGCTTCCTGGCCAAGACCCCGCTGGCGAACGCCAGCATCGCGGTCTCGCTCAACGGCGGGGCGGCGCTCGGCACGGCGGCGCTTCAGGATGGCGGCGCCAGCTTCGACGCGGCACCGTTCCAGGCCTCGGCCCCGATCGGGGTCAACCTAGCGGCGGGGGTGCAGACCCTGCGGCTGACCTTCAACGGCACGCCGCAGGCCGGCTCACCCTATGTGCTGGATCTGCGCTCCTTCACCCTCGACCTGCGCGAAACGCCGCTCACTCAAACGCCCTTCGGCGGCACGGCGGCAGGTTTCTCGAACGGGGTGCTGACGGTCGACGCCTCCAACTACGACAACGGGGGCCAGGGCGTCGCCTACAACGATGCGGCGGGCCTCCAGGGGGGCACGAATGGCGGCCGGGCCGGCAGCGCGGTCGAGCAGACCGGGGCGGGCGACATCGGCTGGATCGATGCGGGTGATTGGACCGAGTACACGATCTCGGTTCCGACGGCCGGAGCCTACGATCTCGACCTGCTTCTCTCGAACGGGGGCGAGACCGGCCGCTCGGCGAAAGTCGACTTCTACAAGCCGGGCGTCGCAACACCCTACGCGACGAGCGGGTCGATCGCGAATCCGAGCACGGGCAGCTACAACACCTTCGTCGCTCGGGAGGTCGACGACATCGCGCTCGATGCGGGGACGCAGATCGTCCGGGTGACGTTCTCGGGCGGAAGCCAGGACTTCCGGTCGTTCACGCTGACGGCTCCGAGCAATCCGCAGAACCCCTTCAACGGGACGGCGCCGACCTTCACGAACGGCGTGCTGACGGTGGACGCGTCGAACTTCGACACCGGCGGCCAGGGCATCGCCTACAACGACAATGCCGGACGCGACGGCGGCACCACCTTCCGGGCGGGTGAAGCGGTCGAGTTCGTCAACAGCCAGAACGACATCGGCTACATCCGACCGGGCGAGTGGGTGGAGTACACCATCAACGCACCGACCGGCGGCACCTACGATCTGAGCTTCCTGGCCAAGACCCCGCTGGCGAACGCCAGCATCGCGGTCTCGCTCAACGGCGGGGCGGCGCTCGGCACGGCGGCGCTTCAGGATGGCGGCACCAGCTTCGGCGCGGCACCGTTCCAGGCCTCGGAACCGATCGGGATCACCCTGGCGGAGGGCGTGCAGACCCTGCGGCTGACCTTCAACGGCACGCCGCAGGCCGGCTCACCCTATGTGCTGGATCTGCGCTCCTTCACCCTCGACCTGCGTGAGCCCGGCCCGAATGCTCTGTCCGCGCTGACGGCCAATTCGGAGACCGGCCTCGGCGAGCCGGCATCGGACAGCACAGCCTTCAGCATGCAGAGCGGTGGGGTCGAGAAATTCGTCTGGTTTCCCGACGGCGCCATCCCCAACGACGTCTACGCGACGATGACCTCGGCGATGTCCGAACTGTACGGCTCCGAATCGGTCTCGCAGGCGGTTGGTGGCGGTGCCGCGGATCCACACCTGCCTCTTGCAGGTGAACCGGGACTTGGATCGACAATGGTTACGGATGCGCCGAGCGGCATCACGGTCCCCAAGGCGCTGTTCAGCACGCCGACGCCGACGCATTTCAACTTCGGAGTGCGATTCGCCATGCCCGCGACGCCTGACCCGGTCAGCCACCAATCGCTGCACCTGGACCAGGAGACGAGCGATCAGGCTCTCGCCCCGCTCTCACCGGTCTTGGGTGAGTTCGAGACCTTGATGCATATCGCCTGAGACGCGGAGGGACGGTCCAACAAGCCGCCGTCACCGAGTGATGCACCGCTCTGGGTTCCCCAGGGCGGTGCAGCGCGTCAATCGGCCCGCAGCGAGGATCACCTCGATCGCTCTCGGAGTCAGCGAAACCATCCGCCTGCGGTTCTTCGGCTGATGCAGACCCACGGTTCCTTTCCGGTCCCGATGATTTCCATCAGGGTGGCGAGAAAGCGCCGGCGCGGGCCGACGTTGCTCATGCCGAATGGGCAGGACATCACCAATCCGGACAACGCGCCCATGGCGAAGCCGATGCTGAACCGCTCCGCGAAAGCCGGAGCGGTTCAGTCTCTCATGTTCCGGCCATCGCGTGCCCAGCCGGTTCTGCCTCGATTGCAGGCAACGTGCCTCAGCACGTTGCAATTTCGAATGCGGCCGGTAAATCGGTATCTGGTATACCAGTGTGCCGCGTCGATCTTCCGAGCCTCCGCCCATCCGATGGGCGCCTCGGGCGGAGCCGGCAAGCGAGGGACGCACGAGGATGTCCAAGACTGCCATCCCCGAACGCCAAGCCGGCAGGTCATCCGGATTTCGGCTGTTCAGGCCCATCCTGGCAGGTGCGACCCTGCGGGAACGTGTGGTCGCGTGCCTCGGCGCGCTGGTCGGCATCACGCTGACGGGCCTGATCTGCGGCTTTGTCTTCGGTCAGGGGCCTGACATCCCGCTCATCGTCGCTCCGATGGGCGCCTCGGCGGTGTTGCTGTTTGCGGTGCCCGCGAGCCCGCTGGCGCAGCCCTGGTCCATCATCGGCGGCAATACGATCTCGGCCTTCATGGGCGTGCTCGCCGCCCGCTTCATTCCGGACCCGGTTGTGGCCATCGGCGTCGGGGTGTCGCTTGCGATCGCCGCGATGTCGCTCACTCGCTCCCTTCACCCGCCTGGGGGCGCGGCCGCATTGACGGCGTTGATCGGCGGCCCGGCCGTCACGTCCGCGGGCTTTCTGTTTCCTCTATTCCCGGTCTGCGTGAACTCGGTCATTCTGGTCGCGCTCGGCATCGCCTTCCACAAGATCTCACGCCGCAACTATCCCCACGTTCCCGTGGCAGCGCCGGTCAACACGCACGGAACGGCGGACCTGCCCGCGCCGCTGCGTGTCGGCTTCCGACAGGAAGACGTGGATGCCGCACTGCTCGAGCTGCACGAGACGCTGGACATCGACCGCGCCGACCTCGATCGGCTCCTCCGCCAAGTCGAACTCCGCGCGCTCGTGCGCACGCAGGGCGACCTGACCTGCGCCGAGATCATGTCGCGCGACGTGGTCACCATCGCGCCGGATGGCAGCGCCGAGCAGGCGCGGGAACTCCTGATCGCACGCAACATCCGGACATTGCCCGTGGTGGACGGGGCCGGCCGGCTGCTCGGCACGCTCGGCCTACGCGAGCTGACGTTGCATGGCGAGCGGGGCATCGCGCAGGTGATGTCCGAGGCCCAGACGACCGGCCCGGACGAGCCGGTCGTCGCGCTGGCGTCCTCGCTGACCGACGGTCGCACCCATGCGGTTGTGGTCGTGGATGGTGAACGCCGCGTTTTGGGCATCATCACTCAGACCGACCTCCTCGCGACCCTGACGCGCCTGCTCTCGGCCAGGACCCTCGCGCTTCCCAGCCCCGTCGCAGCGTAGACGGCCGATCAGGCCCGAATCCGTCGAGTACCCGAGGCTCAGCGCGCCATGGTGGACGTTGGCCCGTTCGTTGCTAGCGCTTCCCGTCGTTCTGGCACTGCCAGGTCCGCGAGATTCAGCCGATGCAAGACGGATCGCTTCTCCTTCAACTCCTGCACGCAGCCTTGATGGCTTCGAGCATGATGCTGACGTGGCAAGTCCATCGCTTGCGTAAGCCGAAGGCGGAGTAATCCGGTTTCCGTCTGATCGACTCGGCTGGATTTTCTCGTTGGCTTTGAGGGTTGAGCGTTTTTGGTCTGGATCGCGGCTATGAACCGCGCCGGGTTTCCCGGAGGCCGTTTGGTTTGGGTCATGCGGCCAAGGCTTGCACCTCGGCCTGGGCAAAGTAGCGCGCTTCGGCCTCGGCAGGAGGCACGTCGCCGATCGGCTGGAGTAGCCGACGCGTGTTGAACCAATCGACCCATTCGAGGGTGGCGAACTCGACCGCCTCGAAGGACCGCCACGGCCCACGGCGATGGATCACCTCGGCCTTGAACAGACCGTTGATCGTCTCGGCCAGGGCGTTGTCGTAAGAGTCGCCGACGCTGCCGACCGAGGGCTCGACGCCCGCCTCCGCCAATCGCTCCGTGTAGCGAATGGACAAGTACTGGCTTCCTCTGTCGCTGTGATGCACAAGGCCGCCGCCCTGCAGGGGGCGGCGTTCATGCAGAGCCTGCTCCAGGGCATCGAGCACGAAGCTGGCATGGGCGGTCCGCGACGCCCGCCAGCCGACGATGCGACGAGCGAAGGCATCGATGACGAGGGCCACGGAGACGAAGCCGGCCCAGGTTGCGACGTAGGTGAAGTCGCTGACCCACAAGGCGTTCGGGCGCGGCGCCTTGAACTAGCGGTTCACCCGGTCGAGTGGACAGGCTGCGGCCGGATCAGGGATCGTCGTACGGATCTTCTTGCCCCGTACGACTCCGGCCAACCCCATGACCCGCATCAGTCGAGCCACCGTGCAACGGGCCACCACGACCCCTTCCCGGCCGAGTTGCCGCTAGACCTTGCGCACCCCATAGACACAGAAGTTCTCCTCGAACACGCGGCGGATCTCGACCATGAGCGCCGCGTCCGAGCGAGCCCGAGCCGGCAGCTTGCCGGGATCGGCCCGCCGCGCGGCATAAGCGTGGTACGTCGACGGGGCGATCGGCAGAACCTTGCAGATCGGCTCGACCCCGTAGGCGGCGCGGTGGTCGTCGATGAAGGCGATCATGTCCGCGACCGGCGGTCGAGCTCCGCCAAGGCAAAATACGCGCTGGCCTTCCTCAGGATCTCGTTGGCCTGCCGCAGTTCGCGGTTCTCGCGCTCCAGCGCCTTGATCCGCTCGCGCTCGTCCGTGGTTGGGCCGGCTCGCTGACCTCGGTCTGTCCGTTGTCAGATGATTTGAGACGCTTTGAGGTGCTCAGGAACGGAGGCTCTGGTCCACCTGGGTTGAGAGGTTAGGCAGCCTGCGCGTAATGGCGCAAGCGGCGATCCATGAGGGTCTGACGCTTGATCCGCGCCCGTTCACGCAAGATCGTCTCGCCGCGGCCGAAGTAGACGTCGGCAGGGGTGAGGTTGCCCAGGCTCTCGTGAGCCCGGAGATGGTTATAGTGCTCGACGAAGGCGGCCACACGCGCCTCGAGTTCGCCGGGCAGGTAAGCGTGTTCGAGTAGAATGCGGTTCTTGAGCGTCTGGTGCCAGCGCTCGATCTTGCCCTGCGTCTGCGGATGGCGCGGGGCACCGCGGATGTGGGTCATACCCTGACTGCCGAGCCAGTCGGCCAGATCACCCGCGACGTAGCTCGATCCGTTGTCGGTGAGCAGCCGTGGCCGATGCGCCACCTGCACATGGTCGAGCCCGGCCGCCGCCAGCGCAAGGTCGAGCGTGGCGGTGACGTCGCCAACCTGCATCGTCGTGCACAGCTTCCACGCCACGATGTAGCGCGAGAAGTCGTCGAGCACGGTCGAGAGGTAGTACCACCCCCATCCCACGACCTTCAGGTAGGTGAAGTCCGTCTGCCAGAGCTGGTTGGGTGCGGTCGTCTTGTCGTGGAACGCATCGGCGGCTTTGACGACGATGTAGGCCGGGCTGGTGATCAGGTCCTGGGCTTTGAGCAGGCGGTAGACGGTTGCCTCCGAGACGAAGTAGCGCCGCTCGTCGGTGAAGCGCACCGCCAGCTCGCGCGGGCTGAGCTCTGGCTCCTCCAGTGCGAGGGCGACGATCTGCTCGCGGATCTCTGTCGGCAGACGGTTCCAGACCCGGCTGGGCCGCGAGGGACGATCCGCCAATGCCTCGGGGCCGCCGCACTGGAAGGCGTCATACCAGCGGTAGAAGGTGGCGCGCGGGATGGCGAGCTTCTCCAGGGTAGCGCGCACCGGCAGGTGAGACTGCTCGACCAACTGGATGATCTCCAGCTTCTCAGAGGCCGGGTACCTCATGCCTCGTCGCCCCCAGCCGCGGTCATGCTTTTTTTCAGCAGGCGGTTCTCCAGGACGAGGTCGGCCACGACTTCCTTCAGCGCACCCGCCTCGCGGCGCAGATCTTGGACCTCATCAGCGGTCGCGGCGCGGGCCGTGTCGCCGGCCAGCCGCTTCTTGCCGGCCTCCAAGAACTCCTTGGACCAGCCGTAGTACATCGAGCTGGCGATGCCCTCACGCCGGCACAGCTCGGCGATGCTGTCTTCACCGCGCAGGCCTTCCAGCACGATGCGGATCTTCTCCTCGGCCGAGAACTGCCGGCGTGTCGCGCGGCGGATGTCCTTGATCACGGCTTCTGCCGGCTTCCGTACCGGCCCGGACGTCTGTTTCATCTTCGCTCCTGGAGGCGACGATGAACCAGCTATCCTCCGTTCGTGAAGACCCTCAGTATGTCTCAGGAGTGCTGACGGCGGACAATTCCTGCTGACAGTCTCGCCTTCCAGAGCGTGTACGAGTTCCAGGGGTCGGATCTGCGTGGCCTCGGCTTGGGTGGTGGCGTGACCTATGTCAGCCAACGCGTGGCCGGCACTGCGCTGTCGACCTTCCGATTGCCGGAGTACACGGTCTTCAACCTGATCTCGTACTACTGGATCACGCCTGAGGTGCGGATCTACCTCAACGTCGACAACCTGTTCGACGCGACCTACTACGACCGCGCTTTCCAGAGCCGCTACGCGACACCGGGCGCACCCCGCACGATCATGGGCGGTGTGGCGGCCCGCTTCTAACGAGCATCATGGCTGCGGGTAGAGCTTTCCCCGGCAACAAGTTCGCAGTCCCATGTCCGCAGCAGTAGTCCCACGGTTTGGAAACAGACCGGCACGAAGCTGCGCCATTCAATTAGAGGTCGCTGCCGAATCGACAGCCTGTCTTACAGCGGGCCATTCTGGAGTCTGCTCAGGGTCGGAAGGTGACCCTTCTGGCCTGCGCGACTGGCAATTCATCGACCTGCGTCGTGTAGCGTGGCGTGCGCATCTCAACCTTCATCGTCCAGGCGCATCGCTGCCACTCCAGCCCACGCCAACACCACGCTGCCACACCCGTAGAAGGCACTGAAGGCATTCATCGCACCCAATGAGCCGCGTCGAGCACGCAGCTCGGGCATCATGCGCGTGCTTCAACCCTCCGAATGGCATGTCGTCGGAGCAACCGTTGATGTGCGTCAAAGCACATTCGTCATAAATTGAGAATTGCCGGTCGCATCTTTCGGGATTGTAGGCCGGCCTGCCGACGTTTGCCTCTGTATAGGATCTGTTGGAGGAGAAACGATTGTCAGTGCCGGTTCGCAGCGCCGCAATGGTTATGCTCATAATTTTCAGCGTTGCTGGCGGGACGACCGTTGCGCTCGGACAAGTGCAGCCGAAGACCACCTACAACAGCAGCACGGCGCAGGATGCGCCGCCCAGCGGTCCGTTCACCCTCACGCCGGGAGCCCGTGCCGAAAGCGGGAGCGTGGCGCCGTCAAGCGATCAGTTGCGCGGCTCCGTGTTCGATGCCCGAACCGGCCGCGTGCGACCAGGCAATCCTTCGCCTTCCGTTCGATAACGGGCGCCGATATCGAGGTTTTGCGATGCGTGAGGATGGCCTATCCGTCCTCATCTCTACTTAAAGAATCCGAACAAACCGGATGGCTCCGCGTAAATCCCCGGGGCTGAGGTCGATGCCTGCCAGCGGATGGCCCCGATGATTGCATCACCACACCAGCCGGAGCGACCGCCGTTGAAGTAGCCACGGTAATCGCCCGTAAAAGTGAAGCACTGCGTTGGTGTGAGATCAGTCGTATGGTATCTGAAATCGATCAGTATATTTTTGTAATTATATGATATTCCAATGTTGCCGTAATTGTAACTCGGCAAGTCAACGGCGGCGAAGCGCCCGATCGATGCATCGAATCCTGTCGCTGAGGTCTTCGCTGCGCCGATGAAGTAGTGACCGCCTTCAGCGGAGATCGAGAAGCCCCCGGCGTAGGCCTCGGGCAGGAACGAAAACCAGTTGGCTGGAAGTGTGTAGGCGATCGTGCCGGACGTGTAGGTCGCAGTGGCGTGCTGCCCGAAGAAGCTGGGCGCATGGATGATATTCGCTCCGACGATAAGTTCTGGCGTAATTTGATAGAGCGCCTTGCCGGCATACTCGATGAAGTCACTGTTGGCAGTCGTCAGGAATGCGCCGTTGGTCGGGTTGATGAGCCGTTGTTCGTTGGGGTAGAAGTAATACACGACACCAAGATCAAGTGACAGCTTGTCAAAAACCGGACGGATGCCGGCGGTCAGATCAAACTCGAAATCAGGCCGTGTCGGCAAGCGCACCTGCCATGTATATAGGCCCGTATAGGCAAAATTGTTGAAGAACTGTGCTTCGAAGAACGTCTGAAAACTTCCCTGCCGATTCGATTGCGAGACACCTCGAAAGTTGTAGTCTGTCGCATATTGCGAGTAAAAGGAGAAGCCGATGAGTGGATCGGCGGCCTTGGCCTCGGGCGGCATCTGTTTAGGTGCCGATAAGCGGTCGGCGGCGAGACCGGGTGGACCGGAGAGAGCGAGCGCTCCGCTCAGTAATAGAGCGCGAAGATTGATTTTCGACATAACTTTATTTCCCCTTGCCATGCTGTTCCCGATAGATCTATTCCTAAAAGAATATTCTAGTCGCAAGGGAAATTTTGGATAATTGCGACAAGTCTGATGTTTTTGAATAAAAAGTAGTCTCAGCGAGTCGTTTATGTCCCAGGTATTTCGAAATATGCAGTTATTTGAGCTTTTTGAGCGCTGATCCACCTTGGAGGGTGGCGGATGAATTTATCATACTGAGAATAACAAGGAGTCAATCTGCGCATAAATTGTCAAAAAACTGTTAAAACCTCAACGAATATTTGTACGTACTGATATCTCGAAGACATCGACTGGGCACGCATCGATGCAGCTACCGCAATTGAGGCAATCCTGATTCAGGATCGACATCGTTCCACGTCCCTTCAGGGCCGGCGTGATGACGTGGGGCTCTGTGCAGATCTGAAAGCACGCCCCGCAATCGGTGCATGCCTCCCGCCGCGATGCGGCGACCCGCACGACGCTGGCCTTGCCCATGATTCCGTAGAAGGCGCCGACCGGGCAGAGATGACCGCACCAGCCCCGTCGCGTGATCAGCAGGTCGAGGAGGAACACGGCCGCGATGATGGTCCAGCCCGCGCCGAGTCCGAAGATCAGGCCGCGCTGCAGCAGGCTCACCGGATTGACAAACTCCCAGGCGACCGTGCCGCTCAGAAGCGAGGCGAGCAGTGCACCGCCCAGAACCCAGAGCCGCGTGCGCCGGTCGAGCTTGCGGTCGCGCGTGATGCCGAGTTTCTCCCGAAGCCAATAGGCTGTATCGGTGACGATGTTGACGGGACAGATCCAGCCGCAATAGGCGCGGCCTCCCACCACGATGTAGAACAGCGTGATCAAGAGGGCGCCCAAGAGGGCGACGCGTGCCGGCACTGCACCGGCGGCGAGAGATTGGACGGCGATGAAGGGATCGCTGAGCGGCAGGAGTCCGAGGATTTCGCTCGACGCGAAATTGCCCCGGACGAGCCAGATCCCGGCGAGCGGGCCGGCCATGAAGACGCCCAGCGCCGTGAGCTGCGTCAGGCGGCGCAGGATCCACCATTTGTGCGCGCGCACCCAACCCTTGGCCGCCACGCCCTCCCTTCGCGCTTCCGCTGTCAGGCTCAGGCGCATTACACCGCCCTCCCCGCCGGGTTGCGCCCGCGGCCGCCGAGCCCGAGTTCGCGCGGCAGCACCCGGATCGCGGCGTGGCCCAGCACGCAGTGCTTCTCGCAGGTGCCGCAACCGGTGCATTTGTCGGAATGCACCGTCGGGATCACCATCCGGCGTCCCCTGATCGTCTGCGGCTCCAGCGTGATTGCCTCGTCGCGGATCGGGCAGACGCGGTGGCAGATGCTGCAGGTGATGCCCTTGTAGTTCAGGCAGCTCTCGTGGCCGACGAGGACGGCGACGCCCATGTCGGCCTGCCGGATGCTCGGGATGTCGCGGTCGAGGGCGCCGGTCGGGCAGGCCTTGGCGCAGGGCACGTCCGCGCACATGAAGCAGGGCGTTTCGCGGGCGACGAAGAAGGGAGTGCCCAGCGGCGCCTCCTCTCCCAACTCGGCAAGGCGCAGGGTGTCGAACGGGCAGGCCCGCACGCACAGGCCGCAGCGGACGCAAGCCCCCTGGAAATCGTCCTCCGGCAGGGCGCCGGGCGGGCGCAACGCCGTCGCCTCGGCCCTGCGCGCCGACTCGACGTAGGCCGTGAGCGAGAGGCCCGCGAGGCAGGCGACGCCGGCAGCCTTGGCGCCGCTCGTCAGAAGGTCCCGCCGCGACGGAGGGTTCGGCTTTGCCATGGCAGGCCTCCCGGCGTCCTACTGGCTCGCGGCCTTGTCGGCGACATCGAGTTCCATCCGGATGATGGGATGGATCCAGCAGCGCACGACGACGTGGCCGGCTCGGCGCAGCACCGCGTGCTTGGTCGTGCGCGGCGGTTGCGTGTCGAGGGTTTCGACCTGACCGTCCTCGTAGGTGAGGTACAGGTTGTGGGCGATGTCGGCATGATTGACGAAGCGGATCGTGTCGCCCACGCGGGGCTTGATCGTCACCTCCTGCAGTTCCGCGTGATGGATCATGACCTCGAACTCTTCGGCACTCGCCGGCGCGGTCAGCACCGCGAGGCTCAGGGCGAAGCCAGCGGCAAGGCGACGGAATGCGGGATCAAGGGCCATCCGACCGTTCCTCGTCATGGCAAGTCCTCTCACGGCAGGTGCGGCAGGGTGAGGGCGGCGGGTTCCGCCGCCAGGGATTCGAGGAAGGCGGTGAGATCGCGCCGCTCCTGCGCGCTGAGCGCGACCGGTTTCATCTCGAAGGACAGGCTCGGACGCCGCTCGCCGCCCTCGACGTAGTGCTCGATCACCGCGTCCAGGCTGCCGAGCTGGCCATCGTGCATGTAGGGGCCCTGCATCCGCAGGTCGCGCAGCGACGGCGTCTTGAAGGCGTAGCGCATGGCCGTCACGGAGGGCGGCGCGAACTTGCCGCGGCCGAGATCGTCGCCGGCCTTCAGGCCGATGTCGTGGAAGCTGTCGTCGGTGAAGCGCCATCCGGAATGGCAGGCCGCGCAATTGGCCTTGCCGGTGAAGAGAGCGAAGCCGCGACGGGCGTCGGCCCCGAGAGCCGCCTCCTCGCCCTCGACCCAGCGATCGAACGGAGCCTTGCCCGAGACCAGCGTCCGCTGGAAGGCGGCGAGCGCCGCGGTGACATTGCGCGCGCTGATGGGCTCCTCGTCGCCGAAGGCTTCGCGGAAGAGCGGGGCGTAGCCCGGCACCGCCTTCAGGCGCTCGACGACGAGATCCATCGACATGTTCATCTCGTCGGGCGCCGTGATCGGCATCCGCGCCTGCGCCTCCAGGCTGTCGGCCCGGCCGTCCCACTGGAAGGCGGAGCCCCAGGCGAGATTGCGCACCGGCGGGGTTCGCCGCGGCAGCAAGACCATGCCGAAGCCCACCGCCCGGGTGAGACCGTCGCTCCAGCCGAGGCTCGGATTGTGGCAGGTCGCGCAGGAGACGCTGCCCGAGCGCGAGAGCCTTGGGTCGAAGAACAGAGCCTTGCCGAGCGTCACCTTTTCCGGTGTCGCCGGGTTGGCTTTGGGGTGCGGCACGCCGTCCGGCCGGCGGAAGCGCTCTTTCAGCGCGGTGATATCCTGTTGTGAGGGGCCGTCGGTCGCCGTCGCGGCGTCCGAGCGTGCGGTCACGACGTAGGTGCCCCCGCAGAGGAGGACGGCCCAGGCAAGCAGGACGGGGATCGGCAGGATCGGCCGCATGGCCCTCACTATCCTTGGCGCTCTGGCCGGGATCAGGAAGCGAGCGCCAGATCGGCGCCGCGGCGACGCGCGATCTCGCGCAGGAGCGTCTCGCGGGCGGCGAGGTCGGCGAGGCTCGCCATGTGCGCGAGACGCCAGCGCGCCTCGCCCCGCAGCCCCTGCGCGCCGTCGCCGGGGGACTCCAGATCCTGCAGGACGGCGTCGCGCCAGACCTCCAGGGCATCGACGAGGACCGTCAGCGGCTGGTCCTTGAAGGTCACGGCGCAGCCAAGGGTGCCGCTATGCACCAGCATCTCCAGGGTCACGGTGGGGACGGGCCGCGGCGGCTTTGCCGGGAAGGGAGCCCTGCCGGCGCGCCAGCATGTCAGCACCGCGTAGGCGTTCAGCAGGCGCCAGGCCGGGTCCGAGGCGTTGCGGGCGCGCTGGTAGACGCGCAACAGCGGCTTGAGGTCGTCCGGCGCGAAGGCCACGGCGTCGAGGTCGAGGTCGAGCGCGCTCGGACGGAACGGGGTGCAGCGCCAGCGCGCCTCGTTGGCCGGATCGGCCACGCGCCAGCCGGCGACGGCCATGCCGCGTCCGAGTTCCAACGTCCAGCGGGCGAGCCGGTCCTCCAGGTCGTGCCGGCAGGCATCGAAGGCGGCGTAGGGCTCGGCGCTTTTGATGCGGTAGATGATCTCGCTGAGCTTGCCCGACGCGTCGCCGTAGCAGGCGATCTCGGCCGGCATGCCGTCCAGCGCGACCGTAAGCACCTCCTTGGCGGACTCGGCCCGGATGTCGATCTCCCAGCTCTGGGTGATGGGATTGCGCACGAAGAAGCCGACCAGCACGTCGCGAACGGAGCGGTCCGCCTGTGAGCGCTGAAGACTCGCGGCCGATGTCTCGCCCTTGAGCGAGCCGGTCAGGTCGTAGGGAATCCACATCGGTGCACCTTGCGCGCTGACGGGCCCTCCTCGACGGATCGGGGGGCATTCGAGTCTCGGGGGCGGTACGGCGGAGGAAGGCCGGCAGGTCGCGGTCCGCTCGCGTCGGAGACCTGCCGGCTTCGTCGCTACTCGACGACGACCTTGCCCTTCATGAAGGGATGGGGCGTGCAGATGTAGTCGTAGGTGCCCGGCGTGTTGAACTGGACCGAGAAGGTCTGGTTGGAGCGCAGCATCGGCCCCTCCAGCTCCTTGTCGACGCTGCCGCCGGGCTTGAAGTGCACGTTGTGCGGCAGGGCCTCGGTATTGGTCCAGGTCACGGCCGAGCCCGCCTTGATGCGGACCTCCGGGGTCGCGAACTTCATCTTGGCGATCTTGACCTCGGTGCTGCCGGCAGGCGCCTCCGGCACCACTTCGAGCGCGCCGGCGGCAAGCGCCGCACCGGCGGAGAGGGCAGCAAGCGTTGCTGCGAGAACGAGGACGCGCATGGGGTTCGACTCCGATGTCTCAGGGCTGTCCGGGAGCCGCGGCCCGCAGGCCGCGGCCGGGGATCAGCCGGCCTTTCCGACGATGGGCGAGATCGTGCAGTGGTAGGTCATGGCATCGTCCTCGGCGCCGAAGCACCAGATGATGTCGTTGCCGAATTCCGGGCGGTAGACCGGCAGCTCGCCTTCGGTGTTCAGGCACGAGCACCGGGTGGACATGTTGGCGCCGCAGCAGTCGCGGTATGAGATCAGGTAGCTCTGCTTGTCGGTCGGGTTGTAGCAGCTGGCGACCCAGGAGCTGGACGCGAGCTTGGTGCCGGGCGGGCAATTGGTGAGCGAGCCGCCGGAACAGTCGCAGATGTTGCCGTCGATGGAGCAGTGGCGCCAGTAATCGCAAGCCTGCACGTCATGGTCCTGCGGCGTCCACTTGCCCCGAGGATCGCCCGCGCTCTCAGCGGCATTGGCGCGGCTGACGCGCCCGCGGCGGTCGACCGGAAGCAGGGGCACAAGCGCCACGCCGGCCACCGCCGTGCCGACGCGTCCGATGAAGCCGCGGCGGCTGGTATGTCCCGCCACCTTGCGGGACATCTTCTCGAAGAGATCGTCGAATTGGGATTTTCCGAGCATCGTTTCCTCGTCGCTGTTCTGGGTTTGCGGACGCGGGCGGCCTGCGATCAGGCGGCCTTTTCGATCAGGCGGCCTTTTCGATCAGGCGGGCTTTTCGATCAGGCGGCCTTGGCGCCGTGGCTGTGCTTCCGGCTCGTCATGAATTGCTGGATCGACGCGAAGCCGCTCTTGTCCGCCTCAAGCAGACTCTCGAGATGCTCGCGGGTGTTGGTGAGGCCCTTGGCGCGGATCACGCCCTCGGCATCGAGCAGCACGCCGTAGGGGATCTTCCCGACCTGGAAGGCCATGCCGACCTCGGCCGAGACGACGTAGCGGATGTCGCCGAGCTCGTGCTTGGCCAGGAAGCGCTGGTGCTCGTCCGGCTGCCCATCGCTGATCATCACCACCGCGAACTTCTCGGCCCGGGCGATCGACTTGATCAGCGGGAAGAGCTTGTCGCAGACCGGACAGGTCGGGGCGGTGAACATCAGCAGCGTCGGGCGACCCTCGGCGCTCAATCCGCCGATGCGCACGGTGGCGCCGGCATGGTCGGGAAGGTCGAAGACCGGCGCGGCGTCGCCGATGTCGGGACCGTGATCGGTGATCATGGCGCCCATGGGCGAGGAGCGTTCGTGGAGGAGGCCGACCTGTCGCAGCAGGCCGAGCAGGAGCACGGCGCAGCCGATCAGGGCGAGCCAGAGCAGGACGTTCGAGGCGATCAGGAACTGCATGGTCATCGCAGTCAGCCTTTCGAAAGGGAAGAGGGGCGCGCGCCGGCTTGAAGCCCGTTCAAGAGCGAAGCGCCGTAGCCGATGAGGAGGGCGAGGCCGGCGGCCGCGAAGCCGACGGCAAGATCGAAGGGGCCGGCGGCGGGCGCCGCCGGCAGGATCCAGGCGAGGCCGAAGGCCGCGAGGGCGAGACCGGCGTTGCGGCCGACGAGCAGCCAGCCGAGCGGCTGCCGCATGCCGTTGCGGAAACATCCGCAATCGATCGCTGTCCGGCCGCGGACCACGTTGATCGCGATGGCGAGGCCGAACAGAACCAGCAAGCCGCCGAGGCCCGCCGCGGCGATCGCGGCCGTCGCCGGGACCGCGAGACCCGCCGCGAGCGCCAGTTCCGCGAGGGGAAGCACGGCGGCGAAGGGGCGGGCCATCGCCTCGGGCATCAGCCGGAAGTTCCGCACGACCCCGAAGAACTCGTCGGCGTGACGCAGCTTCGGCAGGGCTGCGGCGACGAAGAGCAGGATCAGGAACGACCGCAGGAAGACCGTGACGACGGGCTCACCGAGGAGCGGCAGGGCGATGTCGGACAGGGCGATGGCGGACATGATCGTCACATGTCCGAGGTCGTGATGACCTGCGGGCCGGCGCCGAGCTGGTTGACGCTCGACATCTCCTTGCCGGTCTCGGGATCGAAGATGAACAGCGTCTTGGCGCCGGTGGAGAGCGCGTAGAGCTGCGGCTTGGCATCCTGGCTCACGCCGACCGAGTCGATCTCGTGCTTGAGCTCGATCTTGCTGAGGCGCTTGCCGGACTTGGCATCGATCACGAACAGGAAGCGGCTCGGCGCCTTGTGCTTGGAGGCCGCGCGCTGGTCGCCGAGCAGGAAGATGCGGTCGCTGTCGCGGTGATAGGCGACCTGCTGCCAGCCGCCCGGCGCCCAGCCGTCCTTCTTCTCGGCCTCGGTGAAGGCCTCGATCGCGGGAAGGAACTTGGCCTCCTGGGAGGACAGGTCGACCTGGAAGATCTTGCCCGTATAGGTCGGCCAAACGAGGCGGCCGTTCTTAGGCGAGTAGGCCGGGTGATTGATGACGTACTCGTTCTCCTTGTGGAAGATCTCGGTCCGTTTGGTCTGCGACTTGCCGTCGGCTCCGATGCTGACCTTCAGCAGGCTGCCGTCGCGGCAATGCATGAAGAAGGTGTCGTTGCTCGACGGGAAGATGTGGTAACAGTCCGGCACCTCGATCATCCGGTCGAATTTCTTGCCGACGAGGTCGACGACGCCGACGGCCGGCTGCGGCGAGAACTGGTAGAACAGCAGCGTCTTGTTGTTGGGCGTCAGCGCCGTCATCCAGGGATAGGTGCCGACGAGGAAGCGGGGTGCGTTCGGCAGCTCGATGTCGGCGATCGGGTCCGCGGTCCGCGGGTCGAGCAGCTCGACGTAGTCGGTGCGCTTGCCGCGGGCGATCCGTGAGAACACCGTGTTGGCGTGGCCGAAGAAGGAGCCGTCGCTGGCCACGATCGGATTGCCCATGAAGCCGCTATCGGCCGTGCCGAGGACGCGGGCGGTGTCGCCGTCGATGATGAAGCTCTGCGAGATCGCCGCGAAGTGCTTCGGATCGTAGACGTAGACGCGCCGGGCATTCGGCGCGGGCGCCTTCAGCACCACCGGATCGTCGGCCTTGCCGGCGGCGAGGTCGGCGGCGGCCTGCTTGGCGGCGGTACCCGGCTCGGCGGCCGCGACCGGGCCGGCGGCCATCAGGGCCGCGAGCGCCGCGGCACCGAGGGCGGACGAGCCGTAGCGGAAGGCGTGCCGAAGCGAGGCATAGGCGTGCGTCATCATTCTCTCCTTGAGGCGAGTGCGAAAAACCGAAGGGCGGGATGGGTGAGCGGGCGCCGGCCCGCTCGCGCTCAGAGCACGGCGAAGGTCAGCAGCGCCGCGCCGAACGCGATCAGCAATCCACCGTCGAGAAAAGCTGCACTTTCCTGGCGGCGGGCGAGCCAGTTCTGCACGGCGATGTCACTCACCGGCAGGTAATTCACCGCCATGGGCAGGAAGCGGCCCGCGTTGAAGGCCAGGAACAGCACGATCGCGGAGGTGACGTTGCCGCTTGCCACGGCCGCCGCGGTCACGAGGTACAGGATCGGGGTCTGGACGTAGGTGAGATAGTTGAGGCCGAGCGAGATCCCGTAGAGGCCACCGATGAACCACATCGGGAAGCGCTGCCGCGCGTCGTGCGGCACCTGGGCCCGGCGCTGCGGATAGGGGACGCGCAGGAAGCCGAGCTGATGCGCGCCGTAGACGAGGCCGGCGAGACCGAGCGCGGCGAGCGTGAGAACCGACGCGCCGGCAAAGCCGAGGAGCCCCCCGGCCAGCCCGAGGACGAGGCCGAGGATCACGGCCCCGAGGGCGTAGCCGGCCCCATGGAGCAGGAAGGTGGGCGTGTAGGTGATGAGGGCGCTGCGCGCGTGCCGCCCAACCGGGCGCAGGAGGCAGAGGCTCGAATAGCCGCAGGGCGACCAGGTCGAGAGCAGGCCGCCCACGAAGGAGAAGCCGAGGATGAGGGCCGGCAGGGCGCTCGCCTGCGCATCGATCCGGGCGATGAAGGCGGCGCCGGCGGCGCCGGTCAGCGCGGCGCCGACGAGGCCGGCCAGTCGCGTCCGACGGGAATATTCCTGAGCGAAGATAAGACAGTCCGCGACGCCCTCGGAGCGCGTCGAGACAAGCGGCATCGCTTCACCTCCAGCCGGAGGCGTCAAAGTGGTCATGCCACGATCTCCCTGAGTGTTTTTATCGAACGCCGCTCACGATGTTGCGACGTCCCTTCGTTGTCATATTCCCTACGGGATACAAATTTTATCTTCAAGCGAAATGTTGCCTGAAAACAGGTCATCTGCACGGTTTTCAGACCGAATTGCGCACAATTTGTGCAACGCAATGTCATCGAATCAGGTCGACCGACATGGACGTTTCCGGTTGTCAAGATACGTGAGAAGCACTGGCCTGGAGGCTGCATCGGGTCATGGCGTCTCCACTCCGACGCGGCGAATTTCCGGAGGCTTTGCTGCGCGGCCGCGTCTGTGCCGGACTTGGAGCGCGGTGCGCCGATCTTTGCGCTGCATCGCGCCCTCCGTTCACTCCACCTCACCTGCACCGGTCAGGCCCGCTCATCCAGCGGATGGGTGCGCAGCCGGTTCGGGTCATAGAACGGGATACGCACGACGTGCGCGGTGAATGAGCCCTTGTCCGAGCGCACCGCGAACTCCGTCCCGAAGGCGGTAAGATCCGACGTGACCTGAGCGAGCGCGATCGACTTCATCAAATGCCGGCTGTAGGTCGTTGAGTTGATCCGGCCGACGGTCCGCCCGTCCCGGACCAGCCTCGCGCCCGGTTCGATCGCCCCGTTGGCATCGATCTCCAGGCCGACATTGGCGTAGCGCACCTCGCGCCGGCGCCGTTCCAGGGCCACTTTGCCGTGAAAATCCGGCTTGGACAGGTCGACTGTCCAGTCCGCGCCGACCTCCCAGGGCGTCTCGTCGCCCTGCGGCATGTCGAAGGGGAAGAACAGCAGGGCGCCCTCGACCCGGACGATGTCCAGGCAATCCCACGACGCGGCGCAGATCCCGTAGGGTTTGCCAGCCTCCATGACCTTGTCCCAGAGGAACTCCGCATCGGCAGCCGCGCAGAACACCTCGTAGCCCCGCTCGGCCGAGTAGCCGCCACGGCCGATCGAAACACTTCTGCCGAACAGAGTCGTTGGCGCGTGCTCGAAATACTTGATGCCGGTCAGGTCGAGGTCGGTGTGTGGCCTCAGGATATCGAGCGCGGCGGGGCCTTGGAGGGAGAGGATATGGACGTCATCGTCCCGATCGCAGGTCGATTGCGAGCCCTCAAAGAAGCTGGCGATGACGGTATCGAGCCGGCCGCCGCCGTGGCTCACGCGGAACGCGGTCGGGCCGTCGCAATAGACGAGCACGTCGTCGATCAGCGCGCCGTTCTCGTCCACGATGTTCGAGATCGACGACTGTCCGGGCTTCAGCTTGCCCACGTCCGAGGTCAGCATCCGGTTCAGCACCTCGGCGGCATCGGGACCGGAGACGTTGATGATCCGCAGGGCCGATACGTCGAACAGCCCGGCCTTCGAGCGAACAATTGCGACCTCCTCGTGGGGGTCGGTGTCGTAGTGCTGCGGGATCAGCCGCCCATTCCACTCGGTATCGAGCTTCGAGCCGAGTTCGTGATGCCGCTTCGCCAGGGCGTTTTTGCGCGGAAAGGTGTCGGTGGTCATGACTCGTCCTACCTTCAGGTATGCGACGGCGCCGGGTGACGCGGTCTCGAAGACGTCGGTGCGGTTGAGAGGAGCGGCGACGGGTGCCGCCACGGGCGTCAGTCGGGTGCGAAGCCGGGCGAGGTCGGCGCGCCGTCGTCGTAGCGCGACAGCCACGCCACCGTCTTGTCGCGGTAGCGCGACAGGCCCTTGTACTCGGCGAGCTCACCCCGCACGTCGCGCAGCACGCGGTGGAAACGCCGCGCCCATTTCGGCACCGTGACGAGTTCGTCCATGCTGATCATGTAAGCCCGGATCGAGAACACGATCGCATTCGACCGCGGCAGGCGCCACATTGCCTGAAGCTCGACGCGCAGATGGACCTTGTCACCGACATTCTCGGGCGTCACCGTCGTCCGGTCCCGGCCCCACTTGTCGTAGTTTTCCGGCGAGGTATCGAGCCGAGGATTGATGGTCATCGTCCAGTTGAGGCGCCGGACCGGCCGTCCCTGCTGTAGATTGAGCAGGAACTTCAAGGCGCGCTCGAACACGCCCATGTCCTTCGCGAGCGGAACTGGCGCGTGCCATTCCATGAAGTTCATCCCGATGTCGAAATCGAGCGACCAGTCGGCCTGACCGGTGATCATGCCGGAATCCATCCAGAGATTGCCGAGCCGCTGGTCGAGCAGCGCGAAATCGCCCTGGCACTGGCGGGTGATGTACTCCATCGGTGGGCGGGGAAGGGTCGCGGTGTCGCCGAAGGTGAAACGCTGGTCGATCCCGAGCGGCCGGTTGACCCAGTGCCAAGCGTCGCCGTCGCGTGTCAGCTGGAAATGTTCGGGATAGTGCTTGGCCATCGACTCCATGAGGAGTTCGACGAGGTCCCACTCGGCGGTGATCATGTGCGGCAGCGACTGGCACCGACCCGGATCCTCCTTCAGGACGAGTGCCCGGTCGTGCATTTCAGCGAGGTAATGCTCATCGATGTCGATCGGAAATTCGAACGGGGACTTTGCCGGTCCCGGCATGTGCTGCTCGATATTGACCGAGTACATGTACTCGTCCTTCTCGAACGGGAACGGGAAGCGGCGGATCGCTTCGGGCGAGTTCGAGAACGTGAAATCGTCGCGGAACGATTCCTTCTTGAAGTGAAGGGTCATCGGCGTTTCCCCTGTCGTTTCGTGAGACGGTGCGGCGCCGGGCGGTGTCGCGTCCCGGCGGGTTCGGGGCTCTACAGATCGAGAACCAATTCCCGCCCGGCGAGGCGGGAGACGCAGAGCATGATCTTCTTGCCGGAGGCGCGCTCGGCCGGCGTCAGGTAATGGTCGTTGTGGATCAGCTCGCCGTCGGCTTCGCAGACATCGACTGCGCACTGGCCGCAGGCGCCGCCGCGGCACAGGAAGGGCGCGTCCACGCCCGCCGCCTCCAGCGCCTCGAGCAGGCTCTGGTCGCCGCGCACCTCGCAGGTGATCCCGGCCCGCGCCAGCTGCACCGAGAACGGGTCCCCGGCCGGCGGCGCCTGGAATCGCTCGGAATGGAGGTTCTCCTCCGGCCAGCCGGCCGCGCGCCCTTCGTCGAGCACCGACTCGATCATCCCCGCAGGGCCACAGACGTAGAGATGCGTGCCGAGCGGCTGGTTCGGCAGGATATCGCTCATGACCAGGATTTCCTGGCAGTCGTTGCGATAGAGCCGCAGCCGGTCGCCGTGGTGCGCGCGTAGTTCGGCGATGAACGCACCGTGCGCCTCGCCGCGCACGGCGTAGTGGATCTGGTAATCGGCGCCGGTGCGCCGCAGTGCCTCCGCCATGGCGTAGATCGGCGTGATGCCGATGCCGCCCGCCACCAGCAGATGCCGGCGCCCGGGCAGAAACAGGGGGAACAGGTTCACCGGCATCGTGATCCTGAGCTCGCTGCCGACGACGACGCGCTCGTGCATGAAGCGCGAGCCGCCGCGGGACTTCTGCGTGCGCAGCACGCCGATCCGGTAGCTCGAACCATCCTCGGCGCGGTCGACCAGCGAGTAGGCGTTGCGGATGGTCCGGCCGTCCGCCGGCATCAGCACGACGACGTGGCTCCCGGCGGCGAAGGGCGGCAGCGTCCCGCCATCCGTGCGCGCCAGCCGGAAACGCCGGATCGTCGGCGTCGCCTGCTCGATCTCGGTGACGCGGACCGGGATTTCGACGCCGCTCATCGTGTCAGCTCCTGTGCGGGGGGAATGTCGCCGGGCATCTCGGCGTCGATGCGCACGCCCTGGAAGGCCGAGAGCCGGCGCGAGAAGTGATCGCGCACGAGCAGGCTCTGTCCGCAGCCCGGGCAGCGGTAGGGGGAAACGGTTACCGCCTCGGCGACGTGCTTGCAGTGCACGCACTGAACGCGGCGGGCGAGTGAGCCGCGCGTCTCGGCAATGACGGAGTGCGGCACTACGCCGAAGCCCGCAGCCCGCGCGATCACCGCGCCGACGAAGCTCTCGGACCCGGCGGCGTAGAGGCGTGTGCCCATGGTCGCGGCCTCGAGCACGCTGTCGAGGTCGGCGAGCAGGGCGCTCCAGCTCGCTACCGGATGAAACGCCGCCCAGCCGAGGCAGGCGAGCGAATCCGAACGCTGCGCGCCAAGATCCCCGGTCTCCGCGTAGAGCAGGATGGCCCGCGAGCGCGCGCCGCTCGCCCCTGTGAAGACGTCGAGGATGGCGCCCGCGCCCTCGTCCTCGGCGGCGATGAGGTGGGTCTTAGCCCTCTGATCGAGGGCGAGGCGGCCGTAGGTCGGCCGGCTGTCGAACTGGCTGATCTCGATCACGGGGATCTCCAAGTCTTCGACGGTCCCGGACGGTGCGCGGCAACGCCCGGGTCGGTTTCGTCAGAGCTGAAAGAGAAAGTTGGCGAGGAGGACGGTGGCCACGCCCGCCGCCAGTGTGAGGTAGGGAAGGAGGCCGGCCTTGCGCCCGCTCAGCAGCGCCTCGGTCCGCGTGACGCCGAGATCGTGCAGCATCTGCGGCGGAAACTGGCCGCGGTCCTGAACGTAGTGGCGGAACAGGAAGACCGGGATGATCGCACCGGCCGTGACGATCCCGGCCCACAGCGCCCAGGGGTGCCACACCTTCGCGCCCGCCCCGAGGAACACCGCGTTGGTGAAGCCGAACAAGGTGCCGATCGCGACGAGGAGCGTGGGCGCCCGGTAGGGCCGCTCAAGATGCCCGTTGTCGATACGGTGGATCCAGCCCGAATTCAGGTTAAGGAAGTTGAAGATGATGTAGCCGGCGTTCGACACCGCGAGGATGAAAAAGAACGAGGCCGAATCGGCGCAGGCGATAGCCAGCAGGCCAAGATTGACGGCGAGCCCGGTCCACATCGCGGCGATCGGCGCTCCGTGCCGGTTCGCCCGGCCGAGATACTTCGGCAACCAACCGTCGAGCGAGCCCTGGTAGAGCGTACGCGAGGCACCGGCCATGGCCGTCATCAGGCAGAGCAGGAGCGCGAAGATCATGAGCATGACGAGCGCGCTCGCCACGACCGGCCCGCCGCCGACCATGCGGGCCAAGGCGGCCGCGACGCCCGAACCGTCCACGATCGACGGATCCAGCATGCCCGTGAGGCCGAGCTCGCTCTGGAAGGTGAACGGGACCAGCAGGAAGATCGTCAGGCAGAGCAGGCCCGAATAGAAGATCGCCTTGAAGGTATCGGTCTTGGGGTTCTTGAACTCGCTCGTGTAGCAGATCGAGGTCTCGAAGGCATAGGTTGACCACGCGGCGAGGAACATCCCGCCGAGGACGAGGGTCCAGCCGGTGGCATTCCAATCGCCGGGCGCCGGCTTGTTGGCCTCGGCGAGCGGCACGAAGGGTGTGAAGTTGGCCCAATTCACCCCGTGCTGCAGCAGCGGAGCGACGCCGATGACGAGCAGCGGGATGATGACAGCGAGACCGATGATGCGCTGGACTTGGGCGGTGCCGCTGATGCCGCGAACTTGCACGGCGAAGGCCGAAAGCATGAGCGCGACCCCGATGAAGAAGGCTGCGTTCAGCGAGAAGGACACGGGACCGATGGAGCCGGCGGCTAGCGTCCATGTCCGGATCGTGGCGTTCGGGTCGGGCACCAGGGCATTGAGGATGTAGGCGGCGGCGATCGTGCAGCCCAGCGACAGGACGGGCGTCCAGGCGATCCAGTTGCACCACACCAGCAGCGGCGAGATTGGCCGGGCGTAGCGCATCCAGGCGGCTGCGCCGTAGACCGACGATCCGCCGGACTTGTTGGGGAAGAGCCCAGCCATCTCCGCGTAGACGAAGGACTGCAGGAAGCCCATCAGCATCGACGCCGTCCAGATCGCGAAGGCAGGCGTGCCGGTCGCTCCGGCGATGCCACCGATCGAGAATAGAACGAGGGGCGGCACGCCGCTCGCGACCCAGAACGCGCCCGTCCAGGATATGCTTCTCTGCAGGTGCCCTTCCTCGGCGGGAACGGGCGACAACTCGGCCGTTGCGATCGTCACGACTTACCCTCCCAAGCGATGCACGCCGTTGTTCGGCGTCGGAATGGATATTTCGGCAATATTGACGCACTCAATAAATTCAGCGACAAACACTCTCAATGGCAAGAATTCGTTCACGGCACGAGAGCTATATATTTGTGTCGATGCTCCCGATCGACTCATAACGCGGACGTCGCCGGCCTTTCGATGCCGCGCTTGGGGGAGAGCCCGCGCGGCCTCGCGCGACGAAGCCGCGCGGGATTGAGCGTGCGATCTACAAATTCTGGACCGGGTTCAGCGCACTGGAGGAGATTGTCGATATTCGATAAAATACTGAAATCATGGAGAAAAAATCAGTATTAGTGCGACATGCGGCATGCCTTTGCCTAGGCTCTCCTGTCAGAACGCACCAGTAGCTTTGCACGCCCTGCGATCAAGAACTTTTCTTCCGGGTCACAATTGCCGCGGCTGCACAGGAGTGCAATGGTGCAATTTGGCACCAACGGTTTGCTCAGCACCTGCCATTCGTCGCGGCGCAGCGGCTGCACTTGTCCGAAAGGACCCAGGATCGATGGCTCGGAAGTAATGGCACGGTCCCGATCTGCGAACGCTTCGAGCATCTTCAAAACGCCCGCGTGGAACCTGCATATCGGCAAGGTTATTCAATCCATCGGCTCGCCTTTTTTTCACGAAGAACTCATCGGCCTTCTCGACATGACGGTCGCGAGCGATGCTTTCTGGATCATCCGATATGCCGGTGAAACAAATCCAGACGTTGTGTTCACGCGCGGGGTCTCAGCACAGACGCGACGCGTGTATTCCAAGATTTGCGCGTCGATCGACCCTTTCTCGGCGCGATGGCGAAGCGAAAGGCAGTCAGGCATCTTCACGCTCGATCAGCTGCGATCGAACGATGCTGCATACAAGAGATACAGCGATGTATTCTTGGCGGCGGCCGGGATGGACGACGAGTTAGGCATCATTCTACCGATCACGGCCCATAGCTGCTTCGCGATCTTCCTGGAAAGGAAGCACGGCTTCTTCACCGAAGACGAGGTTCGCAATCTCGAAACCGTCTATCCGGCGATCGAAGGGTGCTGCCAATCTCATCTCGGCCTGCTCTTCAACGAAACGCGGAAATCGGATTTCTCGGCCGGCGCACCTGCAATCCAATCTCCGAGAGCCCTCTTCGATCATGCAGGACACCACGTCTACTCCAACGGCAATTGGAGCCAAGCGACGCATCGCTTTCCGAAGCTGAAGCAACTTTCCGCAGCACTCGCCGTCAGTGGCGGAGTCGAACAAATTTCGGAGGAATGGATCCTGCGGACCAAGCGCCTCAATTCGGATTTTCCGCTCGCTCCGAACGGAGCGATGCTAGTGCTCGAGAAAGTCACGGCCGCACCGACCTCGTACGTGTCCAACGAGGTTGCGGACCCACTTACCGTCTTCACACGCCGCGAACGCGACGTACTCCGCCTCGTGCTGAAGGGAATGAAGAACCCCGAGATCTCGAGCACGCTCGGAGTAGGTGGCGGCTCGATCCGAAACATCAAGCTTCGCCTTTATCGGAAATCAGGTGTCGCATCGGAAGGCGAACTGGTGTCGAAATTCATCGCTTTCGCGAAAGACTCTGATGCGAACAAATAGTCCCAAGCTCACGGATTTCGGCAGCCAGGAATGGTTTCAGCGTGTCGGCAACATCTCCCGCGCGCTCGGTGAAATGAATTTCCATGAAAATCTCATCGACCTACTCGGATGCCTGATCCATCACAGCGCCCGCTGGATCATCCGGTTCTCAGACACAGCTCCTCCTGAAATCATGTATACGTCGGGCGTACCACAATCCCTGCGCGATCATTACAATAAATTGTGTTCCGACGTTGACCCCTTTGCGGCTCATTGGCGACGGTACCAGGAGGTCGGTGTACGCGCGTTGTCGCAATTCAAGAGTACGGCTGATACCATCGATGCCGGAAACTACAACTTCGTCTTCAAGTCGGTTGCCAATGTAAGCGATGAACTGGGCTTGTTTCTGCCGACGATCGGAAACTCATCGATCGGCCTTTTTCTGGAGAGGGAACGCGGCGACTTCCGCAAAATCGAAATCGAGCGGGCCGAGGCAGCGTTTCCCATCATCGACGGCTTGGAACGCGCCCATATCGGCCGGATCTTCGACGCCACCAGCCAGGGCGGCTTTATCTCGGAGGCCGCGCAGCTTAATCCGCAACCGACCTTGGTGCAGGATCGGTGCGGCGTCGAACTCTTCTCCTCACGATCTTGGCGGGACGCGGCCGAGAGGGACCCGTCCCTCCTCGCCGTTGCCGTTCAGAACGAACAGAACGGCCCAATCATGCTCGACGATTTCATCGTCAACATCGAGCGTTTCGACAAATACTTCCCGCTTGCCCCCTCTGGGCGGATGCTTACGCTGACACCCTGTCCGGACGATCCGCAGGAGCGCGCCTCGACATGGGAGAGAACAGAGTTGATCCGTCGCCTGACGCGGCGTGAGCGCGACATATTCAATCTGATCGTCGGAGGACGCTCGTCGTCTGACATCTCACGCCTTCTATCGATGTCAAAGGGTACGGTCAAAAACTACGCTATCCGCATATGCCGAAAAGCAAATGTCAAATCTAGACTGGCACTAATTCATAAGTACAAAAATCGATTATTTTCAGAAAAATTAATACTGTCTTGATCAATTTAGAATGATCCGCGAAGGCACCCGATCCTCGTTCATTTCATTTATTTGTTGCTCTAGAGTGTGACCCGTCAGAGGCCGCGTGGTTGCCCCTTCCCGGGGCCTGCGATAGCGGTCGGCTTGCCTTCAGCCCTCTTGGCAGGCCGACCGTGAGGGTGAATGGCTGCGGTGCCTGGTCTCTTCGACCAATGGCTGCTGTTGGGTGGCGAGCGGCCCTTGCGGCTGCTCCCGTCAAAGGTCCGGAACTGGCGCACAGCCGAACAACTGGCATGCGAACTCCTGACCCCTTGCGGACATTCAAGCGTGTCGGCCCAGAGGTCTGCTCAGTGGGAGGAAGCGGACCTAGCAGCGGCGGCCACGACATCAGCATGTCGTGGCACAGCATGACCGGCATAGGTCGCGCCGGTCTCGGTCCCCTTCCGGCATGTGCAAGCCGCGACACCGGGTCTGGCGCCCGTACGCTCGTCCCTGAGCACTGCGCGGGCAGCCGAACCCGCCAAACCCTGACCAACCCGTCGTGCGTCGGCCTCGGCCTAATAGCCCATCGCAGCAGCGGGCCCCTTTGCAGCTCCGGATCGGGCGCCGCGTCCTCAGATGTCGATCCGGGCGCCGATCTCGACGGCCCTGTCCACTGGGATACGGAAGTAGCGTGACGCATCGGTCGCCGCGCGCGCCATGGCGATGTAGAGCTGGTCCTGCCAGACCGGCATGCCCGTCTCATGCGAGGGCACCAGGACCCGCCGCGTGCGGATCGGCCGGTGAACCCACGGCGACATCCGCACGCCCTCGAGTGACCGGCCCGACGGATGGGATGTCGGTGAGCGGAAGACGGGCTCGCGTCTTCGGGCGGTCGTGGTCCCGACGCTAAAACGGCTCGCATAAGGAAACGAGATGGATGGCGGGCGCGCGGTATAAGGAAGTCATCAGGATCGCGCAGCGGCGGCCAGGCCGGCGCGGCACAGGCGCCGAACCCCGCAGCGTGCAAGCATGGCTTGGCCGCATGGCCCGTGCGTGCGAACACGCGACCATGCCGACCTATCCCGTGTTCGCCGCCGCCGCGCTGGCCGAGATCGCCGGCTGCTTCGCATTCTGGGCCTGGCTGCGCCTCGACAAGTCGCCCTGGTGGCTGGCGCCCGGCATGCTTTCCCTGGCAGTGTTCGCCGATCTGCTGACGCTGGCCAAGAGCGAGGCCGCCGGGCGGGCCTACTCGGTCTATGGGGGCATCTACATCGTTGCGGCCATCATTTGGCTCTGGGGGTTCGAGGGACACCGACCCGACCGATGGGACATCGCGGGCGGCGTGGTGTGCCTGCTGGGAAGCGCCCTCATCCTGTTCGCACCCCGTGGCGCCTAGGACCGGCGAATGGAGCCGTACCCGCATCGGATGCGCATCGGCCCCGGTCCCGTGTCGCCAGCCCCGTCGACCGGTCCTTATGAGTTACCTATGCCGGAGGCCCGGTCTCCGTCTTGTTCCTTAACGGGGTAACGAGGACTTCTCGCCCACCGGGCCGTCGCCCGGGTGGAGTTTGCAGATGATAGTCCTACGGCACATCGCCGCCGAATGCAGGGCCGACCGCGTCTTCGCCCTGATGATCCTGGTCCTCGGCTCCTGGTCGGCCCTGTCCCTCGCGCTGCTCGCCCTGAACGCCCTCGACCTGCTGCCCGCATCTTGAGCGCCGGGTCCCCACTCGGCCTGCGGGCTCGCCTTGCCGGCGTCACGCCCCGCTTCCCGTCCAGCCGGGCTTCCCCCGACCCGGTCCCTGCGGACGCCCGAGCCGCGGATCTCCGCCGCGTCGTCGGACGCTGCCCGGCCTGCGGCGTGCCGTACAGCGGCTTCGCAGGGGCGGACACCGGCGTGATCCAGGTGGACCGCACGCTCTGGCGCGCCGCCTGCCCGAAAGCCATGCTCGTCGACGCCCCGGGAGCCTGCCAGGAGCTGCAGGCAGCCTGGCGTCCGAAGGCACGCCCCAAAGGCTCCGGACGAGCCTCGGAATTGGGCCCATCCTAATGAGTTCCTTATAGGATCGCCTCCCTTTCCGTCTCGAACCCTAATGCGGTTCCCGTCCACATTCGGGGTCGGCCCCCGTCGGTCGCGGAACGACCGCGACAAGCGGGCCGAACGGATACGGGACATCCCATGCTCGACATCGTCTTCCTGGCCGGGGGCCTTGCCTTCTTCGGCCTGGCCGCCGCCTACGCCACGCTCTGCGAACGCCTCTGAGGCACGCCGCCATGACCCTCGACCTCGCCCTCGGCGCCCTCGTGACCGCCGGCCTCCTCGTCTACCTCACCTACGCCCTCATCCGCCCCGAGCGGTTCTGAGCGGCCTTGCCGGACCACATCCCATGACCCCTAACGGCTGGATACAGATCGCGCTGTTCTGCGCGGTCATCGTCGCGCTCGTGAAGCCGCTCGGCTGGTACATGACACGCGTCTTCACCGGGGAGCGAACCCCTCTCTCGCCCGTGCTCGCCCCCGTCGAGCGCGGGCTCTACCGCGTCGCCGGCATCGACGAGCGCCATGAGCAGACCTGGCTCGGATACGGCCTCGCCATGCTCGCCTTCCACGTGCTCGGCTTCTTGCTGCTCTACGCGGTGCTGCGCCTGCAGGACGTGCTGCCGCTGAACCCGATGGGCCAGGCGGCGGTGGCGCCCGACCTCGCCTTCAACACCGCGGCGAGCTTCGTCACCAACACCAACTGGCAGAACTACGGCGGCGAGAGCACCCTCTCGTACCTCAGCCAGATGCTGGGGCTGACGCACCAGAACTTCCTCTCGGCGGCCACCGGCATCGCGCTCGCCGTGGCCCTGATCCGCGGCTTCGCCCGAGCCTCGGCCAGGACGGTCGGCTCGTTCTGGGTCGACCTGACCCGCTGCACCCTCTACGTGCTGCTGCCGATCTGCCTCGTCTACGCGCTGTTCCTGGTCTCGCAGGGCATGCCGCAGACGCTCGGCGCCTACGTGGACGCCACGACGCTGGAAGGCGCCAAGCAGACAATCGCGGTCGGCCCCGTGGCGAGCCAGGTCGCGATCAAGATGCTCGGCACCAACGGCGGCGGCTTCTTCAACGCCAACGCCTCGCACCCCTTCGAGAACCCCACCGCCCTGTCGAACTTCGTGCAGATCGTCTCGATCTTCGCGCTGGGCGCCGCGCTCACGAACGTCTTCGGCCGCATGGTCGGGGACGACCGCCAGGGCTGGGCCATCCTCGCCGCTATGGGCGTGCTGTTCCTGGCCGGCGTCGCCGTCACCTACGGCAGCGAGGCTTCGGGAAGCTCCGTGCTGAACGGGCTCGGGCTGACGGGCGGCAACATGGAGGGCAAGGAGGTCCGCTTCGGCATCGTAGCCTCGGCCCTGTTCGCCGTCGTCACCACCGCGGCCTCGTGCGGCGCGGTCAACGCCATGCATGACAGCTTCACGGCGCTCGGCGGCCTGATCCCGCTCATCAACATGCAGCTCGGCGAGATCATCGTCGGCGGCGTCGGGGCGGGCCTCTACGGCATGCTGGTCTTCGTCGTGGTGGCGATCTTCGTGGCCGGCCTGATGGTCGGGCGCACGCCGGAATACCTGGGCAAGAAGATCGAGGCGCGCGAGGTGAAGATGGCCATGCTCGCCATCCTGTGCCTGCCGCTGATGATGCTGGGCGGAACCGCCGTCGCCACCGTGGCGGCCGCCGGCCTCGCCGGCCCTGCCAACGCCGGGCCGCACGGCTTCTCGGAGATCCTCTACGCCTTCACCTCGGCGGCGGCCAACAACGGCTCGGCCTTCGGCGGGCTCAGCGGCAACACGCTGTTCTACAACAGCTTGCTGGGGCTCGGCATGCTGGTCGGACGGTTCTTCGTGATCATCCCGGCCCTGGCCATCGCGGGCTCGCTCGCCGCCAAGAAGCGGGTCCCGGCCTCCGCCGGCACGTTCCCAACCCATGGCGGCCTGTTCGTCGGCCTGCTGGTCGGCGTCATCCTGATCGTCGGCGGGCTGACCTTCTTCCCGTCGCTGGCGCTCGGCCCCGTGGTCGAGCACCTCGCCGGCGCGGCCGGCCAGACCTTCGGCACGGGGAGCTGAGATGCCACGCACCCTCCCGAACCGGCGCATCCCGCGCCACCACCTCATGCCGCACCGGCCGTCACGACGCCGACCCCACGGTTCCGAGGCCAAGCCGGTACGCGCCTCGGATCTCGTGTTGGCCCTCCTCGGCGTCGTCCTGCTCGGCGGCCTCGCCCTCGGCGCGGCCTTCACCCTGGCCACCGGCGCGACCGCCCCCTGAACCGGCAAGGCCCGGCGTCGCCCGCCGGGTCCCCTCGCCCCTCTCCGGACACCCGAACCCATGTCCCGCAAGAACTCATCGCTCTTCAGCGCCGCCCTCGTCGGGCCCGCGCTCCTCGGCTCGGTCAGGAAGCTCGACCCCCGCGCCATGATCCGCAACCCGGTCATGTTCGTAGTCGAGGTCGTCGCCGCGCTCACCACCGTGCTCTTCGCCCGCGACCTCGTCACCGGGGGCAGCGACCTATTCTTCTCCGGCCAGATCGTCCTCTGGCTGTGGTTCACGCTGCTGTTCGCCAATTTCGCCGAGGCGCTCGCCGAGGGGCGCGGCAAGGCCCAGGCCGATAGCCTGCGCCGCACCCGCACCGAGATGCAGGCCAAGCGCCTCACCGGCCAGGGACGCGACTTCGAGATGGTGTCCGGCACCTCGCTCAAGGTCGGCGACGTCGTCCTCGTGGAGGCCGGCGACCTGATCCCCTCCGATGGCGAGGTGATCGAGGGCGTGGCGAGCGTCAACGAGGCCGCCATCACCGGCGAGTCCGCCCCCGTCATCCGGGAATCGGGCGGCGACCGCTCGGCGGTCACCGGCGGCACGCAGGTGCTCTCCGACGAGATCAAGGTGCGCATCACCGCCGCCGCCGGCTCGACTTTCGTCGACCGCATGATCTCGCTTGTCGAGGGCGCGTCCCGCCAGAAGACCCCGAACGAGATCGCGCTGAACATCCTGCTCGCCGGTCTCACCATCGTGTTCGTGTTCGCGGTGGCCTCGATCCCGAGCTTCGCGAGCTACGCCGGCGGGTCCATCCCGGTCATCGTCCTGGTGGCGCTGTTCGTCACCCTGATCCCGACCACCATCGGCGCGCTCCTGTCCGCCATCGGCATCGCGGGCATGGACCGTCTGGTGCGCTTCAACGTGCTGGCCATGTCAGGCCGCGCGGTCGAGGCGGCCGGCGACGTCGACACGCTGCTCCTCGACAAGACCGGCACCATCACGTTGGGCAACCGTCAGGCGACCGAGCTCCGGCCCGTCCGCGGCGTCTCGGAGCCGGATCTCGCCGACGCGGCCCAGCTCGCCTCGCTCGCCGACGAGACGCCGGAGGGCCGCTCCATCGTCGTGCTGGCCAAGGACAAGTACGGCATCCGCGCCCGCGACATGGCCGGGCTTAACGCCACCTTCGTGCCCTTCACCGCCCAGTTGCGGATGTCGGGCGTCGACCTCGACGGCTCGTCCATCCGCAAGGGTGCGGTCGAAGCCGTCATCGCCTCGGTGACTGGACAGCCGATGGCGGCCCGCGGCTCGAACCTCGCCCTGGCCGTCCGCCCCGAGGCCGAGACGGGGGTCGTGGCCGAGATCCGGGCCATCGCCGAGGATATCGCCAAGGCAGGCGGCACCCCGCTCGCGGTAGCCAAGGACGGCCGCCTGCTCGGCGTGGTCTACCTGAAGGACATCGTGAAGGGCGGCATCCGCGAGCGCTTCGCGGAACTCCGCCGCATGGGCATCCGCACGGTGATGATCACCGGCGACAATCCGATGACCGCGGCGGCCATCGCGGCCGAGGCCGGCGTCGACGACTTCCTCGCCCAGGCCACGCCGGAGGACAAGCTGGCGCTGATCCGGAAGGAGCAGGCCGAGGGCAAGCTCGTCGCCATGTGCGGCGACGGAACCAACGACGCGCCCGCGCTCGCCCAGGCCGATGTCGGCGTCGCCATGAACACCGGCACGGTGGCGGCGCGCGAGGCCGGCAACATGGTCGATCTCGATTCCGACCCGACCAAGCTCATCGAGATCGTGGGCATCGGCAAGCAGTTGCTAATGACCCGCGGGGCGCTCACCACCTTCTCCATCGCCAACGACGTGGCGAAGTACTTCGCCATCATCCCGGCGATGTTCCTGACTCTTTACCCGCAGCTCCAGGCGCTCAACGTCATGGGGCTCTCCTCGCCCCAGAGCGCCATTCTCTCGGCCATCATCTTCAACGCGCTCGTCATCGTCGCCCTGATCCCGCTCGCGCTGAAGGGTGTGACCTACCGGGCAGTCGGCGCGGCTTCGCTCCTGCGGCGCAACCTCCTGATCTACGGCCTCGGCGGCGTCGTCGTCCCCTTCGTCGCCATCAAGGCCATCGACCTTGCCGTCACCGCCCTCCATCTCGCCTGAACCGAAGGTCGAAGGAGACCTGCCATGTTGAACCAGCTTCGCCCCGCCCTCGTCCTGCTCGTCGCCCTGACCGCGGTCACCGGTCTTGCCTACCCCCTCGCCGTCACCGGCATCGCCAGCGCGGTCTTCCCCGCCAAGGCCGCCGGCAGCCTGATCGAGCTTGATGGCAAGGTCGTCGGCTCCAGCCTGATCGGGCAGGGCTTCACCGGCGAGGGCTACTTCCATGGCCGCCCCTCGGCCACGACCGCGGCCGACCCGGCCGACGCGAGCAAGACCGTGCCGGCGCCTTACAACGCCGCCAGCTCCGCGGGCTCGAACCTCGGGCCGACCAGCGCTGCACTGGCGGAGCGTGTGAAGGGCGACCTCGATGCGCTGCGCGGGCAGAACCCGGGACAACCGGTGCCGGTCGACCTCGTTACGACGAGCGGCTCGGGCCTCGACCCCGACGTCTCGCCCGAGGCCGCCTTCTTCCAGGTGCCGCGGGTCGCAAAGGCCCGCAACCTGCCTGAGGACAAGCTGCGCGACCTCGTCGCCGGTCAGGTCCAGGGTCGTACCCTGGGCCTGCTCGGCGAGCCGTGCGTGAATGTCCTGGCGCTCAACATGGCCCTGGACGATCTCGCCAAGCGCTGAGGAGCCATCATGCCCGAGACCGGCCGCGACCCGAACCGCCCATCGCCCGACGCGCTGCTCGAAGCGGCGCGCCGGGAGGAGCGGACGCGCGGTCGGCTCAAGGTCTTCCTCGGCGCCGCGCCCGGCGTCGGCAAGACGTACGAGATGCTCACCATCGGACGCGCCCGGCTGAAGGCCGGCGCCGACGTGGTCGTCGGCGTGGTCGAGACGCACGGGCGCGCTGAGACCGAGGCGCTGCTCGACGGATTCGAGGTCGTCCCACGCCGCGCCGTGCCCTACCACGGCACGGTCCTGGAGGAGATGGACCTCGACGCCTTGCTCGCCCGCCGGCCGCAGATCGCGCTCGTGGACGAGCTTGCGCACACCAACGCGCCCGGCTCTCGCCACCCCAAGCGCTACCAGGACGTCGAGGAGTTGCTCGACGCCGGCATCGACGTCCTGACCACCCTCAACATCCAGCACGTCGAGAGCCTCAACGACGTGGTGGCGTCCATCACCCGCATCCGGGTGCGCGAGACCGTGCCCGACGGTGTCCTCGACCGGGCCGACGATATCGAGGTCGTCGACCTGAACCCCGACGACCTGATCGAGCGCTTGAAAGCGGGCAAGGTCTATGTTCCGACGAACGCCGAGCGGGCGCTGAAGCACTACTTCTCGCGCGGCAACCTCACGGCCCTGCGAGAGCTCGCGCTCCGCCGCACGGCCGACCGGGTCGACGACGAGCTCCTGAGCCACATGCGGGCGAACGCGATCCCCGGCCCCTGGGCCGCGGGGGAACGCGTGCTGGTCTGCGTAAGCGAGGACCCGCGCTCCGCCAGCCTGGTGCGCTACGCCAAGCGCCTCGCCGACCGCCTACACGCGCCCTGGACCGCCCTGGTGGTCGAAGGGCCGCGGGCCGCCTCCCTCACCGAGGCCGAGCGCGACCGGATCGCCGAGGTCCTGCGCCTCGCCGACCGGCTCGGGGGCGATGCCGTCACCCTGCCGGGCGGGCGGCGCATCGCCGACGAGATCCTGGCCTACGCGCAGTCTGCCAACGTCAACCACATCGTCGTCGGCAAGGCGACACGCTCCTGGGCTTTCGAGCTCGTCAACGGCTCGGTGGTGCACGACCTTGTTCGCCGCAGCGGCAACATCAGCGTCCACGTCGTCCCCGGCGAGGCCATGCCAACGGCCGATGCAGGCGCGCGCCGGCCCGTGGCCACCGTCGCCCCGCCCGCCGCCTTCGATGCCCGGACCTATATCGTCGCGCTGCTCGCCACCGGCGCGGCGCTCGGGCTCGCCCTGCTGTTGGAGCCTTACACGGGCATCGAGAACGCCGACCTCATGCTGCTCACCGCCGTCGTGGCGGTGGCCGTGCGCTGGGGGCTCGGCCCTTCCCTCGTCGCGGTGGTCGTGTCATCGCTTTCCTACAACTTCTTCTTCCTGCCGCCGGTCTACACCCTCACCATCTCGGACCCGACCAACGTCGCGGCCTTCCTGCTCTTCACCGTGGTGGCGGTGCTGGTCTCGAACCTCGCCGCCCGGGCGCGCCGGACCGCCGTCGTCAGTCAGGGACGCGCCAAGGCGACCGAGCGGCTGTTCGGCTTCTCGCGCAAGCTCGCGGCCTGTGGGACCCTCGACGACGTGCTCTGGGCGACCTCCGCCCAGGTCGCCGCCATGCTGAAGGTGCGCGTCGTGCTGTTGCTGCCGGACGGCAAGGCCGTGACCGTCCGGGCCGGCTACCCGCCCGAGGACATGCTGGACGAGGCGGATCTCGCCGCAGCGCAATGGGCCTTCGACAACGAGCGCCCAGCGGGGCGCGGCGCCGACACCCTGCCAGGAGCCAAGCGCCTGTTCCTGCCGATGCGCACCGGACGCGGCATCATCGGCGTGATCGGCCTCGACGCGGACGGCACCGGACCGATCCTGACGCCCGAGGCCCGGCGCCTCCTCGACGCGCTCGCCGACATGGGCGCGCTCGCCATCGAACGGGTGCGCCTCGTGGAGGATCTCGACCGGGCCGAGCGCGCAGCCGAGACCGACCGGCTACGCCAAGCGCTCCTCACCTCGATCAGCCACGACCTGCGGACCCCGCTGGCCTCAGTGCTCGGCGCCGCCACCACCCTGCGCGACCTCGACGCGGCCCTACCCGCCGAGGCCAAGGGCGAGCTCCTCGCGACGGTCATCGAGGAATCGGAGCGTTTGAACCGCTTCATCGTGAACCTGCTCGACATGACGCGGCTGGAGGCCGGCGCCGTGGCGCCGAACCTCGCCCCCCACGACGTGGCCGAGACCGTCGACACCGCCCTGCGTCGCACCCAGAAGGTCATGGCGGGTCACGTGGTTGCGGTCGAGATCGACCCGGACCTGCCGACCCTGCGCCTCGACCCGGTCCTGTTCGAGCAGGTTCTCGTCAATCTCCTCGACAACGCCGCCAAGTACGCGCCCGAAGGCTCCACCGTCACGGTCCGCGCCCGGCACGACGGCCAGGCGGTCCGGATCGAGGTGCTGGACGAGGGCTTCGGCCTGCCGGAGGCGGACGTCGAACGGGTGTTCGACAAGTTCTACCGGGTCCGGAAGAGCGACCACGTCCGGGCCGGCACCGGGCTCGGCCTCGCCATCTCCCGCGGGTTCGTCGAGGCGATGGGCGGCACCGTCACCGCGGGCAACCGGCGCGACCGGCTGGGTGCCGCCTTCACCGTGACGCTCCCGGTCCCGGCACGGACAACGCCAAGGGAACTCGCCGCATGAGCCCGACCATCCTCGTCATCGACGACGAGCCCCCGATCCGCAAATTGCTGCGCATGGGCCTGTCCACGCAGGGCTATGCCATCCTGGAAGCCCCGAACGCCGCCACCGCCCTGGAGGTGCTCGCTCAAGAGAGCCCGGACCTCGTCATCCTCGATCTCGGCCTGCCCGACATGCGCGGGCACGACCTGCTCCGGGCGATCCGGGTGACCCATCCGGGTCTTCCGGTGGTGGTCCTGTCGAGCCGGGACGACGAGGGCGGCAAGGTCGAGGCCCTCGACCTCGGCGCGGACGACTACGTGACCAAGCCCTTCGGGATGGCAGAGCTCCTGGCCCGCCTGCGCGCGGCCCTGCGCCACCAGTTGGCCGCCCGCGGCGAGCGCCCGGTCTTCCGGGTCGACGGGCTCTCGGTCGATCTGGTCCGCCGCGTAGTCAAGGTCGACGACGCCGATGTGAAGCTGACCCCGAGGGAGTACGACTTCCTACGCGTGCTGGTGCTGCATGCCGGCAAGGTCCTGACCCACGCCCAGCTGATGCACGAGGTCTCGGTCTCGTCGGAGCCGCAATACCTGCGCGTGTACATGCGCCAATTGCGCCAGAAGCTGGAGGCTGACCCGGAGCGCCCGCGCATCCTTCTCACCGAGACCGGCGTCGGCTATCGCCTGCGGGCCCCCGACGACGAACCGAACCTCAAGCTGCGTGCGGCGAACGACACCAAGCCGGCGACGACGGAGACGAGCACTTGAAACCCAGCCCCGCATGGAGCCGGCCAACGCGATGACCATCGACGACATCCTCGCGCCGGCGGACGTGGTCCACGGCCTGCGCGCCTCCGGCAAGACCGCCCTCCTCGAAGATCTCGCTCAACGTGCGGCCCGGTCCCTCGACCTCGATGCCGGCACGATCCTCGGTGCCCTCGTCCGCCGGGAGGGGCTCGGCTCTACCGGGGTGGGTGACGGTGTGGCGCTTCCGCACGCGCGGCTGGAGACGATGAGGAAGCCGTTCGGGCTGCTGGCGCGCCTGCGGGAGCCCCTAGACTTCGATGCGGTCGACGAGCAGCCGGTGGATCTCGTCTTTCTACTGCTGCTGCCCATAGGCGAAGGTGGGGGGCACCTGAACGCCCTGGCCTGCGTGGCGCGCAAGCTCAGGGACCCGGAGACCGCCACCGGGCTGCGGGGTGCGCGGGACGCTGCGGGCCTCTACGCGTCGGTGAGCGCTCGGTCACCCAGCAACGTATGAGGGCGCCTTGCGGGCGCCCCGCGCTACCGCATGACGGTGGCCGAGAGCGAAACGAGCCAATGCGTTCAGCGCAGTTCGAGCGAAACGGTGCCCAGGTGGCCGAACCGGGCCGACAGCGTCTGGCCCGGTAGCACCTGCGCCAAGCCGGTGCAGCTACCGACCGAGACGAGGTCGCCCGCGCTCAGCCCAGAGCCTCGTTCGGTGAGCCGTCGCGCCAACCAGGCCACCGCGGCGAACGGGTCGCCCATGACGTCGCGCCCGTGGCCGCGTACGACCACGTGGCCGTCGATGGCGAGGCTGGCCTCGGTCGCGGCGAGGTCGGTCGCTGCCCAGCCCTCGATCCACGGGCCGGCCACGTGTGCGACGTCGAGCCCGAGATCTGCGGTCGCGGAGCGTTCGTCGAGGACGGCCGGCGACAGGGTGCGCCGACCCAGTACGTGCAGGTCGATCCGGCAGGCAAGGCAGGCCTGGGACGCGTTGCGGGCGGTCAGCGGCTCCTCGTCCGTGAACGGGAACGAGCGACCGAGCAGGAAGGAGAGACTGACGCCCGCGCCGAGCACACCACGCGGCAGGCGTAGGGTGGAGGAATTCTCAAGCACCGTCTCGCGCATCAACGGGGCGACGACCGGTACGTCCAGGCGGAGCGTCCGTGCGACCGCCAAATGCGTGCCGACAAGGGCGTAGCCGACCTGCGCCCAGCCAAGCTTTCTCAGGGCCGCGTCGCGCACGTCCTCCGCCGCGTCGAGGTCTGCCAGGCCGGCAAGGTCCAGATCGGTGAGTTCGCCCGTGAGGCGCGCATGGGCGAGACGCTCGCCGATGGAGGTCATGTCGAGGACTGGCGAGGGAAAGGCGAGCATGGGAGGCCCCGGGACGCTTAAGTCACCGGAGCCTGCACCTTCCCGCATAAGGGTTCGAGAGGGCGAACGGGTCCGCCGTATGAGTATCACGTTAGGACCGGCCCGGCATCGGGTACGGTCCGGCCAGGGGCGTCAGATGCCCGCGAGACCCCCCAGGACGTCGGCGGCAAGCAGGAGGCAGAAGCCGCCGAGCGTGGCGACGCCGGCGACGGCGAGCACGAGGTCCGAAGTACGGACGACCTGGGTGCCACGGCGTCCGGAGCCCATGTGCCGGATGTGGCGGGCTCGGACGGAACGGGTGGACACGGGAAGCTCCTGCGGTTGACGACGGGAAGGATCTGGGATGCCGGGGCCGACCGCTCCAGGGCGTCGGCCATGGGTTCAAATGCGCAGCTCGATCCGCTCCCCGGACAGGAGCACGGCGTCGGGCCGGTGGTCGGTCTCGTCCTCGGCGTAGTCGACCGCGGCCTTGCAGCTCCGGAACAGGCCGCCGGCGCGCCCGTGGATCTCGATGGCGACCCAGTGGCCTTCCGGGTCCTGGCCGACGATGAACCGGGCCGCATCCGAGGCGGGGGCCTGAACATGGATGGCGGCAACTTGAACGGCGGGAGACATCATGTGTCTTGGGTTCGCGCGGGCTTCAGGAGACCGCGTTCCATATCTGCCCCCGACCGCATTAGGGTTCGAGCGGGAAGCGGAGCCAATCTCATAAGCGTCTCGTTAGGATTCCGGTCTTCGGCGGTCCGCGCCCTCGAAACCCGGCGGCGCATCGGCCACCTGGGCGCCAACATGGGGACGTTGTGGCCGCCGGGACCTGCTGTTCCATGCCAATGGCAGTTTTCGAAGGCTAAGCGGCCATTCCAGCGACTCTGTTAGGGGGGCCGCTTATGGCGCACAGCCGAACATGCGGCGAGCGAACTCCTGACCCCTTGCGGACATTCAAGCGTGCCGGCCCAGAGGTCTTCTCAGTAGGAGGAAGCGGATCTAGCAGCGGCGGCCACGACGTCAGCATGTTGTGGCCCATTGTCATGGGCGACAACGATGGAGCATGCCGCGCCGAGCAGCAGGCATGACGCGGCGAGGATGTGCAGCCAGGACGGGGCTATCGCGGCCTCCGCTCAGTGGTGGGCAACCAGCATCCAGACGGCCATCGCGACCATCATCAGGTTCTCGGTCAACGAGACGAAGCCGAGCGGCACGCTTCCCGAGCCGCCGACGCAGGCGCATTTGATTTCGCGCTTGTCGACGTAGACCGCCTTGACCACCGAGACGGCGCCGACCGTGCCGATGAAAAGGGCCACCGGGATCGAAAGCCAGTCCAGGGCGCCCGCCACCATCAGCACGCCGGCCAGCGCCTCGCAGAAGGGGTAGGCGTAGGCGTAGCGGACCCAGCGCCGAGCGAGCAGGTCGTAGCCCAGGAACATGGACGAGAAGGACTCGACGTCCTGCAGCTTCAAGATGGCCAGCACGCACATGCTGAAGGCGATGAACCACTCGCCTGCACGCATCGTCAGCGGCGTCCCGTAGGCCGCGTAGCTCGCCGCCAACGCCATCAGGGCGGTCATTGCGAACACGGCGACGACTGGCGTGTAGCTCGTCGCGTCGGGATCCTTGACCTCCTTGCCGAGGTGGCGCCGCAGGTCGTCGTAGCCGCCGATGCGCCGCCCGCCGATGAAAGTCTGCGGCGTGGTCTTCACGCCGTGCTCCGCCTTGAAGGCGTCGGTTTCCTCGCGCGTGGTCAGCCAGTGGTCGTCGACCGTGAAGCCCTCGCGTTCGAGCAGGTCCTTGGTCTTCAGGCCGTAGGGGCAGACGTGCTTCTCCATCACCATGCGGTAGACGGTTGCCCTGCGGGTGGTGTCGAGCATGGATCGTCTCCTTGTTGCCGGTGGTCCCGTTAGAGGGACAACCCGCGAACCGTCGTATCCGGCACGGGCGGCGGTGACGCGTCCGCCGGTTCCGTCCGGGAGGCCGGCCGAAACCCGCGACGGTCAGCCTGCCAGGTCGGCAGCGACGTTGGCCGCCGCCAGCAGGCAGAGGCTCGCGAGCAAGGACGTCGCGACGACGGCCAGGACCAGATCGGACGCGCGCGGAGCCGCAGGGCATGGCCCGAAGGCGAGTTGCCGCCAGTGGCCTTTGCGAAGCATGGAACGTGACATGATAGATCTCCTTCGGCCGGTTCGCTCCGGGGCGTGCGAATCGGGCTAGACCGTCGGCGCTCGCGAACGACCGGCATCAGGACGCGAGGATACCGGCCAGGCCGACGAGCAGGAGCAGATCCACCGCCATCCCGCCCGCGGCCCAAAGCGGCCACGAGGTGGCGCCGTTGTCGTTGGCCGGACCCGGCAGCTCGCTTAGCCAGCGCCGCTACCGTCGGCAGGTCGACGGGGCCTGCAGGACCGACTGGCCCGATCCGGTGTCATGGCGATGGCGACACGACATAACCGGGATATCGGATGCCGCGGCCGCCAGTGGCAGTGCCGCCAAGGACGCATTGAAGGTCGGCGTCGGCCGATGCCAGGCCACCGCCGAGGCGTGCCCAGTCCTCGATGGACACGTCCGCCGGGACCGTCGGCACCTGGGCGTCGCCCGTGCCGGCCGCGCTTCCGGTCTCCGGCCGTCTTCCCCAAGCGAGCCGAGCCTTCCGAACGATGGCTGACCTCATGTCTCTCCCTCGTCCCTGTGATCGGTCGGACGGGAGCCGTCGCCCGCAAGATGGCTACAGGGTCGGCGGCTCCGGTTTAAGCTTTCGTGAACCAAACCGGCCGCGCAAGCCGACCCCGAGGCGGCGCCCAGGGGCGTGTCAGGTTTGTCCCGACAGGAATGCGGTCTTCTCCGACTGCGCGCCCATCCACGGTGCCACAGATCACCCGATGAGCGGGGAGAGGGACGCCGAGCCCGAGCGTCCCCGGCGGTCCGGCGCAGCGACGTCCGGCCCGAGGGCCAAGGCATAGGCCCCCCCGTCGAACCCATCACGGTCGTGGCCCGCAAGGGTCAGCCACACCATCACGGAGCTGAAATCCGATGAAACGTCTCGCACTGGCCATCGCGGCCGTATCGAGCCTGGTACTGTTCTCGCCGTCGAGCGAGGCGCGGCCCTTCGGCAGGGGCCATGGCTTCCACCATGGCGGCTTCGCCGGCCACCACGGCGGCTTCCGAGGCGTCCGCCACGGCTTCCGTGGGCACCGTTCGGTCGGCTTCCGTGGCTATCGCCGCGGCTTCGGCGGGTACCGTCGCGTCGGCTTCGGAGGTCCGCGCTACGGCTACGGGCGACGCTACGGCTACCGCCGCGGCTATCCCGGTCTCGGCCTGGCTGCCGGCCTCGGGCTCGGCCTCGCCGCAACGGCGGTCCGGCCGGCCTACTACGGGGGATACGGCGGCTACGGTTATGCCCCGGTCGGATACGGGTACGGCGCCCGCGGCTCCTACTGCACCTGCGGCTACTGACCTTCGTAGAGGAGACTCGGCATTCCCGCCGGGTCGCCACCCGTTCCCGACTCCCTCGGCGTGCGCCGGTCCGACCTCGGGACGGGTCAAGCCCACGTCAGCATAGAAAGGTGAAACCGATGAAGAACCTCGCACTCGGCGTCTTCCTCGCGAGTTCCGTGCTCGCCGGCCCCGCGCTCGCACAGGACAAGGCGGCCCAGCCGCCAGCCGACGCCCAGACCAACCAGATGAAAACGCCGCCGGCCGGCACCGCGATGCCGACCTCGGCAGGCGGCGTGGGCGGAATGACCATGGCCGACACCGCGACCGCCAAGATCAAGTTCGTCACCGCCAAGCCGGCCGAGGTGACCTCGTCCAAGCTTGTCGGCAAGAACCTCTACAATAAGCAGAACGAGACCATCGGCGAGGTCGAGGATCTCGTCATCGACAACGGCAAGACGGTCACCGGCGTCGTCGTCAGCGTCGGCGGCTTCCTCGGCATGGGCGAGCGCTACGTGCTGGTCGACCCCTCGTCGATCTTCCTGCACAAGGCGGACGGCAAGCTCAAGGCGATGGTCGACACCGACAAGGACGCACTGAAGAACGCGCCCGAGTTCAAGTACAACAAGAACTCCTGACCCCCGATGCATGGTCCCGTGTCCGCGGGGCCACGCCCAAGCATTCCAGCGCCCGGGCGGTGTCGGGATGAACCTGACAGGCGTCGGTGAGAGCGGCAGCGCCCGGCGAAACCGCTTGTCGCCAGCTAGGATACGGGCGCTACTCGAAGCCACTTCGTAAACGTCGAGGCGGTGGAGGGAGTGGCGATGCTCATGGACGTCATCATGCAGGGATCCCGCGCCCGGGCTCTCGGGCGACCGCGGGATGCCTGCCCCCATCCGGCCGACTCCCGCGAGCGCCGGGCCTGGTACGAGGGTTACGATGGATCGACCTGGGACTTCGCCGAGCGAGTTCCCCATCCGGCCGTGACGGCTCGCGGCCCCGTGACCCGGAACGGGGCGGTTGACCCGAACTTGGTCTAGGTCGCGGACCTTTCTCTCGACCCCTGGTTTCCCTGGCCCTAAGGCAGAAATTTGAGGACCGTCGGGAAGGCGGCGGAGAGGCGATGGGACGGAAGCGACCCCGCTCGTTCGAGGGCCGGACCTTCGGGAGCCTCGAACGGGTGGTCACCGCCCTGGTCGAGGCGGGCTTGCAGGACTGTGCGGCCGCGCCGCCGAACCTCGTCGAACGGCTGCGGGACCTGGAACGGAACGCCGCCACCGGGGGCGACCGCCAAGTCCTGCAGGTGATCGCGTCGGGACGTCGCCTCCTCGGCGACGAGCAGACGGTGACCGACCCGCGCGTGCTGAGGGATGACGGCATCGCCGGCATGCCTGTCGAGGGCAGCGCAGTCGCGGCCGACCCTGTGGTGGAGAGCATGGCTCGGCCGGTCTCACCGGCGGGAACGTCCGCCACGGCCCCGCCTGATCGGTTGCCCCCGCATGTCCGCCGGACGTGAGAACGGCGATGCCGGCCGCCCCGAGATCCATCGCGGCAACGGCAGGACCTTCGTCGCGCTCGCGGTGGCGGCCGCCATTCCCGTGCTGCTGCTTAGCGGCTGGGTGGCGACGCTCATGGCGCAGCAGCAACGTGGACTGACCCGCAGCGCCGCCGTGGCGAGCGTGGCCCGGGTGGCCGAGCGCGTCGCCTCCGACATCGCCACGCAGATCGCGGTCCTCCGAGCCGAGGCCGCCTCGGCGAGCCTCGACCGGCCGGACCTCACCGCCTTCTATGCCGAGGCCGAGCGACTGAGGCGGGAGCACCCGCTCTGGGAGACCGTCGAGCTCGCCGGTCCCGACGGCGTGCAGGTCGTCAACCTCCTCCGCTCCCTCGACGACGAGCTCGGACCCACCGCCGACCGCGCGAGCTTCGATGCGGTGGTACGGACGGGGCGGCCGGTGGTCGGCGGGATCGGGCCGCTCGGGCCGATCTCGGGCAAGCGCCTCATCGCGCTGCGGGTGCCGGTCGTCCGGGACGGAACGCTCCGCCACGTCCTCTCGGTCGGTCTCGCCACGAGCGCGGTCAGCGCGATCCTTCGCGACGCGGGCGCGCCGGAGGGCTGGGTCGGGACCATCGTCGATGCGGCGGGCAACACCATCGCACGCACCCGGGCCGAGGCGGAGGAACTCGGCCACCCGGCCGGCGCCGCCCTGCTGGCGGCGATCCGGCGGGAGCCGCAGGGCTTCTACACCGGATCGACGCTGGAAGGGCCGGACGTCGAGGTCGTCTACCGCACCCTGAAGGACACCGGCGGCTGGTCGGTGCATTTCGGTATGCCGGTCGCCACGCTGAACGCGCCGGTTTCGCGTTCCTACATCCTGCTGGCCGGCGGCAGCGTGCTGAGCATCGGCCTCGGCCTCGCATTGGTCGGGCTGGTCGGGCGCGACATGGCCCAGCGGAGGGCGGGCGAGCAGGCGCGCTTCGCCCTCGCCCTGCGGTCGAGCAAGGAGCAGGGCGCCGTCGCCGCCGAGGCCGCGGAGCTCGGCACCCTACGGTGGGATACGGCCGAGGAGACCGTGACGGCCTCCCGACGCGCCGCCGAGCTCCTGGGTTGGGAAGCGGAGGTGCCGGAGGGGCGCGAAATGACCGCGGATGCCGACATCGCCTTCCGGGCGGTCGACGCCGGCGACCGGGAGCGGATGGCGGCGGCGGTGCGGCGAAGCCTCGCCGAGGGCAAGACCCTCGACGTGGAGTTCCGGGTCTTCCAGGCTGGTTCGGCGTCGCGCTGGGTGCGCCTGACCGGGCGAGCGCCCCGGCTTCGGCAGGGGGACCCTGCGGGCCTCGTCTACGGCGTGGTCTCGGACATCGAGCCGCGCAAGCGGGCCGAGGCGGAGCGGCTCGACCTGCTGCGCCGCCTCGGCGAGGCACAAGAGAATGAACAGCGCCGGATCGCCCGCGAGCTGCACGACCAGGTCGGCCAGACGGTGACCGGCCTGTCGCTCGGCCTCAAGGGGTTGGAACGTCTGCTCGACGCGCATGAAACCTCGACCGAAGCCGGACGGCAGATCCAGTGGCTGCAGCGCCTCGCCGGCGAGATCGGGCGCGACATCCACCGCGCCGCCATCGACCTGCGCCCGACCGCCCTGGACGACCTCGGGCTGCGCGAGGCGCTGGCGACGCTGCTGCGCGAGTGGGGACAGCGCCACGGCGTCCGATCCGATCTGGAGTTCGTCGGGGATGCGTCGCGCCTCCCGGCGGCCGTCGAGAGCGCGGTCTACCGGATCGTGCAGGAGGCGCTCACCAACGTCCTCAAGCACGCCCGCGCGGCCACCGTCAGCGTCTGCGTCGACCGTCGCCCGAACGAGGTCCAGGTCATTATCGAGGACGATGGCGTCGGCTTCGAACCGGGCCCTGCCGTTTCTGTGGGGCGCACGCCGACGGAGCCGCGGCTGGGTCTCTCGGGCATCCGCGAGCGTTTGACCCTCCTGAACGGCACGCTCGCGCTGGAGGCATCCCCGGGCGTCGGCACCACGCTGTTCGTCCGCATCCCGGTGACGCCAGCCGCCTGACCCACGAGAGGGAACAGCATGGACCGTATTCGCGTCATCCTGGCCGACGACCATCCGGTCGTCCTCGCGGGCATCCGGGCGCTGCTGAACGCCGACCCGGAGGTCGAGCTCGTCGGCGAGGCCACCGACGGCGGAGAGGCGCTGCCGATGATCCGCGCCGTCGCGCCCGACGTCGCCGTGGTCGACGTCTCGATGCCCGGACTGAACGGCCTCGAATTGACGGAGCGGGTGAAGGGTGAATGCCCCGGCACCCAGGTGCTGGTGCTGACCGTCCACGAGGACGCGGCCTACGTGCAGCCGTTGATGAGAGCCGGCGCGCGAGGCTACCTCCTCAAGCGCTCGGCTGCGGACGACCTGCTCCGGGCGGTCCGGGCCGTGGCCTCCGGCGGCGTCTATCTCGACCCCTCCATTGCCGGCCACGCCCTGGCGGAAACTTCCGGCTCGGACGGGCGCCCGGGCACGGCGGAAGGCCGCGAGCCGCTGAGCCCGCGCGAGGCCGAGACCCTGCGGTTGATCGCGCAAGGCTTCAGCAACAAGGAGATCGCCCGGCGCATCGATGTCAGCGTGAAGTCGGTCGAGACCTACAAGGCGCGGGCCGCCGAGAAGCTCGGGTTGCGAACCCGCGCCGAGATCATCCGCTACGGCGCCGCGCACGGCTGGTTCGACGCCTTGGCCTTGCGGTAGCGCCATACCTTTCGCTCCGCCGCGCACGCCACGGCCCGAACGGGCCTGCCGCAGAGAGTTCCCCGACGATCATCGGCTCCTTGCGTCGCGCGCCTTCGATGGGGCGGGCGTACCCCGGACCGACGACCCCCTCCTCGTGATGATCGGAGGAGTCCCGACCGCGCCGGGCCTTGCCTTTGGTAGGGTGCGGTCCTTTGTGAGTGCCCGCGCGCGATCCACCGCCCCCCCGTCTTGCGCGGCGGCCGGTTGTGGCATCAAGCCTCCTGCGAAGCCCATCAACGGGATGATCACGAGCGAGCGTGTCAGGGTCGAACCATATCTCGGCTTGTCGATCATCGGATCCTCGTCAGGCGCGGTCCTTCGCTCAACTTGTACAGCCGCCGCTTGATCCCGATGGGTCGACCCCGCAGGCGCCACGCTCTTCATCGACCTAGCATGCATTGTTCATTCACCCGACGGATCGACCCGCTCCGGTCCTCACCCGGACGAAGCGAGCGTGCCGCGCCTCAAGGTCGGCGCGGTCGCTCGGGTCGGCGACGTCGCGCCGCGCGGCGGCCAGGACGAGGTCGGCATGGCGCCCGAGCTCGGTCAGGCGCGAGGTCAGCCGCTCGACCTCTGCGGCGCGTGTCAGGACGTCCAGCATCCGCGCGAGCACGTGGACCGAGCCGGCGGCGTTCTGGCGGATCATGTGGAACATCGCGTCGCACAGGCCGTCGTAGTCCGTCACCGGATGGACGAGCACGATGCGACCCTCGCGCGCGACGGCCCCAGTCGGCAGGTGGCGCGGCGCGATCCGGCACAGGGCGTCGCCCAGGTGGTCCAGCACGCTGCCCGCCGTCATCGGGTCGTTGATGCCGGGCGAGAGCGCCCGTACCGCGATCTCGACGAGCTGCCGCACCGAGTATTCGAGATCCTGCAACGCCGCGGGGCGGCGTCCGAAAGTGAGCGCGCGGCCGACGGCCCCGGCGGCGTCCTCGACGCCCGCGGAAAGGAAGGCGACCGGGAATCCCCGTGGCACGAAATCGCCCGGACGAACCCTCAGGGCAAGGACGACGCGCCGCTCGTGCGCCCAGTCGGCGAGGCCATCCGTGTCGACCGCCTGCAGGTAGCCGCCGTCCGCCGGCGCGACCGGGCCGCCGCGCGGGGCTTCCGTCGGTGGCTGGACATCGGCCTCGTCGCGGGTCCGCGCCTCGACGGCCGCGCAGAGGTCGCGGTGGACGGCGTCGACCACGGTCTCGACGTTGATGCTGGTGGCGACGTGGTGGACGAACCACACCAGCGTCCCGAGAGAGACCAGCGCCAGCAGCACGGCACCCGAGACGGCGAGGTGCGGAACGAAGGTCTCCTCCTCGACGGTGCGCACCGTGCGCAGCACCATCAGCGCGTAGGCGAATGTGCCGAGGAAGATGCCGAGCACCAGTTGGTTGCGGGCGTCGCGCACGAAGTTGCGCAGGAGCCGCGGCCCCATCTGGTTCGAGGCCAGCGTCAGCGCCGCGATGGTGATCGAGAAGGTGGTGCCCGCCACCCCGATGGTGGAGGAAGCGACGGCGCTGAGCAGCGCCCTTGCCCCCTCGGCGCCCCCGGCCCAGCCCCAGTTCGCGTCCGGGGAGGACGGGTCGTAGCCGGCGATGTGCGCGGTCTCCAGCCACACGGCCGCCTGCGCCAAGCCGATGCAGGCCAGCACAACGAGCGCCGGACGCAGCCAGAACTGGTCGCCCAGGAACTCGATCCAGGCCCGTACCCTCGCCCTCACCGGCGCCCCTCCCATTCCGCCGCCCGAGCCCGGGCGGGTGGCACTTTCCCGTTCATCGACATCGGCTCAATCCTCCGTTTCCTCCCGGGCGAGCCCGAACCGCTTGAGCGCGGTGATCCGCACCAGGATGGCCAGCCCGAAGCCCATCGCCACCGCGAGCAACGTGAACTGCGCCGCGCCGGCCACGATGCCGGCCGAGGCCGCGAGCCAGACGCTGGCGGCCGTCGTGAGGTTGCGGACGGTTCGCTCCGCGTCGCCCCGGGCGACGAAGATCATACCGGCCGCGATGAAGCCGATGGCCTGCGCAAGCCCTTGGATGACGCGCAGGGGATCGGCGTCGCCGCCGCGGGCCTGCACCTCGGCGTAGAGGCTCAGGGCCGAGGTGGTGATGACCGCGGAACTCAAGGCGACAAGGGCGTGCGTACGGATGCCGGCGTCCTTGCCCTTGCGCTCCCGCTCGAAGCCGAGCGCCAGCCCGCAGACCGTGGCCGAGCCGAGTCGGAGGAGGATGTCCGTCAACGAGATGGCGGTGGCGTCGAGAAGCATGAACGGGTCCGGTCCCCCCGGGAGGTTTGGCGAGTGTCGAGGGTTCAACACGCGCCGGCCGCCCCCTTTCCCGGATTGGCCCGCTCGGTCAGGCCGGGCTTGGCCGCGCGCGTTGCTCCCTCGGGGTGGCGACCAAGAGGACGAGCGCCCCGGAGATCATGCAGGCGACCGAGCCGGCGAGCACGCCGATCTTGACCTCCGCCTCCAGGGCCGGCGCGTCCGCGAAGGCGAGCAGGCCGATGAACAGGCTCATGGTGAAGCCGACGCCGCAGAGAAGCGAGACGCCGTAGACCTGCGCCCAGGTCGCGTGGGCCGGACGCTGCGCCACCCCGAGGCGCACCGCGGCGAGAACGAGGCCGAACACGCCGAGCTGCTTGCCGACGAACAGGCCGAGCGCCACGCCGAGCGTGACCGGGTCGAGCAGCATGTGCGGGGCGAACCCGGCCAGCGACACGCCCGCGTTGGCGAAGCCGAAGACCGGCAGGATCAGGTAGGCCGACCACGGCTGCACCGCGTGTTCGAGGCGGTGCAGCGGCGAGGTCGGGTCGTCCGGCTTGCCCACGCTCAGCCGCAACGGCACCGTCATCGCCAGGAGCACCCCGGCAACGGTGGCGTGCACCCCGGACCTGAGCACGAGGACCCACAGGACCACGCCGAGCAGGAGGTAGGGCCAGAGGCGGGCCACGCCGGCCTTGTTCATCCCGTACAGCACGGCGAGGACCAGAGCGGCCCCGCCCAGCATCGGCAGCGACAGGTCGGCGGTGTAGAACACCGCGATGATGAGCACCGCGCCGAGGTCGTCGATGATGGCGAGCGCCGTCAGGAACACCTTCAGCGATACCGGCACCCGCGATCCCAGCAGCGCCAGGACGCCGAGGGCGAAGGCGATGTCTGTGGCGGCCGGGATCGCCCAGCCCCGCAGCGTCTCGGGCGAAGACCAGTTCACGGCGGCGTATACGAGGGCCGGGGCGGCCATTCCCCCCGCCGCGGCCAGCCCCGGCAGCACACGGTCGGGCCAGGTCCGCAGGCGCCCGTCCAGCATCTCGCGCTTGATCTCCAGCCCGACGAGCAGGAAGAACACGGCCATCAGGGCGTCGTTTATCCAATGAAGGACCGAGAGCGGGCCGAGATAGGCCTTGAGCGCGGCGAAGTAGGTGTCCGCCAGGGCGGAGTTCGCCACCACGAGCGCGAGCGCCGCGCTGGCCATCAGGACGAGGCCGCCGCCGGCCTCGCTGACGAGCGTGTCGCGCAGGGCCGACAGGGGACGGCGGCGAGGCCGCGCAACGGCATGGGGGGAGGACGACACGGGCACGGGTCTCCGGCGCTGGCGGCCCGACCAGCGCTCGTCCTGCCGGTCCGACCGACGGACCGCGCACCCTCGTGCGGGCTATCGCATCGGCGTGCGGCAGGCACAACCCGGCCCCGGTGACGACACAAGGCGGGTGCGACGGGCGGCACCCCGTTCAGGTGGCCGGAACCGTGTCCGGTGTACGGGTTTCGGCCTCCGAGCCCCGCGAGCGAGCATTTCCAGGCGCATGCCACACCTGACAGAGAGGCTTCGAGCCCTGTACGAAGGCGACACCGACCGCGCCCACCGCTTCCGCTACGGCCTGCTCGCCTTCGACCTCGCCACGCTGCTGTTCATCATCGTCTCCTCTTTCATGCCGCGCGAACCGCTCGTCGAGGGCGTCGACGTGCTGATCGGGGCGGCGGTGACCGCGGACTTCCTGTCGCGGCTGGCCATCTGCCCGCGGCCGGGCCGCGAGTTCCTGCGTCCGACCACCTGGGCCGACCTCGCGGCCATCGCCTCGTTCCTCGCGCCCATCGTCGGCGAGGGGGCGGGCTTCCTGCGCATCCTGCGCACCCTGCGGCTGCTGCGCACCTACCAGCTGCTCGACCGCCTGCGCGCCGACTTCCCGTTCTTCCGGCGCAACGAGGAGGTGATCATCGCGGCGGTGAACCTCGCGGTGTTCGTGTTCGTGATGACCGGCATCGTCTTCGCCACGCAGCACGGGCGCAATCCGGCCATCGGCAACTACGTCGACGCGCTCTACTTCACGGTCACCTCGCTGACGACGACGGGCTACGGCGACGTCACCCTGCACGGGACCGGCGGTCGCCTCGTCTCGGTGGTGGTGATGATCTGCGGGGTGACGCTGTTCCTGCGCCTCGCCCAGGTGCTGTTCCGGCCCTACAAGGTACGCTTCCCCTGCCCGACCTGCGGCCTGCAGCGGCACGAGACGGACGCCGTGCACTGCAAGGCCTGCGGCACCGGCCTGAACATCCCTGACGAGGGCGCCTACTGAGGAGGGCGCTCAAGCGCGTTCATCCCCGTCGGCCCCTCTCCGCTGCCATGTGACCTGCCAGCGGCCGAGCGGGGGATTCCGGCCGGCGGGCCAGCCCTCGCACAGACGAGAGCGGTTTCCGTAGGTCTCCTCGGCCTGGTCGTGGAACAGCACCTGGCTGGTCGGGTACGGCAGGTCGATGCCGGCGGCGTTGGGCGCTTCCTTGGCGATGGCGGGTCGAGGGCATCGACCGCGTCGCGCCGCCGGGGCGGATCGATTTACAGCCGGGCGGTCATGTCGACGCCGGCCGCTCCCAGCCCCGTGACCTGGGCCTCGGGCGGCGGGTCGGCCAGCACGCCCTCGGTTAGTCACCGGGAAGGTGAGGCGTCGCCTCTCGTGCGCGGTGATGACCGTGATCTTGTCCACGAACAGCGTCGCATTCGGGGCAGCACACGCTGGTTGTCGTAGGTGCAAAGTACTGTGGCCCGCACCCAGGCGTCCTCGACCGTGTACTCGTGGCTGCCCGCCTGGATCTGGTCGCCGATGACGAAGGGCTGCGTCGGCAGGATCAGGATGCCGGCGAGCAGTTTATGCAGCGCGCCGTTCACTTCCCATCCCGCCAGGAACCAAGCCGTTCGGGGAATACTTGCAACTCGGCATACCCGTCGCACGGGCGCATCGAACGAAGCGAGATCTCTTGGTGACCGCCGGTCGTCCTCTCCCTTATGGTTGTATCGCGGCCATCCTATTTGCCGGTGCCGTCGCGATGCTCTCGGGGGTCGTGGCGCTGCCGGCCGCCGCGCAGTCAGCCGGCAGCGCCATCGACCAGCCGACGGCCGGAACGCTCCCGCCCGGGACGTCGACGGTGAAGGACGATGGCGCCGCACCGCGCGAACAGCCCTCCGGCCAAGTCGCGCCGCCGAACGTCATCCAGTCCTCGACGGAGGTGATGCAGTCGGAGGGGACGGTCCAGGGCAAGGGAGGCGGGACGCACCCGGTCAAGCATCTGCCCAAAGACATGCGCTGACGGCCGGTTCCCGCACCCGTGCGGGCCGGTCTCCCGAATTGCCCGACGCGGTGGCGCAGCCCGCAGTCGACAATCCAAGAGGTCACCGTCGATGTTCTTCGACACTTGGCACGGCTTGCTCCGGGTCCTGGTCGTCGGGCCACTGGCCTATCTGGCCCTCATCCTGTTCCTCAGGATCTCCGGCAAGCGCACCCTGACCAAGCTCAACGCCTTCGACCTCGTCGTGACCGTGGCGCTCGGCTCGACGCTGTCCTCCATCGTGCTGACCAAGTCGGTGGCGCTCCTGGAAGGCGTGCTCGCCCTGGCGACGTTGATCGGGCTTCAGTTCCTGATCACGTGGTCGAGCGTGCGCTCGCCCACGGTCAAGGCGCTGATCAAGTCGGAGCCGACCCTGCTCGCCCATGACGGACGTTTGGTCGAGGGCGCGATGCGCCGCCAGCGGATGACCCGGGACGACGTCCTCGCGGCGTTGCGCTCCGAGGGTCTCGACGACCTTTCGCAGGCCGCCGCGGTGGTGCTTGAGACCGACGGGTCAATCAGCGTGCTGAAGGCCCTGTCCGGGCGCGGGGACGGGCTGAACGGCGTCGCGCGGCCGGGGACGGACCGGTCCCGCTCGTGACGGCGCTCGCGCACGTCACGGTGACCGTGGAGGCCGCGCCCCTCGCGACCGCGAGCCGCATCTCGCTTGTCCCGGCCGAGAGGCAGGTGGTGCGGCTGCTTCCACGGAGGCGGTTTCGCGGTGGTCTCGGTAGAATGTCTCGGCGCCTTTGGCTCGGACCACTTCCCTTATCTCCTGCGTCTCCGCGGCCGGTCCGGCGCAGGCCCGGCGGCGGAGGCGCCGCGGGAGGCCAGGAACGTCGGCGCGACCGAACGACTGCAGGCACATTGAGCCTGCTTTCTGCGAAGCCCCAAGCACCCGCCTGCGGCCTAAGGGGGGAACGCTCGTGATCTCCATCTTCGACCTCGCCGCTCTGCTGCTGACCCTGTCGGCCCTGTTCGGCTGGCTGAATCACCGCTACCTGCGGCTGCCGCACACCATCGGCCTTTTGGTGATGGGGCTGCTCGCCTCGCTCGCCCTCGTCGGCCTCGACTTGGCCTTCCCATCTCAGCACCTCTACGAGGATCTGACGCAGGTCCTTCGCCAAGTCGACTTCACCGACGTGGTGATGAACGGCATGCTGGCCTTCCTACTGTTCGCCGGCGCCATGAGCCTGGACCTGCGCGCCCTGCGCAACCGGGCCTGGGCGGTGGCGACGCTCGCCCTCGTCGGCACGCTGATCTCCACCGCCATCGTCGGAGGCGCCTTCTGGTTCGCGGCCGACGCCCTCGGCCAGCCCGTCCCCCTCGCTTGGGCCCTCGTGTTCGGCGCGCTGATCAGCCCGACCGACCCGGTCGCGGTACTGGCCACCCTCAAGAACGTGAGGGTGCCGGAGGCGCTTGAGGTCGAGATGCAGGGCGAGGCCCTGTTCAACGACGGCATCGGCATCGTGCTGTTCACGGTCCTCGTCGCGTTCGCCGCCGGCTCGGCCGGGGAGGCGACCAGCGCCGGCGGCGTCGCCCGCCTGCTCCTGCAAGAGGCCGGCGGCGGGCTCGTCCTCGGCGTGGTCACTGGCTACGTCGCCTACCGGGCCATGCGGGCCATCGACGACTTCCCCGTGGAAGTGCTGATCACCCTTGCGCTCGTCGCCGGCACCTACGCGCTCGCGCAGAAGCTCCACTTCAGCGGCCCGCTCGCGGTGGTCGCGGCGGGGCTGCTCGTCGGCGACCGGGCGCCGCGCGACGCGATGAGTGACGAGACGCAAGGGTACGTGTCCTCGCTCTGGACCCTGATCGACGAGGTGCTGAATTCTGTGCTGTTCCTGCTTATCGGCTTGGAGGTCTTGGTCCTGCGCTTCCAGGCCGGCGGGCTCGTCCTCGCCGCGTGCGCCGTCCCCATCGTGCTGGCCGCGCGGCTCGCGGCAGTCTCGGCGCCGCTCCTCGCCTTCCGGTGGGGCGGCAACCTCTCGGCGCGCAACGTGCCGTTCCTGACCTGGGCCGGCGTGCGCGGAGGCATCTCCGTTGCGCTGGCCCTTTCCGTGCCGGAGGGCGAGCACAAGCCAGCGCTGCTCGCCGCGACCTATGCCGTCGTGCTGTTCTCCATCATCGTCCAGGGCTCGACCCTCGGCCTCGTCGCCCGCCGCATGGTCGATGGGGCCGGTGGCAGCCGCAGGTCACCGGCGCCGTGATGACCGTCATGCGTATTGCCCTCGCATCAGCATCCGCTCTGGCGTCAGAAGCGGACCTTTGATCGTTTAAGGCTTAAGGTCTCCTACTGGCGCATAGCCGAACCGGCGGCATGCGAACACCTGACCCCTTACAGACCTTCGAGCCTCCCGGCCCAGATGTCCGCTCCGTAGGAAAAAGCGGACCTGTAGGCGGCGGCCACGACATCAGCATGTCATGGCCCATTTAGCGGCTGTCGATGCGGGCCAGGCTTGCGCCGTGTGCGGCGTCGGCGGCGACGTTGCCGGCGCTCTCGCCGTGCCGCACGATCCACAACCGGCTTGGCCAGCGCTGCTGCATGGGGTGGTTGTCCTCCTGCGGTGTCCGGCAACGTCCGTCGGGCATGGCGGTTCACGCGAGACAGCGTCGGCACTCACTCACGGTCACCGAGCCGCCCCATGCCTGACGGACGTTGGCGTCACGCCTCGATCATGTCCCGGATGCGTGAGGCCAGGGCTTCCATCACGAACGGCTTCGTGAGCACCTGCATGCCCGGTTCCAGGTAGCCGTTGCCCACCACCGCGTTCTCGGCGTAGCCGGTTATGAAGAGGACCTTCAGCCCAGGCCGGGTCACCCGGGCCGCGTCAGCGACCTGCCGCCCGTTCATGCCGCCGGGCAGGCCCACGTCGGTGATCAGGAGGTCGACCCGCGTGTCCGACTGCAGCACCCTCAGCCCGGAGGGACCGTCCGCCGCCTCGATGGCTGCGTAGCCCAGGTCCTCCAGCACCTCGGCCACCAGCATGCGCACGGAGGGCTCGTCGTCCACGACCAGCACCGTCTCCCCGGGTTCAGCCCGGGGCGCGTCGGCAAGGTCCGTCAACGCCCCGCTTGCAGGGACGTCGCCGTGGTGGCGCGGCAGGTACAGGCACACGGTCGTGCCCTGCCTGACCTCCGAGTAGATGCGCACTTGTCCGCCCGACTGCTTCGCGAAACCGTAGATCATAGACAGGCCCAGCCCGGTACCCTGGCCGATGGGCTTCGTCGTGAAGAACGGGTCGAACGCCTTCGCGATCACGTCCGCGCTCATGCCGGCGCCGGTGTCCGAGACGCACAGCGACAGGTACTGCCCGGGCGGCAACTCCCTCTCCCGGGCCGCGCGATGGTCGAGCCACCTGTTGGCGGTCTCGACCGTGATGCGGCCTCCGTCCGGCATGGCGTCACGGGCGTTGATGCAAAGGTTCAGGAGCGCGTTCTCAAGCTGGCCCGGGTCCACGAGGGCCGGCCACAGACCGCCGGCCCCGACGACCTCGATGTGGACGGACGGTCCCACGGTCCGGCGGATCAGCTCCTCCATGCCGTGGATCAGGGCGTTCACGTCCGTCGGCTTCGGGTCAAGCGTCTGCCGGCGTGAGAAGGCGAGCAGGCGGTGCGTCAGCGCGGCCGCGCGCTTAGCCGCCCCCTGCGCGGCCGTCATGTACCGGTCGATGTCGGTCAGGCGGCCCTGGCTCATGCGGGTCTGCAGCAGCTCCAGGCTGCCGGAGATGCCGGTGAGTAGGTTGTTGAAGTCATGGGCGATGCCGCCCGTGAGCTGGCCCACAGCCTCCATCTTCTGCGACTGCCGCAGCGCCTCCTCGGTCTCCGCGAGCGCCTGCGCCGCCTCCTTCTCCGCCGTGACGTCCCGCCCGACCGCGTGGATGAGGTCCTCGGCCGGAACGGCAGTCCACGAGAGCCAACGGTAGCTGCCGTCCTTGGCGCGGTAGCGGTTCTCGAAGCGCAGGGTGGTCAGCCCTTCCGACAGCTTGCCGACCTCGGCCAGCGTCGGCGCGACGTCGTCCGGATGGACGAGGTCCATGAAGGCGCCTCCGACGAGGTCGCGCTCGCCCCAGCCGAGCAGCGTCGTCCAGGCCGGGTTCACCGCCTCGATGACGGCGTCGTAGCGGGCGACCAGCATGATGTCCGTGGAGAGCCGCCACATGCGGTCCCGGTCGGCGGTGCGCTCGGCCACCAAGCCTTCGAGTTCCTCGCGCGAGCGCGCCAGCACGTCCCGCGCCTCGACGATGTCCTGGATGTCAGTGCACGTCCCAAACCAGCGCGTGATGCGTCCGGCCGCGTCGCGCATGGGCAGGGCGCGGCCGAGCGTCCAGCGGTACTGCCCGGACTTGTGCCGCAGCCGGTATTCAATCCGATAGGGCTCGCCGCTCGCCAGGCACTCACCCCAGACCTTCAGGGTCCGCTCTCTGTCGTCCGGATGGACGATGCCCTCCCACTCCGCGCCGTCCGTCGTTCCCGCCGGCACGCCGGTAAAATCGTACCAGCGCTGGTTATAGTAGTCGTGGTAGCCGTCCGCTCGGGTCGACCAAACCATCTGGTCGATGGAGTTGGCGATGGTCTGGAACCGCGCCTCGGCCTCGCGCAGCGCGTCCTCGCGCTCGCGCCGCTCGGTCACGTCCCGGTAGAACAGCGCAAGCCCTTCGGGATGCGGGTAGGCGCGTACTTCCAGCCAAGCCGCGTGCCCGTCCGGCCAGATGTAGCGATGCTCCAGCGTGAGAGAGACGCGCTCGCGCATGGCCCGCAGGTACATCTGCCCGATGGGCATCGCCTCAGAGCCCGGGTAGACTTCCCAGTGCGAATGCCCGACGACCTGATCCGGCGGTCTTTCCTCCAGGCGGAAACCCTCGGTGTTCATCTGCAGGATGCGAAACTCGTGGTCGAGGAGCATGAAGCCCTCGCCCATGCCTTCCAGCACGCCGGACGCCCCTGCCTCGCTGGCGCGCAGCGCCTCCTCGGCCCTGACCCTGGCGGTGGTCTCGGTGCAGGAGCAGAACATGCCGCCCACGACGCCGGCATCGTCGCGGATCGGCGAGTAGGAGAAGGTGAACCAGGTTTGCTCGTCGTAGCCGTGCCGGTTCATCGTGAACGGCAGGTTCTCGGCCCAGGTCGCTTCGCCGGCCATGGCGCTCTCGACGTAGGGCGTGATGGCCTCCCAGATCTCGGGCCAGATCTCGTGGAAGCGGCGCCCGAGGGCGGCCGGGTGCTTGTCGCCCAGGATCTCCGCGTAGGCGTCGTTGTAGACGAAGGCGAGGTCCGTCCCCCAGGCCGCGAACATCGGGAACCGGGAGCCGAGCATCAGGCTCGCGACCGAGCGCAGCGCCTGCGGCCAGGTTTCCGGCCAACCGAGCGAGGAGGACGACCAATCGTGGACGCGCATGCGCGCCCCCATCTGGCCACCTCCCGACAGGAAGGCAACGGTCGGGGGCGCGGCGGTCTTGGACATGCTCTGCGGTGGGGCCTGGATGGGAAACGCGGCGGCCAGGGTGGTCTCCTTGCCGGCCGGGGATGCAGGGCCGGCCATGATACGCGGTGATGGCGAGTTTGCGGCCACTCCCGCCACGAACCCTAGGCAGGCTCTGGCGGAGAGCTGAGGCCAAACTGAAACCGCTTCGGGACACGAGCGGTTGCAGCACCCCTCCTCGCATCGACCCGACTGCCCCCGCATGCCCCCGAAGCCTTCCGGCCGCCGACCGTCGCCCCTGGCCGTCGAGGACGAGGCCTGAGCGGCCGTCCGGCGGCGGACTCAGCCCCGCCGCAGGGGGAGGCGCTGGAGGATGCGCGAGATCTGCTCGGCCGAGTAGGGCTTGTGCAGGAGCTCGAAGCCGTGGCCGTCTTCCTGGGCGAGCACGTGGCTGTAGCCGGACGTCAGCACCACCGGCAGGCCCGGCTTCCGCCGCCGGATCTCGCGGGCGAGGTCAACGCCGTTCATGCCCGGCCTGACGACGTCCGAGAACACGGCATCGAAGTCCGCACCGTCCGGGCCGAGCAGCGCCAATGCCTCCCCCACGTTCGCCGCCCAGGTCGTCTTGTACCCGAGATCCTCCAGGATCTGCGTGGCGAAGCGGCCGACCTCGACGTTATCCTTGACAACCAGCACCCGCTGGCCCGACCCACCCGTCCCCGCCTCCAAGCGGTCTGCCGCCTCCTCCCCGCCCCCGGCCCCCTCGACCTGCGGCAGGTACAGGGTGAAGGTTGTGCCGTGGCCGAGCGCGCTTGCCACGTCCACGTCGCCGCCCGACTGCTTGGCGAAGCCGAACACCTGGGACAGGCCGAGCCCAGTTCCCTTACCCACCTCCTTGGTGGTGAAGAACGGCTCGAAGATTCGCCCGACCACCTCCGGCTGGATGCCTGAGCCCGTGTCGGCCAGCGACACGGCGGTGAAGGGGCCGGGGGCGGGGGCATGCCCCCGGATGGCCGGCTTCGGCGTCCCGCAGGCCAGCCGCAGGGTGAGCGTGCCCTCACCGTCCATCGCGTCGCGGGCGTTGACCGCCATGTTCACCAGGGCCGTCTCGAATTGGCTGCGGTCGGCGCGCACTGCATGCCATCGCGCAGGACGAGACGCTGAAGAACCTCTACGCGGGCTAAGCTTATCAGTACGACCAGGCCGCCGCCTACCGCTCGCTCGCAGTCATCGCCGAGCGGGCCGGCCAGTCGGACAAGGTCACGGGCTTCCGCGCGGCCGTCGAGGAAGAGACGCAGGCCGCCGAGGAGATCGCCGCCCTCATCGAGCGGGTCACCAAGACCTACCTCGACCTGACGCTGAGCGGCTCCAAGGCCGATAGCTGACCTCAATCCCGGGCGGCGCCCAGCGGGGTCGCCCATCACCCGACCGGAGACGAACGATGGCGGCGAACGAGGACCACGAGGAGAGCTACAAGGAGTTCAAGGTGGTCGTGAATATGACGGCCTCGGCCCTGGAGAAGCACCTCAAGAGCGAGGAGAGCCAGTCGGTCGGTCAGAAGAAGGACGGCGGCGAGTCCACGGGCCACGTCGAGCGCCGGCGCATCGTCGAGATGCAGCACAAGAAGAAGTCCGAGCTCACGGATGAGGACTATGGGCACATGCGCAAGGTCGTCGGCTACGTGCGCCGGCACCTCAAGCAGGGCGGACCGAAGGACAAGGACGCGGTGAAGGACTCGCCCTGGCGGCTGTCGCTGATGAACTGGGTTTACGACCCGCGGAAGGACGCCTGAGGCATGGACGATCCCACGCCGGTCAACGTCACCGTCGAGGCCTGCGGCGAGAACCACGGCCAGTACCGTTGGCACCTGACCGACGCCGACGGCGTCTCCGTCAGGGTCTCGCCGGAGGCGTACGGCGCCGCGGCGGACGCGGGCGCCGCCGGGCAGGCGGCCCTCAAAGCGTTCGGGGCCGTCGCCCAGGCTTGAACGGGAGCACGGAGTTGCGACCGGGCGCCGCAGCAAAGCTTCAGGACGCAGCCTGTGGATCCATATGCCGATTGCACGCCATTAAATCGATCTACACGGACGTGGCCCAACATGGTGATTCGAACGTCCCCAGGGCTGCCCTATGCTCACCGTCGTTGGATGCCTCGTCGAAGCTCATGACTTCCGGCTTGTCGCCTTGGCGGCTGGCATCTGCGCCCTCTCGGCCCTGACGACGATCTGCCTCGTCAGCCACGCGCGCAGGGCGGGCGGGTGGGTCCAGGCCGGATGGCTCGCCGTCGCGGCGACGGCGGGCGGGTCCGGCATCTGGGCGACCCACTTCATCGCCATGCTCGCCTTCGCGCCGGGCGTGCCGAGCGGCTACGACGTGGCGCTCACCGGCCTGTCCCTCGCCATCGCCGTCGCCCTGGTCGGCTTTGGCCTGTCTCTCGCTGTCCTCGTCGGGGGCCGGATCGCAGCCTGGGCCGGCGGCGCGATCCTCGGGCTCGGCATCGCGGCGATGCACTACACCGGCATGGCCGCCTACGACGTGGCCGGCGACAAGACGTGGGATCCCGCAACCGTCGGCGTCTCGCTCGCGCTGGGCGGCATCCTCGGCGCTGCCGCCCTGGCGGCCCAGCTCGGCGCCCGCGGCCTCGTTCGCCAGGTGCCGGCGGCGCTCCTGCTGCTGCTTGCCATCTGCAGCCACCACTTCACCGCCATGGGCGCCGTCACCGTCACGCCCGACCCAACACGCGCCGTGTCGGAGGCCGCGATCCCGAACGCCTGGCTCGCGGTGGCCGTGGCCCTCGCGAGCTTCGCCATCCTGCTGCTGGCCGGGGCCGCACTCGCGCTCGACGTGCGCGACCGCCGCCACGCCAAGGTGGAGGCCGACCGCCTGCACAGCCTCGCCAACGCCGCGGTCGAGGGGCTCGTGGTCTGCACCGGCGACGCGATCGTCAGCGCCAACCGCAGCTTCGCCAAGCTGGTTGGCTTGCCGCCCGGTGCGCTCGCGGGCACGGCCCTATCGGCGTACCTGCTGGGCGACGCGGCCCGGCTCGCGCTCGCCGGCCAGCCCGAGCGCCGGGTCGAGGCCGAGCTGCGCCGGGCCGACGGGACGCTCGTGCCGGTCGAGATCATCATGCAGCCGGTCGATCATGCCGGTCGGCCGCACTACGCCGTCGCCGTGCGCGACCTGCGGGCGCGGCGCCAAGCCGAGCGCCAGATCCAGTTCCTCGCCCACCACGACGCCCTCACCGGGCTGGCCAACCGGGCCAGCTTCGCCAAGCGCCTCGACCAAGAGCTGCGCGCCGCCGACGCGGGCGGGCGCAAGCTCGCGGTGCTCTGCCTCGACCTCGACCGCTTCAAGGAGGTAAACGACCTATTCGGCCACGCCGCCGGCGACGCCATGCTGGAGAGCGTCGCCCGCATCGTCGCGGGCGAGCTCGACGACACGCAGATGATAGCGCGGCTGGGCGGCGACGAGTTCGCCGTGCTGATGCCGTGCGAAGGCCCCTCCGAAGCCGGCCGCCTCGCCGAGCGCATCCTGGAGGCGCTGCGCGCCGGCAGGGCGGACGCAGGCGGCCCGCAGATCGCGACCAGCATCGGCGTAGCCCTGTATCCGGACGACGCGCAGGAGCGGGCCTCGCTCCTAAGCTACGCCGACACCGCGCTCTACCGCGCGAAGTCGGAGGGGCGCGGCACCTACCGCTTCTTCGAGGCCAAGATGGGCGTGGAGGTGCGCGAGCGCCGCCTGCTGGAGCACGACCTGCGCCACGCCGTGGCCCGTGGCGAGATGCAGCTCGTGTACCAGCCTCAGACCGACGTCGGCTCGGGCGAGGTAATCGGCTTCGAAGCGCTGCTGCGCTGGAAGCACCCGGAGCGCGGCTACGTCTCGCCCGCCCTGTTCATCCCCATCGCCGAGGAAAGCGACGCCATCCTGCAGATCGGCGAGTGGGTGCTGCGCGAGGCCTGCCGGGAGGCAGCGACCTGGCCGAATCCGCTGTCCATCGCCGTCAACGTCTCGGCGGTGCAGATCCACAGCCCGTACTTCGTCGGGCTGGTGCATGAGGTGCTGCTCAAGACCGGGCTGGCGCCCGGCCGCCTTGAGGTCGAGGTGACCGAGACGGCCCTGATCAGCGACCCGAACCGGGCGCTCCTCACGCTGCGCCAGTTGAAGGCGATCGGCCTGCGCATCGCCATGGACGACTTCGGCACAGGCTACTCGTCGCTCTCGAACCTGCGCTCGTTCCCGTTCGACAAGATCAAGATCGACGGCTCGTTCGTGCGCTCCGTCGACAGCAACGAGCAGACCGCGGCCATCGTGCGCTCGGTGCTTGGCCTGGGGCGCGGCCTCGGCCTGCCGGTGCTGGCGGAAGGCGTCGAGACCGACGCCGAACTCGGCTTCCTCGCCGCCGAACAGTGCCACGCTGCCCAGGGCTACCTGATGGGCCGCCCGTCGCCCATCGGACAGTTCGCCCAGCACACGCACGGCACGGTTCTCGTCGTCGCCGACGACCGGAAACGCGCCTGAGCCTGTGGGCGGGGGCGAGCGTCGATCTCGCCCGCATAAGGGTGTCGGGTCGGCTTGGACGGGGGCGGGCATGAAGGGGCGCATGACACGAGACACGTCCACGACGCTCCCGCCGCTCCGGGTCGCCGCTTTGACATGCGCCCTGGTCGCCGGCTGCGGCCTCGCCCCGGTCGCCCTCGCCCTCGCGCCACGCCCCGGCGAGCCCGTCGCGGTCCTCACCCTCTTCCCCGACGCCCCAATCCCCAAGGCCGTCGCCGCCTCGGGCGCCTCCATCCTGTGGCTCTCCACCGGCGGGCACGTCGCGGTGCTCGATGCCTCCGGGCGCGACGCCGCCGCCGACCTGCGCCGGGCCGGCGCCTTCCTCGTCCTCGCCGCCGGGCCCCTGGGCGCCTGCTTCCCGGGCTACCGGTCTCCCCCAATCCTCACCGGATCATCCCCATCATGACCGACAGCAGCAGCCTCGACCGCCTTCGCCTCGCCTTCCTGCCGGTGATGCTCGGCGCGCTCGGCGTGCTCGCCGCCATCGTCACGGCATTCGCCTGGTGGCGGGACGTTATGCCCGTGCTCGTGACGGTCCTCGCGGTCCTCCTGCCCGGCGCGACCCTCGCCGCCGCCCGCCGGCACGGGGCGGCGGCCATCACGCGCCACCTCTCGTCGGCCGCCATGATGATGCTGGTCGGCCTGCTGGTGCTGGCCGCCTCGGGCACGCACCTGCAGATCGACCTGCACATGGTCTTCTTCGCCGCCCTCGCGGTCGCCGCCGGCTGGTGCTGCTGGTCGTCCGTCCTCGTGGCGGCCGGCGTCGTGGCCGTCCACCACCTCGCGTTGAACGTACTCTACCCGGCCGCCGTGTTCCCGAACGGGGCCGAGTACCTGCGCGTCGTGCTGCATGCCGTCGTCCTCGTCACCGAGGCCGCCGCCCTGGTGCTGGCTGCCCGCCAGCTCGCTAAGGCGCTAGCCTCCGCCGAGGCGGCCACCCGGCAGGCCGCCGACAGCGTGTTGGCGCAGCGCCGCGCCGAGGCGGAGGCCGGCCAGAACCGTAACCTGGAGGCCCACCGCCAGCGCCGCCTCGGCGAGGTCGTCGCCAAGTTCCGCGACGCCCTCGTCGAGATCGAGCGCACGGTCGAACGCGAGACCGGCGGCATGCGCGAGACTGCGCTCGCCCTCAGCGGCGTCGCCGAGCATTCGAGCCGTCAGGCGGCCGCTTCCGAGGCCACGGCGTCGGCGACGGCGCAGAACGTGCTCTCGGTCTCGGCGGGGGCCGAGGAACTCAGCGCCTCCATCTCCGACATCGCCGGCCAGACGGAGCGGGCGAGCCAGCTCATCGCGCGCATGACCGAGATCGCGCGGACCACGAACGAGGAGGTCGAGCAGCTCGCCGTCGTAGCCGACCGCATCGGCACCGTCATGGGCCTGATCAAGTCGGTGGCCGATCAGACCAACCTCCTGGCGCTCAACGCCACCATCGAGGCGGCACGCGCCGGCGCCGCCGGCCGCGGCTTCGCGGTTGTGGCCTCGGAGGTGAAGGCGCTGTCGGGCCAGACCATGCGGGCGGCCGACGAGATCGTGTCCCAGGTGGAGGCCATCCAGGCCTCGACGCGGCGCACCGTCGGCTCCGTCCACGCGATGGCCTCGGCCACGCAGGAGGTGAACGCTTTGACCACGTCGATTGCCGTGTCGGTCGATCAGCAGCGGGCGGCGACGCAGGAGATCTCCCGCACCGTGGCGCAGGTCGCCCAGGGCAGTTCCGAGGCGCACGCCGGAGCCGTCTCGGTCTCGCAGGCCACCTTGGAGACGCAGCGGCACGCCGACAGCGCCCTGTCCGCGTCCGAGTCCCTCAAGGCGGTCGCGGCCGACCTCGCGCGTTCGGTGACCCAGTTCGTGCAGCGGGTCACGACCGACCTGGAGGAGCGCCGCGGCACGGTTCGGGGCACCGTCGACGAGGCGGCCTTCCTGCACGTGCGGGGGCGGCGGCATTCGGTGCGCCTCGCGGAGGTCTCCTCCCACGGCGCCCGCATCGCGGGCGCCCCGCAACTTGCGCCCGGCGAGGCGGTCGAGTTTGAGACGGCCGATGGGGGGCGCACGCCGGCGGCGGTCGCGTGGAGCGAGGGCGGCACGGCGGGGCTCGACGTCCGCGCCGGCCTGCGCCACCCGGCCCTCGAAGGGAGACTCGGCGTGGCGGCCTGACGGTAGCCCACGCCTGGCCGGCTCGCCGACCGCCATGACGTCGACTACCTCCGACACCGCCGACGTTACGCCACCGCGGAAGCGGCCTGAAGCTCCGGGGCCTTCCAGGAACCGAGGCTGTTGGGAAGGGTGAGATACTCAAAGCGGCCGCTCGCACGCCTGCCCGGCCTCAAAAACCCCAAGCTACGCACCGCGTCCCTTCCGCCCGTGGCCCGGCGAGCGTGTGTCGGGCGGGCGAACGCAGCGGCGGGCGTGACGGCGCCTCGGAGCGGACCGGCGAGCGCGGCGGTCGCGGCGAGACCGGGGTCCGAGGCGAACATGGCGGGGCTGGTGCCAGCCGCGGCGAAGCTCGCGGAGCGGTGAGCCGGCTCGACACGACCAAGCGCACCGAGTTCCGCCAGTCGATCACGCGCTCCGGCGTCAGCCGTGTCGACAACGTGAACTTCAGCCTTAGTGTCTGAACCGCGATCCCACGCTCCGTGACCCTGCACCCACTCCCGGCGGCGGTGATCAGCTTGGTGCCGGCCTACCAAAGCTACCGCTTCATCCTGGTGTGCGACGATATCGTCAACATCGACCCCGATACCTACGAGATCGTGGACGTCATCCCGGCCTGAGCCAACTCGACGGTAGCCGCAGCCGGGGTCCGGGCTCGCCCGCGGGAGCCCGGACCCCGATGATCTGGTAGAACAATCGTGTCCGCGGCGATTGCGTAGCCGGCCGGCACGGCCTACGCCGGCCGGCCATCCCGAGCGAGAAGGCCTTTCTTCGAGTTGGACCGCAGAGCACCACCCGTTCCGGACACGTCCCCCGTCATGTCCGATACTCGATCCGACCGGCCAGCGGTCCCGACGGTACACGCACGCCGCCGACGCGTCCAAGCCGCAGGCGCCGACCGTGTGTGAGGCGACGAAGCTGCGCCAGCTCGACGAAGCCACTCCCCGATACGAGGCTCACTGCCAAGCCATCTTCGACAGTACCGTCGACTTCGCCGTCATCGCTACCGACCCCACGGGACGGATCACCGCCTGGAACCCAGGCGCCGAGCGCATCCTGGGTTGGCCGGCCGAGGAGGTGCTCGGGCAGCCCTCCGCGATCTTCTTCACCCCGGAGGACCGCGCCGCGGGCCAGCCGGCGGCGGAGATGCGCCACACCATCGAGACCGGACGTGCGGCCGACGAGCGTTGGTACCTGCGCAGGGACGGCTCCCGCTTTTGGGCCAGCGGCGAACTCATGCTGTTGCGTGGCCGCGACGGTGCCAACCTGGGCTTTCTCAAGATCCTGCGCGACCGTACCGAGGCTAGGGCGCGGGAAGGCGAGGCCCGCCGCGTCCGGAACGAGTTGCAAGTCGTCACTGACGCGCTGCCGGTGCTGATCTCCTTCATCGACGAGGACCACGTCTACCGGTTCGCGAACCGGCACTACGAGACTTGGTTCGGACGGCCCGCGAGCGAGATCCTCGGCCGGAAGGTCCGGGATATCCTTGGGGAGGAGGTCTACGCGGAACGGCTCTCCTACATGGCGCGGGCGCTGGCCGGCGAAGAAGTCACCTTCGACGCGCCCATGCCGTACCGGGACGGCACGTTCCGGCAATCGGAAATCCGCTTCCTCCCATGCCGGACCGAGGACGGGACCGTGGACGGCTTCTTCGTCATGGGCACCGACATCGCCGAGCGCCAGCAGGCGCAGGCCGACCTGCAAGAGGCCGAGGACCGCCTCAGGCTGGCGCTCGAAGGATCCGGTACGGGCATATACGACTATGACCTCGTGACCGGCGCGCTGACCTGGGACGCGCGCACCCGCGCCCTGTTCGGGCTGTCGGCGGACGACCCTGTCTCGTACGAGGACGCCTTCCTGCCCGGCGTGCACCTGGACGACCGCGAGCGGGCCCATCAAGCCGTCCAGGCGGCCATCGGCTCGCCCGAGGGCTTCGACATCGAATACCGTGTCATCGGGCGCAGCGACGGGGTCGAGCGCACGGTCGCCGCCAAGGGCAACACCGTCTACCGTGACGGCAAGCCCGTGCGCTTCGTGGGCACAGTCCGCGACATCACCGAGCCCCGCGATGCCGAGGCGCAGCTGCGTCGGCTGGCCGCCCTCGTCGAGCAGTCGAGCGACTTCATCGGCATCGCGGGCCTTGACGGCAAGGCCGAGTTCCTGAACGAAGCCGGCCGTAGGCTCGTCGGGCTTGCCAACTTGGAGGAAGCCCGCCGCTACGAGGTGGCTGACTTCTTTGAGCCGAGCGACCGCCCGACGGTGCTCGGGCAGGTGCTCCCGGCGGTTCGCGAGACCGGTTTCTGGGAGGGTGACCTCGCCTTCCGCAACTTCGTGACCGGCGTTCCGGTCCCCGTCCACTACACCCTCTTCCCTGTCCGCGACGCGGGGGGGGCGGTCACTGGCTACGGCACCGTCACCCGCGATCTTACCGAACGCCGACGGCAGGAGTCGTTCCGGGATGCGCTGATCGCGTTCGGGGACAGGCTGCAGGCCTGCGCCGACACCGCCGAGATGGCGGCGGTCGGTGCAGAGATCATGGCGCGAACCCTCGGCCTGGATCGGGCCGGGTACGGCACGGTCGACGAAGCGCTGGAGCACATCGAGATTGAGCGGGACTGGACGGCGCCCGGTGTTGCTAGTGTAGCAGGCCGTCACCGCTTCGACGACTACGGCGAGGTCCATGCTGGCCTGGAACAAGGCCGCGAGATCATCATCCCGGACGTGACCACCGACCTGCGGACCGCCGGAAATCCGGGGCCGCTCCTCAGCATCGGCGTCCGGGCCCTGATCAACGTGCCGGTGATGGAGCACGGTCGCGTCGTGGCGGTGTTCTTCCTGCATGACCGCAACGTGCGGGATTGGCGGCCGGACAAGCTCGTCTTCATCCGCGACATCGCCGAGCGTACCCGAGCGGCCATCGAGCGTTACCGCGCCGAGGCGAGCCGGCGCGAGAGCGAGGAGCAGTTCCGGGTCTTCGCGCAGGCCATCCCGAACCAAGTATGGGCCGCATACCCCGACGGCGCGCTGTACTGGTTCAACGACCAGTTCTACGCCTATTGCGGCGAGCCGACAGGAAGCCTGCTCGGTCCGGATGCTTGGGCCAGCATTGTCCACCAGGACGACGTCGGACCGACGTCGGCCGCCTGGGGCGGGGCCCGCGCGACCGAAACCATCTACGAGACCGAGTATCGGCTGCGCCGCGCCGACGGCGCCTACCGCTGGTTCCTGGCGCGGGGCGAGCCCGTACGCGACGCTGCCGGGCGTATCACGCGCTGGGTCGGCACCAACACCGACATCGACGACCAGAAGCGCGTCGTCGCCGAGTTGGCGCGGCTGGCCGGCAACTTGGAACAGCAGGTCGAGGAGCGCACGCGCGATCGCGACCGCATGTGGCGCCTGTCCTCAGACGTGATGCTGGTGGCGCGCTTCGACGCGACCATCGTGGCGGTCAACCCGGCCTGGACCGCGCAGTTCGGCTGGAGCGAGGACGAACTGATCGGGCGCTCCTTCATGGAGTTCGTCCATCCCGACGACGCGACCTCCACCGCAGCGGCCGCGGGCGACCTCTCGGCCGGGACGGTCATCCCGCGCTTCGAGAACCGCTACCAGCACAAGGACGGCAGCTACCGCTGGCTGTCGTGGACGGCGGTGCCGGACGAGGACTACATCCACGCGGTCGGGCGCGACGTCCAAGTCGAGAAGGAAGCCGCCGAAGCGCTCGCCAATGCCGAGGAGGCCCTGCGGCAGTCGCAGAAGATGGAGGCGGTCGGCCAGCTCACCGGCGGCATCGCCCATGACTTCAACAACCTGCTCGCTGGCATATCTGGTTCGCTGGAGCTGATGCAGACCCGACTCGCCCAGGGACGGCTGACGGATCTAGACCGCTACATGACTGCCGCCCAGGGTGCCTCGAAGAGGGCTGCGGCCCTGACCCATCGGTTGCTGGCCTTTTCGCGGCGCCAGACACTCGATCCGAAGCCGACCGACGTGAACGCGCTTACCCACGGCATGGAGGAGCTGATCCGGCGCACGGTCGGCCCGGCGATCCACATCGAGGTGGTCGGGGCCGCGGGCCTGTGGCCGGCGTTGGTCGACCCGCCGCAGTTGGAGAACGCGCTTCTGAACCTGTGCATCAACGCCCGCGACGCGATGCCGAACGGTGGGCGCATCACCATCGAGACCGCCAACAAGTGGCTCGACGAACGCGCTGCCCGGGAGCGGGACCTGCCCCCAGGGCAGTACCTGTCGCTCTGCGTATCCGACACGGGCACCGGCATGACGCCCGAGGTCATCGCGCGCGCCTTCGACCCGTTCTTCACGACAAAGCCGACCGGCCAGGGCACCGGACTCGGCCTTTCCATGATCTACGGCTTCGCCCGGCAGTCGGGTGGGCAGGTGCGCATCTACTCAGAGGTAGGCCAGGGCACCACGATGTGCATCTACCTGCCTCGTCATGACGGGGTCGCAGAGGGCGCCGAGAGCATACCGGACCTCGCCGCCGCGCCGCGCGCTGGGCAGGGCGAGACGGTGCTGATCGTCGATGATGAGCCGACCGTGCGCATGCTGGTGACCGAAGTGCTGGAGGACTTGGGCTACACCGCCATCGAGGCGGCTGATAGCGTCGCCGGCATGAAGGTGCTGCAATCGGACGTGCGGATCGACCTGCTAGTGACCGACGTGGGCCTGCCCGGCGGCATGAATGGACGGCAAATGGCGGACGCCGCACGGGTCGGCCGTCCGGACCTGAAGGTTCTGTTCATCACCGGCTACGCCGAGAACGCTGCGGTCGGCAACGGCCATCTGGAGCCCGGCATGGCCGTGCTGACCAAGCCGTTCGTCATGGAGGCACTCGCCTCGCGCATCAAGGAACTCATCGCGGCGTCCTGACCCTCGGCACCGCGCCGCCCGAACGGCTCGGACCGATGGGGCTCCTCCTGAATGGCTCCATCCGGAAGCCGCATCGGTAACCTTGGCGGGCGGGTAAGCTGCACCAAACAGCCGTTATGCGCTATGCAAGCGTGATTCGTTCGCGGTCGGCCGGCTTCCGGCGTCCGGCATGGCGCACGGGTGTCCACCCCGCGCTCCGCCGCGCTCGGCAAGCCTGCCGAAGCCCCTTACCGCCAACCCGCCGATGACCGTGCTCGAAGCTTCCCCTGCCGACGTCCATGATCCGGCCCGGCTCGCCATCTTGGATGCCTACGACATCCTCGACACGGCTCCGGAAAAGGGGTTCGACGACGTCGTCTTGCTTGCCCGCAACATCTGCGAGACATCCGCCGCCCTGGTGAGCTTCGTCGCCGGCGATCGGCAATGGTTCAAGGCGAAGATCGGCTTTCCCGAGTGCGGGACCGACCTCAACGCGTCCGTTTGCGTCCACGCAATGGCCGAGCCGGGTCTCCTCGTCATCCCCGACCTGACGCTGGATCCGCGGACGCGGGACAATCCCTTGGTGACAGGCGGCCCAAGCATCCGCTTCTATGCCGGCGCGCCCCTCCGGACACCGGATGGCAAGGCTCTGGGTAGCCTCTGCGTCATCGACATGGAGCCCCGACCCGGGGGCCTGACCGAGCGCCAGGCCGAGTCTCTGCGGGCGCTTGCTGGCCAGGTCATGGCGCAGTTGGAACTGCGCCGCATGCTCGGCGGCGAGCGGCGCCTACTCGCGCAGGGCGAGGAACTCATTCGAACCCAAGCTGCCATGTTGGGCGCCAGGGGCGATCTCGCGGTCATGCTCGACGCCCTGGTTGCGGGCGCGATGGAGGCTGTCCCCCACGCCGAAGGTGCCGTCATCGAGATGCGCGAGGACGAGGAACTGGTCTATCGCGCCACCAGGGGTGCGCTCGTCCCTCACACCGGCTTGCGGGTGCCGCTGCGCGCCAGCCTCGCGGGCGCCTGCCTGCTATCCGGCGAGCCGATCCTCGTGCCTGACGTGCTGAAGGACCCTCGGGTCAAGCACGACCTCGTCGCCACCCTTCGCCTGCGCTCCTGCGTCCTGGTGCCGGTCAGACGTGCCGGCGAGGCGGTTGGGGTGCTGAAGCTGCAGTCGAGCCGGCGCGGCGCCTTCACAACCATGGACCTCAAGCTCGCCCAGGTTCTCGCCGGCACCGTGTCGGCCGGGCTGGCCGAGGTGGGCGAGGCCGCCGCGCGGCGCGAGGCCGAGACCCGGTTGCGGCGGGCGCAGGAGGCCGGCGGCGTCGGCGTGTTCTCCATAGGCCTCGACGGAATTTTGCACGCCACGCCCGAGTTCTGCCGCCTCTACGGACTGCCGCCGCGCGACAGCTACCCCTCCACGGCCTTCGAGCAACTCATCATCCCCGAAGATGTGCACCTCATCTCGACCGCGGAAACGCGGCGAAGCGGAAAGGCTCCGCGCGACGTGGAGTATCGCATCCACCGGCCGGACACGGGCGAGCTACGCTGGATCGCCCGCAAGGGCGAGCTTGAATACGACGAAGTTGGCCAACCGATCCGCTTCGTCGGCGTGGCGCGCGACGTCACCGAACAGCGAACCGAGCGAGTCGCCCTTGCCGAGAGCGAGCGGTACAAGACGGTGCTGCTGGAACTGGGCGATCGGCTACGCGATCTCACCGATGTTCCCGGGGTGACGCAGCTGGCGGCCGAGGTCGCCGGCACGGCTCTCGGCGCCAGTCGAGCCGGCTTCGGTCGGCTCGACGCGACGGGCGAGCATGTGAGCGTCGAGCCGGACTGGACGGCACCCGGACAGACGAGCATCGCCGGTGACCACCGCTTCGCTGACTACGGCGACTTTCATCACGGTTTCAAGCTGGGCAAACCGCTGGTGGTCTACGACGTGACCACCGACCCTCGCACGGCCTCTCATGCGCCAGCGCTTCAAGCCATCGGCGTGGCAGCCTTCGTCGATATTCCCCTGCGCGAACGCGGCAGCAACGTCGCCCTCTTCTTCGTGCACGACAACGTGCCGCGGACCTGGACGGAGCAGGAGCTGGCCTTCATGCGCGCCGTGGCGGACCGGGTTGAGGTCGGTGTCGCGCGCCTGCGAGCCGAGGAGCGGCAACGCCTGCTCAACCACGAGCTCTCGCACCGAATGAAGAACCTGTTCTCGATGGTGCAAGCCATCGTGACACAGACCCTGCGGGGCGCCACCGACATCGAGACCTCGCGCGAGGTGCTGGTGAAGCGACTGATCGCCCTGGGCAAGGCGCACGACATCTTGCTCGGCGGGGCGGCCGAGCGCGCCCCGCTTGCCGCGGTGGTTCGTGAGGGCATCGGCGTCCTGGAGGCTGCATCGGAACGGGTGGAGATCACTGGACCCGAGGTCGAAATTAGCGGAAAGGCAGCGCTCTCGCTGGCGCTGATGCTCCACGAGATGACAACGAACGCCGTCAAGTACGGCGCCCTCTCCCTCCCGAGCGGTCGGGTCACTTTGTCTTGGTCGGTGTACCCGGCCGAGAAGGGGCAAATGCTGAGGCTCTCCTGGCGCGAACGCGGGGGACCTTGGGTCGCGCCGCCATCCCGCAAGGGCTTCGGGACGCGCTTGATCGAACGGGGGCTGACCGGACAGATCGGGGGCACCCTATCGATGGAGTATCCGCCGGAGGGTGTGACCTGCACGGTAGAGGCGCCGCTGCAGGACTTCCAGGCGGAGTGAGAGGCCTAAGCTCGGCTGAGGGGCGCGACCGCGTCGCACAGCAACCCGTATAGCCATCGTAGGTTAAACCCGGTGGACGGATGCGAGCTCGTGTCGGCCTCTCTGGCCGGTGGACGGAGGCCGATCCTGGAGGGTGTGGGTTGTCTAGGGGAGATATGTCGGGGGCAGGCGCGGTCGACCTCAGGCTCCTGCGCGCCGCGGTCCAGGCCTTCGGCGAGGCCATCCTGATCACCTCGGCCGATCTCGACGAGCCGGGACCCCGTATCGAGTACGCCAACCCAGCTTTCCTGCGCCTGACTGGATACGAGGCGTACGAGGTGGTCGGACATACGCCGCGCATCCTCCAGGGGCCGGACACGGACCGCGCCGAGCTGGACCGCTTGCGGTCCAGGCTCGAAGCCGGCGAGGCCGCCCAGGGCGAGGCGGTCAACTATCGGAAGGACGGTTCGACCTACGTAGTCGAGTGGGTGATCACGCCTGTGCGAGAGGCCGGCGGGCGCATCACGCACTGGGTCGCGACGCAACGAGACGTGACCGAGCGACGTGCTTACGAGGACCGCCAAGACTTGATGGTGCGCGAGCTTCACCACCGCGTGAAGAACACGCTGGCGACCGTCCAGGCCGTGCTGAACGCGACCGTGCGCAGCTCCCTCAGCATCCCGGAATTCACCCGCGCCTTTTCGGGTCGGATCGCGTCGCTGGCGCGGACGCACGCGCTGATCACCGAGGACGTCGCCCAGGCCGCCTCGTTCGAAGGACTGCTTCGGGCCGAGCTAGACCCCTATAACGAGGGCGGGCGCGTATCCTTAGACGGACCCAGGGTCGTGCTGCCGTCCGATCACGCGGTGCCGGTCGGCATGGCCCTGCACGAGTTGACCACCAATGCCTTGAAGCACGGCTCTCTGGCTGACCCGAATGGGCGGCTCCAGGTGACGTGGTGGATCGAAGATGGACATGCCGGGCACGCCCTGCGCTGGGACTGGGCCGAGCACGACGGCCCACCGGTCGGACATCCCACCCGCGAGGGCTTCGGCCATCGCCTCCTCAACAAGGTCCTGGCAACACAAACCGGCGCCGAGGTGGCGGTCGACTTCGCCCCGGACGGGTTGCGGGTCTCCGTCCGCATGCCTCTTCCAACGGGCAAGGACTGAGAGGGCGAGGTCGCGTCAGTCCTTCTCGCGCCCGGTCCTCCACCATATCGCCCGACGAATTCGGATGTCCGAGGGCGGAACCGCTGGGTTGGCAGGCGAGCGCTCCGTCCAAGCGCTGCGTTGCGTCGCCGTTTGCCTGAAACGGTCAAGCCGAGGAGCATGCCACTCGCATCCGCTTCGCGTGGACGGCCTCCCTCGTCACCGCCGATCGAGCGGATCGGGCCGCTCCGTCAGGCCCACCTCATCCCACCCTCGAACGGCCTGAGTGTGGCCGCCTGGACCAGCCATTCCATGCCAACGGCAGCCCTCGGAAGCCAAGCGGCCACTCCAGCGGCTTTGCTTGAAAGGCTGCTTATGGCGCACAGCAGCGGTACAGCCTCCGCCTGCTCAAATGCCATTTCTCAACCCGAGCCGCCCTCTCGTTGTGCGATCAGACATCCGAGAAATATGACCGTTTTTCAGCCGCTTAGATGTGCGCAGAAATCGAGCAGAAGAAATCAGATTCCAAGGAGCGAGACCGTTAGGTGTTTATAAGGGATCTGCTGCGCGTCGGTCAGAGCTCGGGAGCGGCGTCTGCTGACCACGAGCCTTGACCTTGATGCGGGTAACGGCGAGCCATATCAACGAGTTGCCGAACCTCTTCCAGCAGATGCTGCAGCATCACTCCAGCGTGTCGGCCGCGCCCACCGAGTTGCTCCAAGGCCAACCACAGGCCAGCGAGTTCGCGCTCCAGATCGTCGTGCAGGTTCAGAAGCGCATCGCTGTTGGCTTGGATGTGCGGCACCCGTGAGCCGAGATCGACCCCTGCTGCATGCGCCTCGGCCAGCTCGCTGACGATGCGGCTGACCTGCAGTGTCGCGAGGCCCGTGGTCGGCAGGACGTGGATCTCGGCTCCCCTCATCAGGCGGCCCGCACCGTGTTGAGGAAGCGCGCCACCTCCGCACCGAGATGCTCGGACTGGCGCGAGAGCTCGGACGCCGCGGACAGCACCTGGCTAGCGGCCGCCCCTGTCTCCTCGGAGGCCTGTGCCACGCCTGCGATGTTGCTCGTCACCTGGCCCGTGCCGGTGGCAGCCTGCGAGACGTTGCGCACGATCTCCTGCGTGGCTGCCCCCTGCTCCTCCACCGCGGCGGCGATCGTCGCCGTCACCGCGTTGATCTCCCGAATCCGGCTCGTAATCGTCCCGATTGCTGTCACCGCCTGACCCGTCGCACCCTGGATCTGTGCGATCTGCCCCGAGATCTCGTCGGTGGCCCGCGCCGTCTGTGCCGCCAGTTCCTTGACCTCGCTCGCCACCACCGCGAAGCCGCGGCCCGCCTCGCCGGCGCGCGCCGCCTCGATGGTGGCGTTCAGCGCCAGCAGGTTCGTCTGCCCGGCGATGTTCGAGATCAGGCTCACAACATCGCCGATCCGGGTTGCGGCTTGGCTCAGTGCGCCAACGAGGTGGGCCGTCTGGTCCGCTTCGCCCGCGGCGGTTTGCGCGAGGTTGGCAGAACCGCTGACCTGGCGTCCGATCTCCTGGACGGAGGCGCCGAGCTCCTCAGCGGCGGCGGCGACGGTGCTGACGTTGGAGGCGGCCTCTTCTGCAGCCGCCGCAACGGTGGTGGACTGGCTCGCGGTTTGGGTTGCTGTGGCGGTCATCGTGCTGGCGGTCGCCTGCAACTCGGTGGCAGATGACGAGACCATGCCGACGATCCCGCCCACGCTACGCTCGAAGCCGTCAGCCAGCTCCAGCATCGTGCGCTTGCGCTCGATGGCGGCTGCTTCATCGGCGATGCGCCTGACCTCGGCCTGCTCGACCGCCTTCTGCGCAACCATGGCCTTGATGCCCTCGACAGCCTTGCCGATAGCGCCGATCTCGTCGCCGCGGCGGGCCTCCGCGATCTCGGCGTCGATGTCCCCCTTGGCCATGCGCTGGAGCACGTCGACGAGCCGGCCCATCGGCCGGACGGCGCCCCAGATAGCGATAGCGCCGAGCAGGCCGAACGCTGTCAGCAGGCCCGCCACGGCGAGGCTGGTGAGGGTGACGGAGGCCGCCCCGGCGATCTCCGCTGCCTGCGCCTTCGCTGCTTCAAGGTCGCGCAGATTGGCTTCAACGCGCTGGACGACGGATTCGACAACCTTTCGGCGAGCCGGACGAACCTCGGTGTTGGACACCTTGGAAGCCTCGACGCTGCTGTTCTTAAGGCCCAGCGCGATCGACCGCTCCGCCGCGGCGAAGAACGCGTTCAGGTCGTTTTTAATGCCCAGATTAATTGTGCGGCGAACGTCTGTGTCAGCCAGCGCGATCAGGCGATCGATGGCGGCGAGTGCCTGCTGCTTGTACTTCTTGTAGTTCTCGACCTGAGCCGCCATCGCCGCATCTTCGGTCTCGATAATCGTGTTCTTCTCGCTGATGGACGCCTCGTCGAGGGCGACGTTCATCTGCAGGGACAGGACGGCGCGCGCTGCATTGACGTCGACGATGTGCTGCGTGTTCTCCGCTAGTGTCGCCAGCTTGTCTCGCGCCAACAAGATTATGCCGGCGGAAACGATGAGCATCACCGCCGCTGGAATGGCCAGTTTGCCGAGCAGCCGGAGATTAGTAAGCCAGGACATGGACGACTTCTGAGGGGGCAAATGAACTGCATCCGCGAGCTGCCCGTGTGCCTACGGATGAGGCACCATCACGTTTTGTTGGCTAATAACCCATTAACATCAAGAAGACTGGCTTGCTGCCATAACATAAGTAGAGCCAGCTCCATCAACGCGTGATATTCGTCCGTTTTGCGCGATCACGGTTGTATGTCGGAATAATGCTAGCAGAGTGCTTTTCCCACTTTGTTCCTTAGCCCGGTGTCACACTCATTGATAACATACAGCCTCGTGGTCTGAAGGCCAGTTTAAGGTTTATAATCCAGGCAGGATTGATGAGGGCGTTGGCGGCCATGAGACTGGCGTCGCAGGCGAGCCTTCCGGTTTCGACGTCGCCCTGGAGGGTGCGCTCACGGTGCAGGCCGCCTCAAAGGCTGAGTGGGTACCGGCTTGGAGAAAGGAGTCTGGCGCGTACTCACCGCTTCGCTATGCGCACGTCCAGCGGCACGGCATCGAAATCGTGTCTGGGATCAATGACGTGAATCTCAGTCTGCGCACGGTCTTCATCAAGGGGCCAGACGGCACCATAATCGAGCTGCTGCAGCGGTTGCCCCATCCCTGAGGAAGGCCGCAGCTGTCCGATCCAGGATTGCTCGTCACCGCACCCTGGAATCGGATGGTTCGATCAGCCAGCACTGTACAACCCCGATCTTAACCGCACTCCCCGGGAGTCTCGAAGCCTGCATCGGTCTATTGGGCCCTCACCAGACGAAGCTCGCGTGGCACGCTCTCGGGGTGACCCGTCAGGCCAGAGGCGCACCGGGTTTGGTTGCGCCCGCCCGCCTTCGCCTCGTAGAGGGCCACGTCCGCCGCCCGGTACAGCGCCTCCGCCGGCTCCCTGGGCGAGCCGGAGCCGGTCGCGAGGCCGATGCTCACCGTGACCGCGCCGGCTCCGATGCCGGCTGAGGGCAAGGTGAGCGCCGCAACCGCCTCGTGGACCTTGCCGGCGATGCGCGAGGCACCTTCCTCGTCCGTGTCCGGCAGCAGCAGGACGAACTCCTCGCCGCCCACCCGGGCCACGAGGTCGTCGGGCCGGCTGACGCTCGCGGAAAGGCAGCGGGCCAGCGCCTTCAGCACCTCGTCGCCGACGGCGTGGCCGTAGCGGTCGTTGTAGCGCTTGAAGTGGTCGGCATCGACGATGAGCAGCGACAGCGGCTTGCCCTCATGCCACGCTCTCTTCCAGGCACGCTCCGACACCTCGTCGAAGCGGCGCCGGTTCGGCAAATCGGTCAGGGCATCGGTCCGCGACAGCCGGGCGAGTTCCGCCTGCAGCACATCGCGGCGGCGAAGATCCCGTCCGTACAGCAGAGACAGGAACACGGTCAGGCCGCACAGAACCAGGACCTCGCTGCTGATGACGAGGGCCTTGAGGCGCCAGCCGGCCTCGATGTCGCGAGTGGCGAGCGCCACGTTGAGGACAAGTGGCAGGTCGCCGACCCGGGTGAAGGTGTAGTGGCGCTCGACCCCGTCGCGCACCGAGGTGCCCACGAAGCTCCCGGAGCGCTCGGCCACGAACCGCCGGAAGGTCGAAGCACCGGCGATGTTCACGCCGATGTCCGCCTCCTCGTAGGGCTGGCGCATGAGGCGCGTGCCATCGCGCAGGTAGAGATTGATCGCGCCGTCCCGACCGAGGCCGATCTGGTCGAAAAGGCGACTGAAGTAGTCGAGCTTGAGGCCCGCCAGGACCACCCCGCCGAAGGAGCCATCGGGCTTATCGATGCGGCGGCTCAGCACCACGATGCGCGAACCTGTCAGTCGGGAGAACAGCGGCTTGCTGACGTCCAGGCCCAGGTTCGGATCGGCCTTGTGGGCCTGGAAGTAGTCGCGGTCGGCGTTGTTCAGACGGCGCGCTGGGACCGCCCCGGCGTCCAGGACGCTTTCGCCGTGCTCGTCGAGGACGAGCATCACGCCGAGGTCGCGCGCGGTCCCGGCACGGTCGAACAGGACGAGCTGGCGCATCTCAGGGCTCAACGTGTCGAGGCCAGGGACCCGGAGATTGTCGACGACCGCCTGCAGGGAGAGGTCGATGATCTCGACGTTGCGGGCGATGTCGCGCTCGATGACGTGGAGCAGGTTCTTCGAGGTCTGCTCAGCCTTGTCCCAAGCGTCCTGCCGCAGGTCGAGCAGCATCAGCCCGAAGACGACGAGCATGCCGACAGGGGCCAGCACGCCCAGCGCGATCCAGGTGCGGACGGAGCGCAGCCGTCGCGCGAGGCGGGGCGGCAGGACCATCGGCGGGTTCTCCCAAGCTTCTTCGTTGCTTAGTATCTGGAGCCTGCCGCCTAACCGGCAGTTTCTTCGGACGCCGCTCCTGGCCCTTCAACGTTGTCGTGACTAACGCCGCGTTGAGGAGGCCGAGAGGATCCTCATCGTCCGCGGGGCTCGGTTGCGCGGTGTTCGAGGCGGTCACCGGCGAGGCCGTCGACCCGCGGTCGCTGCCCGCTTCTACCCGGGTGTCGTGGCCGAGACAGGCACGCTGGTATGGACGACCCAGCGCAGGCCAACGCACGACGAGTTGATCCGGGCTTGGCCCGCGCGGGAGGAAGCGGGCCTAGCCGAAATTGCACGCGGCTGGTGGCAGCCGGCCATCGATATATTGCGCGAGGAGCGCCGCAGGACGGCACCCCTGGAACGAGCTCGCGCATCGCGTCGGTCCGGAGCGATGCGATTATGCTTATTGGACCGCGAACCGCTTAGCTTCACTGGCAGCGAACCTCATGATGATGTCGGCGAACCCACGTCTGAGAAGGGCCCTGGTGGCTCGCCAGCCGAATGTCGCCTGCGCGGAGGCGGAAGCGGGAGGATTCAGGCGACTTGCTCCGAGTTGAAGGCTTTGCTGCCGGGCCAGCAGCCCTCCCCAAGCCTAAGCTCTCTGAAGCCACGCCTCCACATCCGAGTCTGCTCACGCATCCACAGCGGACCTGCCGCCGCATGAGGGCGCATGTCTGCAAGTGGCGCTCAGCCGAACAAGGGCGAGCGAACTCCTGACCCCTTGCGGACATTCGGGGCGCTGCCGCTGAAGGTCTGGATGGGGTGGAAAGCTGACGTTCAACATTACCCGCTGAACGACCGCTTCCTGCTCGCAGCGGACCATCGCTTGCCTCGGCTGGGCCGGCCACGTCTTGGGCCTGCTCGTCGCCGTGGAGGCAAGGGGCCGGGGCTCCGGGCCAGTGCAGTGGATCTACGTGCTGTCGGGCGCCGCCGCCGGTCTCGTCCTTCTGCTGCCCTATCGCCCTTGCCTCGTCGCTCCCGCCGGTATCGCCTCGCGCTGTCGGGGCGCGATCCTGCACTTCGCTTGACCGTGGGTCTCGCAGCGGCGTCCCGCCTCCCTATACGTGACAGTTGTTCTTCACTGAGGGCAGCGCATTAGCCCATCACGAGATGCGCCGCGACGAGGGCGGATCACATCCCAACCCGGTCGAAATCCAGCGCCGAGGCGCAGAGCGCCACCTGGGTCCGGTTGCGCACGCCGAGCTTGCGCATGATCTCGGAGACGTGGGCTTTCACCATCGAAACGCCGATGCCGAGCTCGAACGCGATCTGCTTGTTGAGCTTGCCCCGTTTGATCATCGATAGCACGTTCATCTGCGCGGGCGTCAGCGCGGCGATGCGCGTGGAGGCGTCCGCCGTCTCGCTCGCGTCGGCATCGGGGGCCTGGGCCAGTTCGGGCACGAAGATCGAGCCCCGCATCACGCTCTCCAGCGCCTCCATGTAGGTCGCCCGCGTCGCCGATTTCGGCACGAAGCCCGCCGCGCCGAGCCGCAGGGCCTCGCGCACGATCCGGCTCTCCTCCAGGCCCGAGCAGACCAGGATCGGGATGCGCGGGAAGCGAATGCGCAGGGACATCATCCCGTCGAAGCCGGTGACGCCCTTCATCGACAGGTCGAGCACGATCACGTCGATGCCGGGCCGCTCGGCCAGCACGGTCTTGGCCGCCTCGATCGAGTCCGCCTCCTCGATCCGGGCATGCGACAGCCCGAGGCGGATCGTGCTGCGCAAAGCCTCGCGGAACAGCGGATGGTCGTCCACCAGGATGATGTGCATCGCGTCCACTCGTTCGGGCGCAACCCGCGGCGCCTGGACTGTAAAAGTGATGCTCGCGCGGCCGGACGAGCGTCAAGGGCGCAGTTTCAAACAAATTCATTATGGTCATCGAGCCGGATCGCAATTCTGATATGGCAAATCAGGCCGGGATGAACTTGCAATTTTAAGACTTCCCTATGAGGCATGGACAAAAGTTAGCGTGCGGCGGGCAATCTTTCCCGCCATACCTCCATTCGAGCCCGGCCTCGGGACGCCAAGCTCTCACGAAGTATTCGGGTCGCCCGCTCGTCGCGGCGGATCGTCGGATGCTTGTCGTGAGGCTCCCGCGGACCGGCTCCCCATCAGAATCGAAAGACGCGGCGCGGCCCACGCGACCGCCAGGGAGAGACGCATGGCCAGGAAGACAGCGGGGCACGGCCCCCGCACGCTGATGCTCGCCGCCGCTTCGTCGCTGATCCTGTCCGGCCTGCTCATGGCGGCGCCCGCCTCGGCCCAGAAAACCGAGACCAAGGATGCCCCCAAGGCCGAAAAGGCCTCGACCGGCGCCGCGGTGACCTGGGAGGACATCCTCAACGACCAGAACACCGACAAGGACGTGCTCATGTACGGCATGGGCATCAAGGCCCAGCGCTATTCGGGCCTCGACAAGATCAACACCAAGAACGTCAGCCTGCTGAAGCCGCGCTGGTCGTTCTCCTTCGGTGACGAGAAGCAGCGCGGCCAGGAGGGCCAAGCGCTGGTGCATGACGGCGTGATCTACATCACCGCCTCCTACTCGCGCATCTTCGCGCTCGACGCCAAGACCGGCAAGAAGCTGTGGTCGTTCTCGGCCCGCCTGCCCGACGATATCCGCCCGTGCTGCGACGTGGTGAGCCGCGGTGCCGCGATCTACAACGGCAAGATCTATTTCGGCGCGCTCGACGCCTCGATGTACGCGCTCGACGCCAAAACCGGTAAGGTCGTCTGGAGCAAGAAGTTCGACGACCACGCCGCCGGCTACGCCTATACGGGCGCGCCGAACATAATCAAGGACAAGAAGACCGGCAAGGTCGTCCTCATCCACGGCAATTCGGGCGACGAGTTCGGCGCGCAGGGCAAGCTCTACGGCCGCGATCCCGAGACCGGCGAGGAGATCTGGATGCGGCCGCTGGTCGAGGGCCATATGGGCCGCCTCAATGGCAAGGACTCGACCACGACGGGCGACGCCAAGGCGCCGTCCTGGCCCAACGACAAGGACGGCAAGAAGGTCGAGGCGTGGAACCACGGCGGCGGCGCCCCCTGGCAGACCGGCGTCTACGACGAGAAGACCAACACCTTCGTCATCGGCACCGGCAACCCGGCCCCGTGGAACCACCATTACCGCTCCGGCCCCGGCGGCGACTGGAAGCCCTACGACAGTCTCTACACCTCTGGCCAGATCTACATCGACCCGTCGAACGGCGAGCCGGTGGGCTTCTTCCAGCACACCCCGAACGACGCGTGGGATTACTCTGGCAACAACGAGATCATCCTGTTCGACATGGAGAAAGACGGTAAGACCGTGCGTCTCGGCGCCCATGCCGACCGCAACGGGTTCTTCTTCCTTACCGACACCGACAAGCTCACGGCGCGCGACGGCCAGATCAGCAAGCAGACCGCGCTGGTCGCCGCCTATCCCTTCGTGCGTGACATCACCTGGGCGACGGGCTGGGACCTGAAGACCGGCCGTCCGATCGAGGTCGAGGGCCAGCGTCCGCCGGCCCCGGAGGAGGGCCAGGCCAAGGGTAAGTCGATCAAGGTGACGCCGAACTTCCTCGGCGGCAAGAACTGGAATCCGATGTCCTACTCGCAGCAGACGGGGCTGTTTTACATCCCGTCGAACGACTGGACCGAGGATTACTGGACCGAGAACGTCACCTACAAGGCGGGTTCGGCCTATCTCGGCCAGGGCTTCCGCATCCAGCGCAAGTTCGACACCCATGTCGGCGCGCTGCGCGCGCTCGATCCGAAGACCGGCAAGATCGTCTGGGAGCACCTGGAGGCGATGCCGCTCTGGGCCGGCACCATGACGACCAAGGGCGGGCTCGTCTTCACCGGCACCTCGGACGGCTACGTGAAGGCGTTCGACGCCAAGACCGGCAAGCAGCTCTGGGCGTTCCAGACCGGCTCGGGCGTGGTCTCGGTGCCGAGCACCTGGGAGATGGACGGCAAGCAGTACATCGGCATCTCCTCGGGCTACGGCGGCGCGGTGCCGCTGTGGGGCGGCGACATGGCCGACCAGACCAAGCTCGTCTCGCAGGGCGGCTCGTTCTGGGTGTTCGAGCTGCCGACCGACACCGCCTCGGCGCAGTGACCCGACGCGCGGGAGGTTTTTTTTAGAGCCCTCCCGCCGCCACGGCCGGGCCGGCGCCACCGCGCCGGCCCGATGCGACACCCCCAAAAAAATCCGCAAAAAGGAGCTGACCCGATGTCGGCCCGGACCCGCGGCGCCCGGCGCGCCCTCCTGATCGCCGGCCTTCTCGCGCACGCGCTCCCGGCGGCGGCCCAGACGGTGGTCCTCAACCGGGAAGAGCGGCCGAGCCCCTGGGAGGTCGGCGGCTGCACCATCGCCCCCGGCGCGAAATGCGCGGGCGCGGACCTGCGCCACGCCGACCTGAAGAACGCCGACCTCGGCGGCGCCGACCTCACCGGCGCCAACCTCGCCCGCGCGGATCTCCGCGGAGCGAACCTGCGCGGCGCCATCTTGGAAAAGGCCAATCTCAGCGGGGCCCAGCTCCAGATCGCCTTCATGCAGGGCGTGAAGGCCAAGGACGCCCGCTTCGTCGGGGCCAACCTCGACCACGCCCGCATCGTCGGCGGCGATTTCAGCGGCGGCGACTTCACGGTGGCCGATCTGGAGATGGTCCAGGCCAAGCGCGCCCAGTTCGTCGGCGCCCGCTTCATCGACACCGACCTGCAGGAAGCGAAGTTCTACGAGGTGAATCTCACCGGCGCGGTGATGGACGGCGCCAAGATCCGCTTCGCGATCTTCCAGGACGCCTGGATGCAGGATTGCAAGGGCTGCCCGGTCCACTGGCAGACCGACAAGCCCGTCTGGGAGGCCTACCCGGCCGCGACCGCCCCGAAGCACGAGGACGAACCGCAGGCGGGCAAGTGACGGCGTGGCCGATGGCGCTCGCGATGCTCGGCACGATCCTCTCGCTGCCGGCGCTGGCCGCGGGCGAGGCGGAGGCCGGGATGCGCGCCGCCTTCGCCAAATGCCGCGCTATGGCCGAGGGCACCGAGCGGCTGGCCTGCTACGACCGGCTCGCCGCCCACCTCGCCCCGCCCCGCTTCCAGGGCCGCCTGACCGCGCAGACCGAACCCTTCGAGATCACCGCGCCCACAATGCTGCGCTACGAGAGCGATGGCCCGATCTTCGTCCTGTACCTGAAGGACGCGGCCGGCGGCATCGTCCAGAACCTGCACATCGGCGGCGGCGGCAGCGCCACCCACCGCATCGACACGCCCGGAACCTACTCGCTACAGGTCAGCGGCTCGGAGACGTGGCGCATCTGGCTGGACCCGGCCCCGTGAGCCGCCCGGCCGAAAATCTCCCCATCGAGAAAGGCATCCGCCGATGAACCGCACGCTCCGGGCCGCCGCCCTCGCCCTGCCGCTGGCGATCCCGCTCGCCCTTGCCACGACCGCCCTCGTCCACGCCCACGGCGACGGCGCCCCCTCGGCCATCGACACGACCGGCCTGGAGCCGCTCGGCGAGAACGACCGCGACAAGAACCCCTATGTCGGCAACGCCAAGGCGGTCGAGATCGGGGCGTCCGGCTACAACAAGAACTGCGCCCGCTGCCACGGCATCGACGCCAAGTCCGGCGGCATGGCGCCCGACCTGCGCGAACTCGACAAGACGGAAGCCTCCGACGTCTACTTCCTGACCCGCGTGCGCGGCGGCGCCCAGCGCGACGGCCGCTACCGCATGCCCCCCTTCGCCGACATCCTGAGCCAGGAGGCGATCTGGGCGATCCGCACCTACATCGAGAGCGAGGCCGACAAGGACCCGGCCATCGCGGCCAAGATCAATTGATTCCGCGGATGCTCGCGCATTCGGCCTCGGCGCTCGCGCTGGCGGGAGGGCTGCTCCTGCCCGTCCCCGCGCGCGCCGAGGTCAAGGAATACCAGATCCGGCGCATGCTGATGCTGAAGACGGAGTGCACGGTGACCGGGCTCGACATCGCCCGGATCGCCGACGACCCGCGCCTGCGCGAGCGCTTCCGCGCGACCTGCGAGAACCTCAGCCACTATCCCGACGGGGTCGAGATCGTCTGCCCCGACACCGAGGACGAGCGCGACTGCACCCTGCTCACCGCCAAGCGCGAGTTCCCCCATCTGAGGCTGCTGGCGCGATGACCGCCCCCGCGCCCTGGCCCGGCCGCCTCTCGCTCGGCCTGCACTGGGGCGTCGGCGCGGGCGTGCTCGGGCTGCTCGCCTTCGGCTTCTGGCTCCAGACGGTGAAGGGCGGCCCGGACAAGACCGCGCTCGTGCAGATCCACAAGTCGGTCGGCGTGCTCGTCCTCATTGCCGCGCTCGCCCGCGTGGTCTGGCGGATGCGCGAGGGCTTTCCCGCGCCCGCCGGGCCGCACGCCGCCTGGGAGCGGCGCGGCGCGATTCTCCTCCACGTCTTCCTCATCGCGGCGACCCTGCTGATGCCACTCTCCGGCATCCTGCGCTCGCTGGCCTACGCCCGCCCTGTCTCGGTGTTCGGGCTGCCGCTGGTCCCGAAACTGTTCGAGGCCAAGCACGAGACGCTCTACGCGGTGGCCTCCAACCTCCACGATGGGCTGGCGCTCGCCTTGAGCGCGGCGCTCGCGCTCCACGTCGCGGCGGCCCTCAAGCATCACTGGATCGACCGCGACGCCACGCTCACCCGCATCCTCGGCCTCACCCGGAGGGCCGGGCGATGAGGCGCGCCGCTCTTACCGCAGCGCTCGGTCTCGCCGTCCTCGCGGGTGCCGCCCGGGCCGATTTCGACAGCGACGAGACCACCGGCTACCGGGTGCAGAACTACCGCGCCCCGGTGACCCGCCCGGTCGAGGCCGGGGAGCGGATCGACATCGCCGCCCTCGACCGCCTGCGCGACGAGGGCGCGGTGCTGATCGACACCATGCCCCAGCGCGGCGGCTATGACCCCGCCACCGGCGCGTGGCGCATCGTGGACCGCCGCGAGACGATCCCCGGCGCGACGTGGCTGCCCGAGACCGGCCGCGGCCGGCTCGAACCGCGGCTCGCCGCCTACTTCGCCCGCCATCTCGCCCGCCTGACCGGCGGCGACCGGGGGCGCCCCATTGTATTCTTCTGCCTCGCCGATTGCTGGATGTCGTGGAACGCGGTCAAGCGCGCCGCCGCGCTGGGCTACACCCGCCTCTACTGGTTCGCCGATGGCACCGACGGCTGGACGGACACCGAGCGTCCCCTGGTCGAGGCCGTCCCGCCCCCGGTTCCACCCCTCGAAGACCGCTGAGCCGAGGCCCCGCGATGCCCTTCCTCTCCCCCTTCAGGCCCTTCATCGACCGGCCGCTCGCCCGCGCGGCGGCCCCATCCAGCGGCAGCCGCGATCCGCTCGATTCGCCGCTCTGGCCGGCCATGGCCGAGCGCTATCTCGGCGGGCGCCGCACCGTGTTCGACGACGCGGTGCAGGTGATGCTACCCCCCGTCACCGAGGACCAGACCCAGGTGCCGGTGACCGTCGATGCCCGCGCCCTGGGAAGTGCCGACGAGGTGCTCGTCATCGCCGACCTCAACCCGTTTCCGCTGACCCTGCGGCTGGAGCCACTGGCGGCCAAGCCTTTTGTCGCCTTCCGCATGAAGATCGAGCAGGGCACGCCGATCCGCGCCGCGGTCCGCAAGGGCGAGACCTGGCATGTCGGCGGGCGCTATCTGGATGCGGCGGGCGGAGGCTGCTCGGTGCCGCCGGTGGTGGAGAAGAAGGTCGATTGGAAGAGCCTCGGCGAGACCCGCGCCCGGGTCTGGAGCGAGGCCGACGGCCTTCGCCTGCGCCTTCGCATGACCCACCCGATGGACACCGGCATGCTCGCCAACATCCCGCTCTTCCTGATCGAGGAGCTGAGCGTGGCCGATTCCGCCGGCGCGGTGCTGGCCCGCCTCACCCTGCAGGAGCCGGTGGCCGACAATCCGACCCTGACGCTGCTGCCGGACCGCCCGGCGACCGGCGAGGCGCTGACGCTCAAGGCCCGCAACACCAACGGCACGACTTTCACGGTGCGGGTGCCGATACCGCCGAATGCGGCGTCCGCGGCCGCTCCGGCCGCCGGGCAGGAGGGACGGCTGTGAGCAAGGAAACCACGATCACCCGCCGCGCCGGCCTCGCCCTTGGGCTTTCCGCCGCCGCCCTGCCCTGGCTCCGGGCCGAGGCCGCGCCGCTTCAATATCCGCTTCATCCGGTCGAGATCGTCCCGCGGGTCTGGACGATCTACGGCGCGCCCGAACCCATCACCCGCGCCAATGGCGGGGCGATCGCCAACATCACCGTGCTGGACACCAGTGACGGTGCCGTCCTGATCGATGCCGGCCCCTCGCACCGCTACGGCACGGCGCTGAAGGCTCTGGCCGAGCGCCTGACGGGCAAGCCGGTGGTGCGGGTCTACCTCACCCACATCCACGCCGACCACGTGCTCGGCGCGACCGCCTTCGAGCCCGGCACGGTCAGCGGCGGCCCGGCGCTCCGCGGCGACCTGAAGCGGGCCGGCACCGACCTCACCAACGGTATGTACCGGGTCGCGGGCGACTGGATGCGCGGCACCGGCGTGCCCGAGCCCGGTCGTGTCGCGGAAGCGGGCGTCGAGACCATCGGCGAGCGCCGCTTCCGTATCCTCCCGCTCGCCGGCCACACCCGCGAGGACCTGTGCCTGTTCGAGGAATCGTCCGGCCTGCTCTTCCCCGGTGACCTCGTCTTCCTCGACCGCGCCGCCACCACACCGGACGCCGATCCCGAGCGCTGGCGCGGCGCGCTGGCGACGCTCAGTGAGATCGACCACCACCTGCTGATCCCCGGCCACGGCCCGGTCGAGGCCGGACGCCGCGGCATCGACCAGACCCGGCGCTGGCTCGACACGGTCGAGGCGCGGATCGACGAGGGGTTTTCCCGTGGGCTCGACGTGACCGAGCTGATGGCCGAGCCCCTGCCGGACTGGACCGCCGGGCTCGCGGTGGCGCGCTACGAGTTCGCCCGCTCGGTAATGCATCTCCTGCCGGCCCTGGAGCGCCGCGACCTACCGCGATGCACTCAAGCTTGATCCGAGACCAAATAGCAGTTCAAAGCCAGCATTTCCAAGATTGGCCCTTGGCACGAATCCGTCGTCCGGCGAGCGGATGCTGAATAGCAGCTTCATGAGCCCAACCAGACCTTGGACCGCAGAGCCTCGAATGTCCGCAAGGGGCTGGAAGCGGCGGTTAGGCGCGGGCAGTCCGAAGGGCGGCTCATGGCGCTATGCGGACCTGCCGCCCATCCTTGCCGGTTGTAGAATGCTTCGGACGCAGCGTTGACCAGGGTCCAATCTGATGGTCCAATCCCCAGGTCCGATACCGCTCAAGACGGGTGATCGAGGGCCTAACCCTTTGATGTCGTACCCCTTCGGTTTTGGCTGAGAATCCTGGCTACTCACCTACATTATGCCGGGACCCTCACAGCGCTTCTTGTCTGAACAGGAACACCTGAGCGGCCTGACAGCGCCCTGGATTGATCGGGCAGCGCCGCGTCATCGGCTTCGAGTTTGAGAACACCGCTTGCGTTCACCCAAGTTATCAGGAATCTTAGCCGTACATGGCGGTTCGCGCTTGAGCGAACGCGTCGTGTCGCGCCGGGGAAGGTGAAGAAACTGCCCCACGCTGGCCGGCGGCCAGCCTCGGATGCGTAGGCTGCCGGTCGGCGTGGGACCTCACGTGCTTCGTGGTGTATCAACCCTCCGCTCCGCCGGCGGCGTGCACCCCAGGTGCGTCGAAGCCGGCACGGATGACATCGGGCGCGGTAGCCGGCGCCAAGACATCGCTGAAGTCCCTGGCCGCCGGAGCGCCTGTCAAAGGTCGGGGAGCCCACTTCGGCATCGACGTGCCCGCGCCGCTGTCTCCGCAGCGCAAACGCGGACGCGTGTCCCGACGCGAGCCTGATCCGCCTCAGGTTGTGAACGATCTCCCGCGTCCACTGCCGGTCTCCCGGGCCGAACTCGACGTACTCGAGACCTTCCTCGGGGCCGAGATCGACGCGCTTTTTCGCGACCTGCTGCCATGACGCGCCCGTTCGTCTCGACGGTGCCTGTCAAAGCCCCATTCGAACACGGCGCGGCGAGAGGTCTGTGGATCGCGTCCCATCCCGGCTTTGCCTCTCCCCTCGACCGACTCACCTTGCCGCCAGCTGCGTCGGAGGCTTGACCGATGAAACTGATCAACCGCTCGAACCGCCTCCTACCCGCTCGGGACGGTCAACTACGCGCCTGTCTATACCTACGTGTCTCAACGGGCCGGCAAGCCGAGAGCGACCTCTCCATCCCCGACCAGCGCAAGTCGGTGCGCGCCTACTGCACCGCCCACGGCTGGCCTGTCATCGCCGAGCATGTCGAACCCGGAGCCTCCGCCCTTGACGACAACCGCCCCGCATTCCAGGCTATGATCAACCGGGCCGAGGACAGCGATCACCCCTACGACGTCATCGTCGTGCATTCACTGTCACGCTTCTTCCGCGACGCGCTCGGCCTGGAGATGTATGTCCGCCGCCTCTTGAAGGTCGGGGTGCGGCTCGTCTCGATCACCCAAGAGTTCGGTGACGATTCTGCCGCCAAGATGATGCGCCAGATGATCGCGCTGTTCGACGAGTACAACAGCCTCGAGAACAGCAAGCACGTCCAGCGCGCGATGAATGAGAACGCGCGCCAGGGCTTTTACAACGGGGCGACGCTACCGCTCGGCTACACGCTCGAAGAGATCGAGCGACGCGGCAGCCGGGTCAAGAAGCGTCCGATCATCGATCCGGTCGAGGCGGAAACAGTTCGGCTGATTTTCAAACTCTACCGGCACGGTGACGGCCGCTCCGGCCCCCTCGGCGTGAAGGCGCTCACCTGCCACCTGAATGAACGCGGCTATCGCACACGCGCCGGGGCCAGCTTCGGCGTGGCTACGATCCACGGCATACTGACGAACCGGATCTATGTCGGGGAGTGGGGCTTCAACAAGCGCTGCTCGAAGACGCGACAAGCCAAGCCGAAGGCGGAGCACATCGCCATTGCAGTGCCGCCTATCATCGCCACGGATGAGTTCGAGGCGGTGCAGGCTACGTTGAAGGCCCACAACCCACGCGTCACGCCGGCGCGGGTCGTGACAGGCCCGATCCTGCTCACCGGGCTTGCGACCTGCAGCACCTGCGGCGGTGCGATGACGCTGCGCACCGGCACCTCGGGATCGGGGCAGGTGCACCGCTACTACAGTTGCTCGACGAAGGGACGGCAGGGTCCGACGGGCTGCTCGGGCCGGACGATCCGGATGGACACGCTCGACACTCTGGTCACCGAGCGTCTCGTGGCCGACCTTCTGCAGCCTGACCGATTGCGGATGACGCTGGCCTCGCTGTGGGCGCTGCGCGCCGAGCGAGCAACGCAGGTCGATGGCCGTGTGGCTGCGCTGCGCAGCGAGCTCACGACCGCGGAGGAGAAGCTGAGGCGGCTTTACCGGTTGGTGGAGAACGGCGACGATGAGCCGGACGACCTGCTGAAGGAACGGCTGTCGAGTTTGCGAGCCGAGCGAGATCTGGCGAAAGCTACCCTCGGCCGGATCCGTATGGTCAGCCCAAATCCAACTGAGATCGGGCCCGAACTGATCGAGCGCTTCGGGCGTCTGCTGCGCGAGAATGTGACCTCGGGTGAGATCCCGTTCCGGAAAGCGTGGCTTCAGACAATTGTCGATCGCGTCGAGGTGGGAGCAGACGTGATCCGCATCGTCGGTGACAAGGAGAGCCTGAAGAATGCCCTGACGGGTTCGGGCGGCGAAGCCGTGACCGGCGTTCGCAGTTCTGTACGGAAATGGCGCACCCGACACGATTCGAACGTGTGACCTTTGCCTTCGGAGGGACGCTATTTTGAGCTCACTCGAAGGGTAGGCAACCATCCTGCTCCACAATCACGTTTTTGATCAGCGAGTTACCAGTCCAATCTACTTCAACAATGACGACGGATCAATCAGGCAGGATTGGCCGATCATGCTCTCTGAGCGGTGACTTGTGACGCCTCGTGAGGAACGGAAGACGACACGGAGAACTGGCTAAGGTGTCTAGAATCATCATTTTACTGCCGGTTCTAAAGCTGAGGACGACCAAATGTACCGTGCTCCACTAGATTTTACTTTGTCCGTCAGCCGGATATAACGCATCGTTTCCGAGAATTTACAACGATGTTACAGCGTGGAACGAAGAGAGAAAGTTCTATGCTCTCGCAGATATTGCGGCTACTATCCCCCGCAGAAGTCCGATAGTAAGCTCAGGCTCTACCGTAGAAAACTTCAATTGGCGCAATACATAGGCGTAACTGCAAGCGTTGAAGGCCGTGTCTCCGCCAGCCACGTCATATGCCCAATCACGGCACGTTTTCACGAAATGGGGAAAAGGATGACGACTTTCATATTCATCCCTGTTTAGCCAAATAGGGAGGAGCTTTTTAAGGTTGTTAGCCGCAAATATCCTGGCTCCATCAGGATGATAGATACAGCTGAGCTCAAGAGTGATAGGGTCGATGCAAGAAGATTGATGGTCGACATCGCCAAAGTCAATCATTACGGGCTGCAATCTGCCATCGACGAGAACATTTCCTCCATGTAGATCGCCATGAGCACAAGAGCTTCGATAGCTTACGGACAAGCGTTCTACTTTTTCAAAATCGAGGTCGTACCTGCTAAAAATTTCAGTTGCAATATCATCATTTACTAATTTTCTTCTAAATTCTTTGATAGTCGTAGTTTTTAAGTCAAAAGCATCAGACCAAATTTTTGTATTTGCCTTGATCGAGCGAACTACACTCGACCCATCGGTCCCATGATCAATGATATCAAATAAAGTTCGGTCATAGTTGTCAGCCAATCTGTAAAACGCGCCTGATGATCCACATGCACCTTTTTCAACCGTTTCCATGAGGGGCGGAAAGAAGCCAACAGGCAGCGACTTTACATAACGATTGTAAGCTCTAATTTCGGTTTCAACATGACGTTTCGGGCCTAGTTTAACGACCATCTGCGCAACAGGCTGATCATTCTGCGCTCGAACTGTGCATCGCATCACTCTTGCCTTGGATAGACCGCCGCTTAAAGGGACCACATCAACCTTAGAGCCGCCGAGTCTACGAGCTCCTACGCTGATGATACGACTGAAACCGTGCGTAAGTCCTAACTCACGACCACGTGAGTTAATCTCAACCTTCTTCAAGGTGCCTATTTCAGCTGCTACTTGCGTGACCTCTTCGATGAGCTTTGCCGCATTTTCCTTCTCAAAATAATCTAACGTATTCGCTGCTACGCCAGATCCCCAAAGATCAGTTTTCTCACCAAATCTTGCAAGGCGCTTCGTAAATTCATCCATATCGGATCCAGTTAGAATAAATATCTGGATTCCCGGGCACGTATCAATCGCGGAGTAGAAAACCTTCTGTCCGTTTCCCTTGTCCGCGACGAGGCCGTGATCATCAACAGGAATACGCAAGTCCAAGACAATCAGATCAAAGAATTCTTCGTTGAGTGCGGTTAAAGCAGAAGACTGACTTTTTGCCAGTCTGACATAATCAACGCCAGGTATTTTCCATAGCAGAGGCTGCATCTCGTCAGCGAAAAGCCCATGGTCTTCAACGAACAGAATCCGCATTTTTTCTGAACCACCTTATCTCGAAGTGAGCACCTGAGTCATAGTTCTTGACGGTTACTTCGCCTTGCATCGACAGCATGGCTTGCTGTGCAAGTGACAGACCGAAGCCTAGATGACCCTCTTTAGAACTAGATCCCTGCTTCAAGGCCGCCGCTGGATCGTCGATGAACCCTGGCCCCGTATCTTTGATAGCTAGATAATTGTCTGTTTGAGTGCTTCCCCACGTAAATATAATGCGTAGCGATTCTTTTCGAGGCTCAGATAGTACAGCTTCTATTGCGTTCCGGTAGCCGTTCACGATCGCAAGACGCAGTCGATCTGGATCCGCACTCACTGTGAATCGCGCAGGCCCGGCGAATGCGATGCTTATTCCTGCCCTATCTTGTGCGGTATGTACGATATCTGATACCAGATCGGGCAGGCTGAAAGAAGAATATGTTGGCGGAGAACTGGCATTCTTCAATTCTCTAATCGCTCTAAGCAAACTTTGCAGATGCTCAACGGATCTCCGGGTTCTCGAGTTTTGATAATCTGCGATCTCAGAAGGGGCAGCCAAGGCAAGCGCCCCTACTATAGGTGATATTTCGTGTATGAATTCAGCCGCAATTTCTTCTGTCATTTTAAGTTTAAGCGAGATCAAGTCGCTGCTAAGGACATCTATCTCACTATCGATTTCCGTTATACCCCTCGCTTCACCCCCTTTTTCAATTGATTGAATTGCAGATTGAAGCGCACGCTTGATCCAAGGAACGCTTTCACGATTCAATGCGGCTCGCAACGCAGCCTTATCGCTCCGCCGGGCATTTTCCGCGAGATATCGTGCAGCAGCCAGACGGACTTCTGTTGCGTCGTTACGAAGATCACCAAGCGCCTTCGAGTGATTCATGGCAATTGGTGATCAGCATAGAACTGCGCACGATCACGAAAAGCTTGCATTCCGCCTTCCATGATACTGGTAATTGCTCGTATAGAATCGGGATGATCAACTTTTTCGCACACTTCAACAGTTGCATTGCGCCCATCGGAGACCAATTGTATTATCATGCTTGCATTTCCAAGAACTGGAATGTTTGCATTATGAGTAGTAACAATAATCTGAGAGTTTTTTGATCGTGATCTTAAAGACTTAATAAGTGTCTCTGAAATGAAAGCATTATCTATATGGTCTTCCGGCTGGTCTATTATCAGAGTCCGGTCGTCGTGTTGAAGCACTATGGACAATATAACAGTGCACCTCTGCCCGGCCGACAGTTTGGAAACATCTTTATATTCAAGTCCATCAAGTAGCTGCAATACAACGCTGTCTTCTATGTTTACAACAAGGATACTGGAAAGGTCAGTTCCTTTTAAGCTTGCAATAGCACGGGCAGCTCTATCTTTTGTGATGCCAGTTAAATTGGAAAGCTTCGCATAATCCTCAGTGTCTACACAGTGGACTAACTCGCGAGGGCTAACATTTTCAACGATAACATTAGCTAGATCATTGTATCGGATCCCTGATCCTCGGAAAGCTGCTATCAAAGCTGCAGCGTAGTATTCATACTGACCAAACCGATCAATTCTTATATCGATTTTCGGGCCAAGATTGGCGTTCAGTTTTTTTGCTATGTCAGAACGTTTGCTGTATCTTACGGATCTTATGCGTTCGAGCGTATCTAGTAAATCATTGCGCTGCTGGTGGAGCGAATGCAAACGACTCTTTCTATCTTTGATATTCTTCTCGGTCGCCTCTAGCTGAGCGATTTTATTTTTTATAGATGAAAGCTGTCTTGAGGTTTGCCCAGCTCCCTCGATGATCTTTTCTATCTCTACCCTGACAGATCTCGCTTGCGCTTCTACCTCAATACGCATGTCTTGGATCTGTTGCTTTGCTATGTCCGCTTTCGCAGAAATGTCAGACAAAGTTCTTTTGGTGTCAGTCAACTTGGTGACCGCCGCAGCAAACTGATGTTTTAACAATGGAATTGGATCTCTACCGACATCCGTTTGCCACTCTTCCAAAAAAATGCTATTATCAAATTCGGTGCTTAAAGCCTTTGTCACCTTCTGAACTTGAGTTACAAAACGCGAAATGTAGTCTTCCGACAGCTTATAGTCGATGATCTTGTCAGTCAGGTCTGTCAGGAGCACTTGACGTTTGTTGTTGTCTTCCGAAGAAAGACTCACGCGCAAGGATTCTTTTTCGAGCGACTGAGCTAAAGATCTCAGAGCCGGCAGTTCATTTATACCTGACGATAGCTGGTCAATTTCATCTACGACAGACTTTATGCTTCGACTAATTAGTCCAATATTGTTTTTTATACTTGCTTCACTGGATTGATCTGACGAATCATCTTTCACAAAGCTGTCTATCAAGCTTAGGCGCCCTTGATCTGTCAGGGCGACAGTTTCTATTTCTTTCTGCGAAAATATGAGCGGGGGTAGGTAGAAATCGCTAGCATTCGAATGTTCGTCGTAGGCGGTACGACTCACATGTACTTCATCAAGCAGATCTTCCAACGTCACCGCGATCTCGCCGTCCCCAAGTACCGCTTGTGCGTGCTCGATGGAGGCTTTTGCGGCATCGACGGTATGGTTCGGTGCTTTGAGTGCATAGCGTATGAGCTCGACGAGCGAAGTTTTGCCCGTGCCTCGTGCCCCGATAATTGCGATCAATCCGGGCGGTAGATACAAGTCAAGGCCATTAAGAAAGCCTTCTTCTACTTGGACACGGCTGATGTGCACGTTAATCCCCGAAATCCGTTCAGTGTGATCATAGGCGATGTATCAAGACCGCTCAAGCAGCAAGGTTCTCACATGAACCTCTGAAACAGTAGTCCGAGGCAAGCCGTCACACCGGGCTATGACGTTTTGATCCGCCACTCATGGAAGGTGGTACGACAGCGTCATGGCACCGTCGCCCTTATCCGTACCATCAGAGTGCACGGAGAGGTGACGTAACATCGCCGCCGATACTCCCTAAGCGCAGGCGTAACATCAGGCTTGCCTCTTTCCCGATGTTACGTCATTGTCACCGAGTCTAGAGCTTGGAGTGACAGTTGGCGAGAATAGGATATGCGCGGTGCAGTTCGGAGGATCAGTCCCTCGACATTCAAACCGAACGGCTCAAGGCCGAGGGATGCCAGCCGATCCGGGCGGAGAAGGTGTCCGGTGCCTCGCGTGATGGTCGCACGGAACTGGCCGCCATTCTCGACTTCATCCGTGAGGGTGACGAGTTGGTCGTGGTTCGGGCTGATCGGCTCGGCCGTGACACCCGCGACGTTCTCAACATCGTCCACGAACTCGACCAGCGTGGCGCCTTCCTGACTGTCCTCGATCCGCACGTCTCAACTCGTGGCGAGAGTGGACGTATCGTGCTGACTGTCCTCGGGATGGTCAGTCAGATGGAGCGCCGATTCATCCTTGAGCGTCAGCGGGAAGGCATCCGGGCTGCGAAGGCGAAAGGTGTCTATAAAGGTGGAACACGGCGGCTGGATCGAGAGAAGGTACTGGCTATGAAGGCCGAGGGTTACGGACCAGCCGCCATTGCGAAGGCCCTTGGTTGCTCAAGGATGCAGGTCTACCGGATCATCGGTTCGGGGGCGCAGGCACCATCCGCCTGATCTTTATGATAACCTGTAGATTTGTCTAGCGTAGTTGGTTGCTAGATACTTAATCATCGACGCTCGGGCTACACGGCTTGGCAGGTATCTCGTTAAGCTTCGACTGCTAGAACGGAGAAGAAGGGCAAACATTTGGTAGGTTGTTTTGGTTCTCGGTATCGGACGGCTACGGGACAGTCTGGCGCCGTTGAGCCGCATAGCCAGCACCTTTCACCGGGATAGCGGCGGCACCGTCACCGTCATCGTCGCGCTTGCCGCGACGACTTTGATCGGACTTGTGGGCGGAGCGATAGACTATGCCCGGCTGGTCTCGGCCCAGAGCCACATCCAACAGGCTGCCGACGCCGGCGTGATGGCAGGTGGCAACGCCCTTAAACTCGTCGTGTCCAACACCGACTCGATTGTCGGCCTGACCACACAGACCATACAAGCCGAAATCAAGGACGGCGCCAGGAACCCTGTCACGATCCAGGTTGACGTTGCCAGTGACAAGACCAGCGTTACAGCGACGGTAGAGCAGACCATCCAGCTCACCTTCGGGCCGTTCGTCGGCATGTCGTCACAAAAGCTTTCGGCCAAGGCCAAGGCCAGCGTCGTCGGCAAGATGCGCCTGTGTATGCTCGCGCTCGATCCGGCCGCAGCCGGTGCGTTCAACCTCGAAAAGAACGCGCAGGTCACGGCTTACGACTGTGCACTGTACTCCAATTCCAAGAGTGTCTCCGGCATGGTCGGCAAGGACAATGCGATGGCACGCGCGCAGACGATCTGCTCGGCGGGGGGGACCAGTACCACGCGCGCGAACTTCACGCCCAACCCCCAATCAAGCTGCCCGGTTGTTCCCGATCCCCTTGCCGACCGCCCTGCACCGGAGATCGGGGACTGTATGACGCTGCCCTCTGGCGCGAGCAAGAAGCCCAAGGCCGGCAAGAACCTGATCGACCAGAGCGTTACCCTCTATCCCGGAACGTATTGCGGCGGACTCGAAATCAGGAAGAAAGCTGTCGTCACGCTCAATCCCGGCGTCTATGTCATGAAGGATGGTCCTCTCCTAGTAACGCAAAGCGCAGCACTGTCCGGAACGGACGTAGCGTTTTATTTCACCGGAGACAAAGGGAGCCTGCTGTTCGACAAAAAAACGACTATCAGCCTGTCCGCCCCTGTTAATGGCCCCATGGCCGGTTTGTTGATGTCCGAAGAAAGGGCCGTTTCGGCACCGGTTGATCCGGTATCTCAACTTGAAGATGAAATCGAGGAAGACACTTCAACGGTCAGTCTTAAGCCAGGCAAGACGCCCCCGCCGCTCGCTGCCAGCAAGGCAATGCGGACGTACCGCATCATCAGCGACAATGCCCGCACCATCCTCGGGACAATCTACCTACCAGCAGGACGTCTTGTGATTGATGCGACTAGGCCAGTTGCAGACATGTCAGCGTATACCGTGGTCGTGGCTCAGCAGATCAACCTCTACGAAGGGCCAAATCTTTATCTCAACGCCAACTACAATAACACGAGCGTACCGGTGCCGAAGGGCCTCGGGCCGATCTCAGGACAGCTGCTGCTCAGCCAGTGACATGGCCGGTTAGAACGATCTCGCTAGTTGGCGGGGGATGCTCATAGAAAAAGGGCCGCCCGCAGGCGACCCCATCGTTGGTTCTGTGCCGTCGCTTACCAGCCGTAGCCGTAGCCGCCATAGACGGGAGCATAGCCGTAGGCAGGCGCATAACCATAGCCGCCGTAGTAGCCAACCGGACGGCCATACCCGTATCCGCCATAGCTATAGGAGTTGGCGGCGATAGCACCGGCCGCGAGACCAGCGATGCCCAAACCGATGGCTGCGCCCGATCCAATTCCGCGGCGGTAGCCGTATCCACGATATCCGTAGCCGCGACGGAAGCCGACGCCACGATACCCACCGAAGCCGCCACGGTAGCCGTAGCCGCCGTAACCGCGACGGAAGCCAACCCCACGATATCCACCGAAACCGCCGTGGTAGCCGCCGTAGCCACCGCGCCATCCAGCTTCCGCCGGAGTCACAGTAGCAGCCATCGAGCCAAAGCCGAGCATCGCGGTGGCAGCTAGAACGAGATGACCCTTACGCATGGAATGCCTTTCGCAAATGCGCTATTCCCGTTCAACAAGTGTCAGATTGGGTCAGTTCCGCCTGCCTACCCTCGCCCGGTTGTCGCATAGGCACTTAGCGATCCTTCACACTGTCAAGGTCTCGATCTCCCCGCCGTTTCTCCCCCCATCCCTATCGCACAGTGAGAAGTTCATCGATGCGCGTCGTGTAGCGGGGCGAACGCATATCGAACTTGGTGGACCATGACCGGGCTTTAGCCCAACCCGACGATGCCAGAACCACGCTTCCCCGTCCGTGTCGTCGGTTGCAGTTGTCTAGGGCATCCATCAGCGGCCGACTTCGCTCACGATCCAGTCCACCGATCAAGGCCCGCTGCGACGCTTCAAGGGGCATCAGGTCCGTCGTGATGATGCCGGCCTTCGAATATCGGTAGCCGTCTTTCCAGACCCTCCGCACGCCAGAGATCGCAGCCTTTGCCAGGACCAGTGTGTCGTTCGTCGCTTCGGGTAGAGTGACCACTGTCGAGACGGATCGTTGCGGCCTGTCTCTGTCATGCTCCGACGTATGGTAGAACACGGTGACGTGATCGGTCCCTAAACGTCCCTGCCGAAGCTTCTCGCCCAACCGTGAAGCGTAGGTCGCTACAGCCTCTTCCATCCTCGGCAGGTCATCGACGCGATCCGAGAACGAGCGGGTGACGGCGCAGCCCTTACGGGTAGGCGCGACGGTTTCGAGATCGAGACAGGGGATGCCGCGAAGCTCGTAGACCAAACGTTCGCCGACGACGGTCATACCCTTACGGGCCAACCTGGGATCGAGGTCGCGAACATCACTCACACTATCGCACCCGAGGGCTTCGAGCTTGCGTGCGGTCGCCGGTCCAACGCCCCATATCTCTCTCAGGGACGTTCGCACTAACCATGCGGCCCGCTCTTCCTCGTCGGAGAGATCGCACACTCCACCGAGTTCAGGGATCGTCTTGGCGATGTGGTTCGCGAGCTTGGCGAGCGTCTTGGTTGGTCCGATGCCTACACAAGTCGGGATGCCGGTCCACTGCTTGACGGTTGACCGCATATCCCTCGCGAGACTGACCCGATGGGATACCTGCACATCAGTCAGGTCGAGGAAGCTCTCGTCAATGCTATAGATTTCGACACGCGGTGAGAAGCTACGATAGATATCGTTAACCCTCGCAGACATATCGCCATACAGTGCGTAATTCGATGAATATACCTTAATACCAGACGAATTGCAATAATTTCTGATCTTAAAGTACGGATCTCCCATCTTGATACCGAGCGACTTAGCTTCCTGAGTTCTCGCTATCGCACATCCATCGTTATTGGAAAGGACGATGACAGGAACTCGCGCAAGTGAACTGTCAAACACCCTCTCGCACGAACAGTAGAATGAGTTTCCGTCCGACAAGGCATAGGCGCGGGCCATCAGCGGGAGGCACGACGACGGGGATTGATCGAACCTGAGACGACGCCCCACACTTCCACCAAGGCATCGGACGGAAGCTGGAAGGTCGGATAGCGCGGGTTGGCAAACGACAACGTGATCCGATGCCCCTGCCGACCGAACACCTTGAACGAGCGATCACCGTCAATATCGACCACCACAACATCGCCGCTTGCGGGTGTGAGGGAACGATCTACCACCGCAAGATCGCCATCGAACAGGCGGGCGAGAATCATCGAATCACCCGCGACGCGCACAAGGAACGTGGCTGGCCGGTTCGCGATCAGTAGCCGCTGTAGGTCGATCTCTTCCTCGATGAAGTCGTCAGCCGGAGACGGAAAACCGGCCCTGACGGGCTTCGCCAGGACCGGTAGCGGCATGGGACGGGTAATGATGGGAACGGCGGTATGGAGCATCGACAGCCACCTAGAGCGATCCAGAACATAACAGGAACACTCTAGGCCACGAACGTCAAGGATCGTGCCCTGTGGATAACTCGTATGGTGGCCGGGTGGGCGTTAAGACCGGCGCGGGACGCTCAGCGATAAAGCCGGCCTAACTGCATCCATTAGCGTAGATGCGGGCCGATCAAGACCGCCGATCCCGTGTAATCATCTGCGGCTTCGCGATAGTCTGCTCGATCCGCTGATATTCGATGGGCGGAACCTTCGAGGCTCTCACGGTCTTCGGTCGCGCTACGATCTCGTCATCATACTCGTAGTGGTGGATGTTTCGAGTATGGTGGATGTGATGCTCTTCCGACGTGTGGGTGTGATGTGCCTCGGTCGAGTTCCTGTTGCCATAAGCTTGAACGATAAGCTTCGTGATGCCCTGACATGCCAACATAATGAGTAGCAGGGCGAAGCAGACTCCGAAGCCTACTAGTGTGTAATGAACCAAATCGAACCAAGTCATAGGATCGCCTCGTGTTTAGAGTGGTTAGTGGTGCTGATTGTCGGAGATTCTAATCTTCTTCCCAATCAACCCAATACCGCGATCCATTCACAGTGCCGCTCTTCGGACCCTTGCCGGTTACAGAACCAAGTAGGTGGTTAGAGGACATCCATGATCCTCGTTTCGCGTATTTCATATACCAGTAACTACCCTTCCGAACGACCCCCCTGAGTTGGATGTCAGGATCGTCGATGCTCACGAAGGGCTTGAAAGTTCGTCCGTTCCCCTTGTTACCCCAAACCATAAATTAAGACTCCTAGGTCGTAGCTTGACTACGCCCAAGGTCAGAATTATCGTATCTGTGGTCAGTAGGCAATGCCCGAACTCGTAGCCAGAGTCCGGGCATGACGCGTGACTTGAAGCAAGCGATAGGAGCACAGGCCAAGCGTGCCCGTGAGAATGCCGACCTCACTCAAGAACGGCTCGCTGAACTTATTGAGAGAACAAAGGACGCTGTTTCGAGCATTGAACGGGGCGTTAACCTACCCTCGCTCGACACATTGGCCCGTATAAGCCAAGTCACAAGAGTTCCGATGACGTTCATGGTTGAGACGGTCGATAGCAAACAGGAAGATGACGAGACTCTGTCGCGCATCAGATTGATTCTGAAAGGCCTATCTCAAGACGACCGGAAGCTTGCGCTCGTCATCATTGAAGCTATCGCCAATCAGCGTGCCACGAAGATGTCCGTTGAATAATATCCGTGCATGATATAGATGGATGATAGGAGCATTCAATCTATGTCAGAGGATGGGTATCATACTTTCCAAACGGTCTTCGGTCGTCACAGTCAGCCTAAACAACGAACCAGCCTGACGCATCCGATTAAGGTCGCGACGCTCCCGGCTGGTGATGGACTTGGAAAGATCGGTGTCACGTTCTGTCCCGGTAAGGTTCAGACGGACGGCGCTACAGGCTCGTGGAACCGCGATCTGGCGACGGACATCAAGGCGATCTCCGATTGGGGCGCGACAACACTAGTCACGCTGATCGAGAATCACGAGATTGAGGCCCTACGGGTTCCTGGCCTTGAAGGAGAATGTCAGCACCACGGGATCGATTGGCTCCACCTACCGATTCGTGATGTTTCGACCCCTACGGAGACGTTCGAGACAGAATGGGTGACGGTCGGTGAAGGGCTGCGGTCACGCCTTCGGAATGGCTTCAACGTCGTTGTCCACTGTAAGGGTGGCCTTGGTCGCGGGGGAACCATAGCGGCAAGGCTTTTGGTCGAGCTTGGTGCTGATCCCGAGGATGCCATTCGGAGGGTCCGTGAGGCCCGTCCTGGCGCCATCGAGACCGTCGAGCAAGAGAAGCACGTCTACCGCCAGCGTCCCGTTGGAGAGCGTCAGCCCTCGGCAACACTGGACGCGATTCGGGACCGTGCCCTCGGTTCTCTGGTCGGCTTGGCCGTGGGTGACGCTATCGGGACCACGGTGGAGTTTCGGCCACGCGGCAGCTTCGATCCCGTCACGGACATGATTGGCGGCGGTCCTTTCAACCTCAGGCCGGGTCAGTGGACGGATGACACGTCGATGGCCTTGTGCCTTGCGGACAGCCTGATCGAGCGTGACAGCCTGGATGAACGCGACCTACTCGAACGGTTCTGTCGCTGGTTTCGTCGGGGTGAGAATTCCGTCACAGGTCACTGCTTCGATATCGGCACCGTGACCGCGACCGCCCTCACCCACTTCGAACAGACCGGCGACGTTCACGCTGGTCCGACTGATAGGATGACGGCCGGCAATGGGAGCCTGATGCGTCTGTCACCGGTCGCTATCCGCTACTGGAACGATCACGACCGCTTGAGGGACGCAGCACGGAGACAGAGTTACACGACCCATGGCGCTCAAGAGGCCGTGGACGGCTGTGAAGCGTTCTCCGCGATCATGGCCTCGGCGATCCAGGGAAGGCCGCTCACGGACGTTCTGAGCGCATCCTACGGCCATGCTCTCTGTGACGGTGTTCAGGCGATTGTCGGAGGATCGTGGAAGGGGAAACACCGGGACGATATCCGATCCTCCGGTTACGTCCTCCACTCCCTTGAAGCTGCCTTGTGGTGCGTAGGAACGTCAGGAAGCTTCTCGGAGGCCGTCCTAAAAGCGGTGAATCTCGGTGATGATGCTGACACTACGGCGGCGATCACGGGCCAGCTTGCCGGTGCCGTCTACGGTCTGTCAGGCATTCCCGAACAATGGCGGAAGCGTCTCGCCTGGAATGATCGGATCGAGGGCTTAGCGGATCGGCTGTTCACGGAGAGCGTTTGATGAGTGACGATCCCTTCATCCCCTATGCCGTGATCGAGACCGCGAATTGGCCGCCCACGTCGCTTATGACGATATGGGCGATAGGAGCGGCAAAGCTGAAACGCATCGACTTCGACCTGTCACAGCCGGAAGATACGTTCATCAAGCAGGCGTTAGTAGGATTGCAGTCAAAGCTTGATCGATGGGGAGGCAAGGAACTCCCATCGTTCGGCCGCCCGATTTCGATTGTCATTAACCTCGAACCGAACAAAGGGATTCGGATCGACCTCGATGGTTCTATCTCGGATCATCTTGACTGGACGATGACTATAGGTTCAGCCTCAGAAAGAACCGGTCGAGGGAAAATTGAACTAGGATTGAAAGACAGTACTTCGAGTTGCTAAAATACAAAATATATGTGCTGAATATCTCTAATCGGCACAAATAGTCCAGTTACAACAAAGTAATATATTGCTTGCTAACAAGTATATCCATTTTGACCCTTGGACGACGAATGGCGTTTGAATGGTATGTGATACGTGAGTCGGCGGCCACTTGGCCGCCGATCTACTATCTGCGCTGCGATGCTAATTGAAAACTATTTTAGCTCCATAGTACTCAGCAATTTCTTCCTCTGTTTGCTCGTCAAGAGTATCATAAATATCATCTGACTCCCGAACCAAAAGCGCAACATATTTCTGATCGATTGTCGTTGTGATCAATCTCTCGCCCACAATAGTCAACATCTTCCTGATATCGGAGGGTGACATCAAGTTCCACATGTCGACAATGTCGTTTGAATTGTGGATGACCTCTCCAAGAACATTAAGCGTATAAAACAGCTCTTGATCCTCAATCGGCATCGCTACATATGGGTCACGCGGCATCATGACTTCAAGATAGCGACATACAATACTCCGAATAATATAAAGTTGCCAATTATGCTTGGTTTGGTGGCCGCGATTGTAACAAATGGTCATCTATGGGGTTCCTTATGGGTATGTAACTTTCCGCAGCATTAGCGCAGAAAAGCAGGCGGTAAGAGGTTAAGTATGAGCAGAAATCGGCCTCTTATGTGCCGCCTAATGCCTTATCACTTCAACCATCTCTCTTATAGCAACTGAATAGTCACGATAGAATAAGAGCTAGATTTGACCGGTGCCCTGAACTGCCTCCTTCAGCGCACCCATCACTGTTTATCCAACTCTGGCAGATGACCGCATCATTCGCCGCTTGTCGTTGATGCGGTCATTCGGCGAACGGCTCGACAATGCCGCTTGTGTCAGGGTGACGTCCCGAGATGCATCATCCACACCACCCTCAAGCAGCGTGTAGTTCAGCTTCAACAATGCCTTATGACTCTTGCCTTGCACGACAGTCTCATCTCGAAAGCGTTGCAAGGCTTCTTCGCATAGTTGAGCATGGTCCACCGCAATAGACTTCGCCGATGCCTGAGATATGGCGTCCGCTAGGCCATCACTATCGAAGCGCGTCGGGAACGAGTTGTTACACCAGTCCAGCACGTCGAGCGGCTTTCGGCCATTACGATAGTGTAGGAAGAAACCATCACCATCCGCCGGCTGACAGGGAAGATAAAAGAGGTCTGTTAGATAGGGCTTACGGTCAATTCCGTGAACCTTCTCCTTGCTGTTGAAACCAAACTCGAAAGTATCTCTATATCCTTCGATTTCGATCTTGTGGCATATCATATTATAGATTGCCGTATACATCGCAGGAGACATGACCGTATCGGTAAGAAGAACAACTCGATACCGGGGCATTGCCTTCGTATGACTGTATGAGCTATAGGCAAGCATCTCGATATTGGGTAAGATTTTGGATAGCTGTCTATGCGTCAGCGTCCCGTTCTCAATATCAAGGTAGATGTTCTTACCGCAAAACGCATTCGCCTTAGATCGACGAGAAGTAGCATCATCCTTATCGATGAATAATGCAGGGCTGATCAACAGGTTGGCATTCTTAGATTTAAAAACAGACTTTGAATAGAACTTCATGTTCTTCACGAAGGCATCGCTCGAACCTACAAGCATCGTTGATTTGCTATCCTTCTTATGTTCAATGATGGACCCTTGAAGGGATGTCACAGGTATAACTGTATTAAAGGAATAGCCGTGACAATCGTCGATTATGAAAATTTCTTGTTTTGACTCAATTGCCTTCCTCAATCCATTCATCACTTCTGCTTGCTGGCCTTTCATTCTATCACGATGAGCCCTTTGTCTATCTGCTTGACTGGCATAAACCTTGTCAGACCTCGTTCTACCACCTGTTCTCGCATCAATGCCCAACGGAATGACAACTGATCCGGGGAATCGTTCCTGCTGCCACGCAGCATTCTGCCGGTCAGGCAGAACTACAATCTTCCGCTCAAGATTGTTGGGATTGCGCACCGAAATGCGATTATATGTCTGATAACAACAGTGATAAGCCAATGCGACTCGCTGTTCATCAGGTCCGATTCCACACAGATTTGTAAGAAACCCACCCTCATTCCTGCTATAATTCAGTGCCGACATAATAACGGCCTTGTTGATATGCTGGAACTGGTTCAATCCATGTGGGCTATGACCGACATTATGGGCATGTAATACATCTGAAAACGACTCCTTCTCATTCACAACGTTGTCCTGCCATACAAACTCTTCCTCGCCGAACAGAGAACGCACTGCTTCTAGAAACCTAGGTCTGATCAACGGATCTTTCTTCTGTTCCGTCTTCGACCAGTTACGTTCAGAAGCGTAGTAGAACTCAATCAAATGGCCGTTTTCATGCTCGTTGTAGCGAAGCTTGTTCATCAGAGCATCATCCCTGGCGAACGTCACACCCTTTCCTGCGAACCACTTGTATAAGATTGTCTCTTCTGCCCGTGCACCAGCCAACAAGACAGATTTGAAGCCGAGAAACACGGATGGATTGAGCATTGAGTATGTGGTTAGGACACGATCATCCTTGCTCCCTTTCAAGAGTCCGTTGTAGGATTTGCGATCAACGTAAGTGGTGTAGCGACCTTGATGGACACGGCTTGCAAGTGGATTGACTAGAGTAGTGAAGACGTCCTTGTTTCTGTTCTCAGCCAATTTCCTGATAGTCGAGGGATTGGAGGCCGTAACAAGACCATAGATCGGACCAGCATCCCCAATCGCTAAGGAATCGGTGAGCAAACTATGGTTGTCGGGAAGGCGGATGCTGTCAGGAACGAACGCAGCAGGTATCTCGTCACAGATCAGATGAATGCGTTCAGGTCGATCAAAATGTGGAATCATCAAGAACGCTGCTAACGTGCTGATGATGACGTGGGGGCGATCTGGTGGATTCCTCAGATGATTCGATAGGCTGACTAGTGTTTTCTCCCCGCACGTATCCTGGTTAAAGACCTCTACGGGAACATTGGGAAACCGCACAGACATCTCTTGCGCGGTCTGATGGCAGAGGTTCTTGGACGGTTGGATTAGGACGACTGTTTCACCACCCCTGACGAGTTCATCCAACCGTTCTTCAATAGCGTAAGTCTTTCCCGCACCTGTAGGCGCCGGGCAATAATGAATAGTTCTCACTTGTGTTTTCCAGAAATTGACGTCTTATCGCGGAAAATGAAAATGCGATTCTAGACGGTTTATGATTGTTATAAAAAGCTAATATGAGCATTGTGCTTTCCCTGGCGCACTTCTCACATCAGCGGCTAAATGTCAGCAGCGGAGTTGTTCCGGCCGACATTCAGACGATACGCGCTAAATGTTCACGATAGAATGCGAGCTAAGCTGCGAGAGTCCTACGCTTGCAACAGTCAGGCGTTAGGCTTTGGTATTCTAGACTGACTGCGTTGGTCTCGTCGTTCCTTGCTATGTAGCAGGTGACTTTGTCATTTGCGCGAGCTTCTTACTTATGCTTTCTGGTCTGATATGTGTGTATCTCATCAGCATCTTCGTATCGCGATGACCACTGATCATAGCGACCTCGGGTATGCTAAGTCCTAGCTCGAAGAACCTGCTTATTGCTTCATGCCTAAGGTCGTGAAAGCGCAATCCTTCTAGTTGGGCACGAACCCGTAAGCGATTCCAACTGAGATGAACTGCGTTGCATGACACACTAAAAACGCTGTCGCCCCGTCGCTCGATGCGCATAAATTCTTCTATAGCTCTGGGAGTCAATGGAACTGTCCGCGGCCTGCCGTTCTTCGTTTGATGCAGGCGCACAGTTCCTTTCCCAAGGTCAACATCTTTCCATCGAAGCGACAGTATCTCGCTTCTGCGCATACCGCTCTCTATGGCTAGCACAATAATAGATGCAACTTGTTGGTTCTTCAATCCAGAAATCGCTTCGTATAGATTTGCCTCCCCTTCCTTAGAGAGTCGTTCTTCACGCGGTAGTCCTGGTGCTGGAAATCGGATATCATGCAAAGGGTTTTTATCTAAAGTAATACCCCATTCTTTTCTAGAGATTTCGAAACAGTGTCGGAATATCGTAAGTTCACGCCGAACTGTATCTGGTCCAACCTTTTTTAGTCGATTGTTTCTATATTCTGCGAAGTGCCGCGATGAAATGTTCGTGACTGAGACGGCGGCTACGGGATGCCCGAGCATGTTGTTGATGCGGCAGTTCTCCGAAGCGTAGCCCCGTTTGAGCGCAGTGACCTCGGCCTGATACCGCTGCAACAATTCCCCAACCGTCAGGCTACCGCCGGCGGGCCGCTCAGCGGGGTCATCAGTCGGAGAATGGTCGCGTTCCCGAGCCTGCGCCCAAGCTACCGCAGCGGCCTTGGAAGGGAACGATTTTGAGCGTGTGGGAAAGCCGACATGCCGCACCTGAACCTGCCAGGAACGCCCTCGCTTTCGGATAGTTGCCATGATTCGTGACCCGTCGCTTGTGACAAAGCGTGACAGGCTGTTCACGAACGCTAGGTGGAGCTTTCGGAAGGGTCAGAAAACCATAAGCGAAAACAATGGCTTATGATTGGCGCACCCGACACGATTCGAACGTGTGACCTTTGCCTTCGGAGGGCAACGCTCTATCCAGCTGAGCTACGGGTGCTGACCGTGGCTCGTGAGTAGCTCAACTCAAGGCGCCGCGCAACGGCGCTGTGCGGGGTGATGAAATGCCCTGATCGCTCAAAGGGATGGTAGCGTAGCCTTCCTCAGGCAAAGGTCACATGTTCGAATCGTGTCAAGTGCGCAAGGGAGGAGGGAGGGGGAGGGGCTGCTCGAGCGCCGGCGGTGTGTCCGCGGGTGCGGACGGCGCGCGGCTCGGTTGAGGCGCCGGTGCCGCGCGTGCGCCGCTCATGTAGGAGCTCAGATCACTCTAAGGCTGTTATGGACCTATCGGCTGGGCGGCTCAAATGATGGGTCATGAGCCAGTCCCGGAAAGCCTACCCGTCCGATGTGTCCGACGACGAATCCGCCGAATGGCCTGCTGCCGGTTTGTTGGACACCGTCCTAAGCTAATTGGGTTCGGTTTTCGAACTCGACGGGGCTGAGGTAGCCCAAGGTCGAGTGCCGCCGCGCCAGGTTGTAGAAGCGCTCGATGGAATCGAACACGTCTGCACGGGCTTCATCCCGCGTCCGGTAGGTCCGTCGGGCGGTGCGCTCGGTCTTCAGCGAGGAGAAGAAGCTCTCCATTGCCGCGTTGTCCCAGACGTTGCCCGAACGGCTCATCGAGCAGGTCACGCCGTGCTCGGTCATTTGACGCTGGAAGGCTTCGCTCGTGTATTGCGAGCCCTGGTCCGAGTGATGCAGCAAGGCATCCGGCTTGCCTCTGTCAACGGGCACCGAAGTCTCCGCAATTGTGGGCTTTCAAAATTCCCTGGCCGGCGGGTTCGGTGCGGATCGGTGATCAGCCGGCCGTGTGATCGGAGGCAGCCTTTCCGGGTGGACGACCGCGACGCCTGGGTGCGGGCGGCGGAACGATCAGGGCCTTGGAGCGGACGTGCTCGGGGACGAGGTCGGCGTGCTGGCGCAGGCGGTAGCTCGCCCCCTCGATCTGGATCACCACGGCATGGTGGAGGAGTCGGTCGAGCAGGGCTGTCGCCACGACCGGATCACCGAACACTTCGCCCCACTCGGCGAAGCCGCGGTTCGAAGTCAGGATCATCGCCCCGCGCTCGTAGCGCGCGTTGACGAGTTGGAAGAACAGGTTGCCGCCACCGGGGACGACGGGGAGGTAGCCGATCTCGTCCACGACCAGCAGCGAGGCCCGGCAGAGATAGCGGATGCGCTCGCGCAGGGAGCCGTCGCGCTCGGCCTTGGCCAGCGAGGTCACGAGGTCGGCCAGCGTCGAGAACACGACGCTGCGCCCGGCCTTGACCGCCTCGACGGCGAGCGCGATCGCCAGATGGCTCTTGCCGGTGCCGGGTGGTCCGAGCAGATGGACGACCTCGGCCCGGTCGATGAAGGTCAGTTCCGCCAGCGCCAGGACGCGCTCGCGGTCGAGCGAGGGCTGGAAGGCAAAGTCGAACCCGGACAGCGTCTTGATCGTGGTCAGGCGCGCGACCAGCAGGGCGGTCTTCACGCGGCGGTTCTCGCGCAGCGTCAGTTCCTCGGTCAGGATCACGTCGAGGGCGGCCAAGCCGTCGATCTCGCCCTGCTCGATGCGCCGGACCGTCGCGTCGAGCACCTCCAGGGCGCGCGGCATGCGCAGGCCGACCAAGCTGCGCTTGATGCTGTCGAGGGTCGTGGCGACACAGGGGGCGGCGCGGCTCATCGCTGGCCTCCGATCCCGCCGGCGAGCCGTTCGCCGACTGCCTGGTAGACAGCCAGCGAGCGCCGGGCGACGTGATCGCCATGGCGGCCGATCGGCAGACCGTCGGGATGGCCGCGGCGCATGGCCCGAGCGGCCGTGCCTTGCCGATGGTCGGGGTCGATGCGGTACTGCCGTCGTCCCTCCAGGATCGGATGGCTCGCGACGAGCCGGCCACCATCGAGGATGCGGATCGTGTCGGGCAACTGATGCACCTCGACGACGCGCCGGGTCCGATCCGGTACGCTGTAATAGTTGCCACCGATCGAGACGAGGCCATCGTGGCTGACGCGCCGCTCCAGCGTGAGCAGAGCGTCGAAGGGCAGAGCCGGCAAGGGCTGCAACTCGGGCCGCTCGGCGGCGAAGGCTTCCGAGACGATCCGCTGCGTGGTGCCGTGCAAGCGGACGTTGGCGACGGTATCGAGCCAGCTCCGAAGCTGGCGGTTGAGGTCGTCGAGGTCGCGGAAGGAACGTGCGAGGAAGAAGTCCTGGCGGATGTAGGAGAACGGTCGCTCGACCTTCCCCTTGGTCTTGGCCCGGTACGGGCGGCAGGCGCGCGGCAGGAATCCGTAGTGCTGGGCGAGTGCCAGCAGGGATCGGTTGTAGACGATGTGGCCGTCCGCATCCTCGCCGGTGACCGCCGTCTTCATGCGATCGTAGAGGATCTCGATCGGCACGCCGCCGATCGCGGTGAAGGCCTGCATGTGACAGCGCAGCAGCGTTTGCAGGTCCTGATGCAGGACGAAGCGCGCCTCGATGTGCCGGGAATGGCCGAGCACCAGCGAGAACAGCCAGACGATGCAGGTCGTGTCCGGCGCATCCGTGAAGGTGACGAGGAAGCGGGCGAAGTCGACCTGCGCCTGCTGGCCGGCCGGGGTCTCGAAGCGGACCTCGTAGGGCTTGGCCTCGGGCGGCCGGATCGCGGCGGCGAACCGCTTCACCGCGGTGTAGGCACCGGTGTAGCCGCGCTCGCGCAACTCGCGGGTCAGGCGCACGGCACTCAGGTCGGGGAAGGCGGTGATCCGCTCGCGCAGATAATCGAGATAGGGCGCGAGCTTGCTCGGGCGGCCGGGCTGACGCGGGCCGTAGGCCGGCGGCTCGAGGCCGCGCTCGATGTACTTGCGGATCGTCTTCGGATCGCGGCCGGTCCGGCGGGCGATGGCGGAGACGGACAGGCCCTGTCGGTGCAGGTCCAAGATCATGACGAGTTCTCCCAGCAGAACCATCCTCGTCGCTCCCAGCCGATCGGTATCGGCAGGCATGGTGGCTGAGGATGGAAAAGCCCGAGAGGGCGCGGGGCGTCGCGACCCTACGGGCCAGGGCACCGACCAGGGAATTTTCGATGCCCACAATCAGGGAGTATTCAACGCCCGCTGACAGCCTCTGCGCCAGATCGCCATGACGAGCGCATCTGTCACGAGTTGAGCCGTCATACTGGCCTGCATCGACCAGCCCACGACACGGCGCGAGAACAGATCGATGACGGCGGCGACGTAGAGCCAGCCCTCGGCGGTCCAGATATACGTGAAGTCGGCGATCCACTTCCGGTTCGGAGCGTCGGCCGCGAACCGCCGCTCCAGGAGATTGGGCGAGGCAGCGGCCCGCTCACCTTCGTCCTTTGGCAGGCCCCGTCGGCGCGGTCGCGCTCGCAAGGCATTCTCGCGCATGATCCGCTCGATGCGGTGCAGCCCGCATGACACGCCCTGGGCGAGCACATCGCGCCAGACGCGCCTCGCGCCGTAGGTGCGGTCGCTGGCCACGAAGCTCGCGTGGGCCTTGCTCAGGATAGCTTCGTCGTCCCGTGTGCGTCGGCTAGGCTGCCGGGTGAGCCAAGCGTGGAAGCCGGAGCGCGAGACACCCAGCGCCGCGCACATCCAGGCAACTGGCCAGACAGCACGATGCTTTGCGATGAACGCGAACTTCATATCGCGTCCCTCGCAAAGTATGCGGCGGCCTTTTTTAGGATATCACGCTCCGCTTTTAGACGAGCGACCTCCTTGCGCAGCCGGTCGATCTCGATCTGCTCGGGCTTCATCTGCCCCTGACCGGGAAAAGCGTGTTGGGGATCGGCCGCCGCCTGCCTCACCCACCGGTGCAGCATCGTCTCGTGAACATCGAGATCGCGCGCGGCCTGCGCGACACTGACACCACGTTCCCGAATCAGTCGAACCGCCTCGATCTTGAACTCACGTCCGAACTTGCGACGCTGCATGGAGCACCTCCGGCTTCACCTTCACACCTAAACAGGGTGTCCGTGAAACCGGCAGCAGGCCAGTGCGCCTGGATCATAGGCACACACTTCCACAAGCGTGAGCTCATGTCCGGTCATTTAGGGGGCTACTTCACTCTGTCCCTCGACAGGCCCTTGGCGAAGGACGCGAGGAGGCTGCGAGCAGCCGTATCGATCCAGGTGTCGAGGTCCGGCGGTTTGCGCTCACGGATCATGGTCTGGAAGCTGGACAGGAGTGAACGAGCCTCATCGAGAGCCGGCACTGCCGCCTCGATCGTCGCCACCGTCACGACCTCGGCCTTGCTCAAGCCGTCCCGCCCGCTCGTCATCATCCGCGCGAGAAGGCGCGCGGAGGGAACCTTGCCGGGCGCACCCTCGGGAGCCTGCTCATGACGCCGACGGCGGGTCGCCCATTCTCCGACGACGCGGAGGCTGCCGGTGAACCCGTCGGCGCGCAAGCGTCGCCACAACTCGGCACCGTTGCGGCAGCCGGCCGTCCACTCGGCGTCGAGCCGCGGCAGATAGGCCTCATGGCTGCTCTGGCGCGCCTGGAACACGTCGCCGGTCAAGCCACGCAGCACATCACGCACACGCTTGCGGCTGTGTCCGGTCGTGCGGACGATCTGCCGGATCGGCGCTCCCTGTCGCGACAGCGTCAGGATCGCCTCGGCAGTCGCCGTCCGCCGACGGTAGCCCTCGTACTGTAGGCGTTCGGCGCAGGTCAGCCGGCCAGGATCGATCGTGGTGGCGCCCACCGCCGTGCGGATGGCGGTCATCGATTTGCGCACGGCATCGAGGAAGGCGGCGCTGGCGTTCTCCATCAGGTGCCAGCGGTCGGCGACCTGGGTCGTCCTGGGCAACGCCCGCGCCTCAGCCTCGCCGTAGCAACCGCCGCGGTCACGGGCGAGGACGGCGATCTCGGGGTGGGCGGAGAGCCATGCCTCGACGGTGCCGCTCTCGCGATCCGGCAGGAGGGCGACAACGCGCCGCCGCTCCAGATCGCATATCAGCGTGCCGTAGCGGTGCCCACGGCGGAACGCCCAGTCGTTGATGCCGATCACCTTCAAGGTCTCGGCCGGCCTCTGGGCCCGGCGGCGCACGGTCCGCAACATCGTGTCGCGACTCGCTGGCACCATGAGCCGGCGGGCGAAGCTCTCAGCCGGCCTACCACCGAGCGCGAGGCCGAGATGATGGACAATGGTCTCCACCCGTCCCGTGCGCCGGGCGTAGGCGGCGGCGAGGTCCGGTTCGAGCCGCTCGGCGAAAACCTTCGTCCGGCATTCTGGTCTGACGCACCGGAACCGGCGGGCGCCGACCCTGATGACGACGTGCCGGCCGGCGGCCGGCAGGTCCGGCAGAGTGCGGCTGTACCGGCTATGCACCCGCGATGAGACGCCCTCACACCTCGGACATCGGGCCGAGGCTGCTTTGGGCCGAGCCGTTATCGTCAGGCCCGCTCCTACCTCAATGTGGTCGACGACAAGGCTTGGCGGGACGATCGAACCGAGATGAAGGCTGCGGGCCATGGCAGGATCTCCAACGGCAAAAGCCGAGATCCATCAACCCGCCTGCACCGAAAGTGAGTCAAAGCCCTTTTTCGACGCCGTTCGACACGCTACTCGAATGCCGCCCGCGCACCCCGCCGAGCAGGCTCCTGCGCCGAACCCTACTCATCCGAGGGCTCGGCGCGTCAACGTAGAGGCGCATAGGTAACCTCATGGTACGCATTGGGACAATCGCCGATTTTCGGAACTATGCTGAGCCGTATCGCCACGTCTCTTTCGACCTTTTTGATACGTTGATTCGCCGTCGCTTCCTCGGCGTAGGGGAAGTACATGATACCGTCAGCGCCTATGCCCAAGCGCTGATCGGCCGACGTCACGAGCGGCCGCCGTCCGAGATCACCTCACTTCGCTACGCCATGGGGCGCGTACTCAAGGGATCGGTTGAGCAGGTGATCCAGGAGCCGACCCTGGAGATGGTGTGGGGCCGCATCCTCCAGCATGAGGACATGGTGGCCAGCGACGAACAGCGGCAGGACTTAGTGGGGCGAATCGTAGCCTTCGAGCACGCCCTGGAGATGGCCAACCTCGCTCCTGTCGAAGGTGCGGTCGAACTACTCACTGCTCTCAAGGCAGATGGCAAAGTCATCATTGCCATCTCTGACATGTATTTCAGCCACTCGCAGATGCTGGATATTCTCGATAAGCTTGGTTTGCGAGCATTCTTTGATCACATCTACATTTCCGCCCACTGCAATGAGACGAAGCAGACTGGTGACCTGTTCAAGCGCGTTCTCAGAGACGTCGGGATCGGGCCGCAGGACATGCTGCACGTGGGAGACAACCAGCAATCCGATATCGTCATGGCGGAGAAGGTCGGCGTGGGGGCGGTTCTGGTGGAGCAAAGCCACCTCATCCGCGTTGCGCCGCCTGCCTATGGCCACCGCGCCCGGGTCGAGGAAGATGTTGCCGACGTTCTAAAGACGTATCTGTTCGCAACAATGCTTGATGCTTACCAGCAGCGCTCGGAGCATCTGTACTTCATGGCTCGGGACGGTTGCGCCATGCGTGGGTTCCTCGAACGTTGGAACTCCCCTCTCCTCTCCCGGTTCATGCCCCCGCCCCCCGCCACCGACCTATTCCTGAATCGCGTCCTGACGTGCTGGAGTAATGTCGATCTTGGCGCCTCAGACTGGTTGGTCGCCGCCGTTGGGATCGCCTTCTGGCTCAAGCAAGGTGAGGCGACCATTGCCCAATTGTCCGCTTTGCTCGGTATCGAGACGGTCCCGAGCGAGCTGGGGACGGGCGTGTTGCGATCCGTCAACGACACCTTCCGTGTGGTCGAGGCTTATCGCAACGCCGGTGCCGTGTCGGCGATCCGATCATCGATCATCAGCAAGCGTTCCCAGGTCCTGCGCTACCTGAAGACGGTCGGTTTCTTCGATCATCGGAGTGTAACCTTTTGTGATCTCGGCTATTCCGGCTCGGTCCTAAGAGCATTGAACACCCTCTTGCTGCAGCAGATCACCGAGGGCGAGGCCGTACCAGTTCCGAAGATGACGCTGCACCTGATCGTGACCTACGACAATTACGAGGTCAATCGCGTCCCCGCGTTGCCGTTCGTCCGCTTTGGCAGGGACACCGTGCTGCCGTGTGAACGATTGCCGCCGGGATTGAAGGGGTCATTCGCCTGGCTCGAGCTCTTCTTCAAACATCCGACGCTTCGCCCGATCACGCGCTTCATCGAAGGGGATGAGGGTCCCCAGCCAGAACTTCTGCACGATCCCGCTCCGCCCTGCGCCACGCCAGCGCAGCGGGTCGAGGAGTTCGCCGTTGCCAAAGACGAGGATATCGTTCTGTTGTGGATGGCAGCGACCGGGCATTACGATGTGCTCGCCACGCCCTTGCTGACGCGCTTCGACGAGCCCGATGCCCGGACCATCGAGCAGATGCGCGACCATCTCTACGAACTTGATCCGATCGAGGGCACAAAGCGATCGATCATTCTCGAAATGCCTCATGCATCCTCCGACGAAGTCGCACAGGCCGCGCGGCGCGGCGACTATTGGATCTCGGGCTCGGTGGTGGCATCGGCACTTGCCGCCACAGACGATGCCGGTGTCGAGGAGCCGGTCAACAAAGCGCCTCAATCGACCACCTCGTCGCCCTCGGGGAGAGCGCGTCCTCGGCGTGGACTGCTGGCCCGCTTCCTGAGGCGATGGACACGAGCGGCGAAGCCGCCTTCCGCTCCTGCCGCCAGCTTCGATGCCTACTTCTACCGTTCCTTCTACCGCGATCTCCGCCATTTTCTGACCGACCAAGAATTATGGGATCACTACCAGCGTCATGGCCGCTCTGAGCGGCGGCTCACCTCGCGGGATGCTTTTGTCACCCAGCTGAAGGCCAATTACGGCACCCCACCCGACGATTTCGATACGGGTGCTTATCTGCACTACAATCCCGATCTCGCCATGGCGATTGACTCGCCGGAGCGAGCACTTGAGCATTACATGCACTCGGGGATCAATGAGGGGCGCCGGTACACTCCCCCGCTCGAGCCGCTGAACACCGAGTTCGAGCAGTTGCTCGCGGCGGGGAAGATCACGTTGACGGCGCAGGAACTGGCGCGTCGGCAGACCGGCGCTCTGACCGTGGAACTGATCCTGCGGCGTCACGGCATCCGACCTGGGCCGTGGATCGACCGCATAGACCTGACGGCGTTTCGCGCCATGCATTCCACCTGGTGCGGCCCCATCGCGACGATGGCCGAATGCATTGTGGCGATCGTCGAGAAGGGGTTGGTTCATGCACCGTCCCTTTCTTTCAGGGAACCTTTCGATCCGGCGTTCTATCGGGCGCAACTGTCGACGCCGGTCGGGCCGAATACAGAAGATCTGTTTCGCCATTACCTCAACATTGGCTCCTTCGGTAACTTGGTGCCGTCCGAGGAGGCCGGGCTGCTGCAACTATGGAATCGTGCCGACTATCCGGAAGGGCTGAACTGGCAGGCCTATCGTGACAACTGCGGAAAGCGAGAGCTGCGGAACGCGGACCGATTGAAGGTCTTTCGTGCTTTTCTCGACGTGCCGGCAAAGCAGCAAATCGAATACCTCGATACAAACAAATCGACCGCCTTGGTGCAGTTTCTCGCACTGCGGTCATGGCATGTTCATAATCGGATCGACGATGCCCGGATGCTTCTGTCCTTCGCTGTCAGGCAGCATCAGGATCTGGGGCAGATCCACCACCTTCTCGGCGATCTCGAAATTGCCGCCGGCCGTTCCGCCGATGCGCTGGTCCACTATCGACGAGGGATAGCGGCGTCCTGCGCCAATCGGTGGAGCTACATCAATGCGGCCCGCCTCCTACTGGATATTGGCGATCATCTATCGGCGCTGATAATTCTTCAGAAGGGTCGCGCGATCTGGCATGAGGCTCAACCATGGCGAGGCCTGTACGGCCGCGCGATGCACCTGCGGTCCCAAGCCTGTAAGGAGCGCGTCAAGGCGTGGCAGTTGCCCTCGTCGGGCTTGGCGGAAGCCGACGCCATCGTCCGAGAGATCGCGACCCGCGTGCCGATGACGAGCCAGGCCATCAGTGAACCTGGGATGGTCCTCCTCGTCAGCGGACGACCCGCGGCCGGAGCGAGGCAGGATCGCGACCTGCTGGCCAACATCATCGTCTGCGATCTCGCGGGTATCGATGCCGGCGACTATCTGGCGGCGATCCTGCGGGCGGAACTGGTCGTTTTCCATGAAGTGCCCTTCACATATGAAGTGTTGCTGGCCATCGCCACCGCGAGAGCTTTAGGTCGCGAAGCCATTTATTGGTGCGGCGACCTTGCAAATTGGGACGGCCATAGCATTGATCTCGCCCTCTGGGGTGTTTCCGCCGAAGAAGGATCGTGGTTTACGTCGTCTGAAGCCCGTGAAATGGCGTTGGTGGCCCGATATTGCGATCGTATCGTCACCACACTCCATGGGCTTCGCCCTGTCTTATGCGCAATCGCAACGCAGGTGGCGGTCGAGGAAATAATCGTGGGCTCTCCCAACCTGCGAGGGACGGATCGCGTCGCTCGTGTGCTGCTGATCGGTCCGTCGGATGAAGACGATGACGAGATCGACGAGATACTGGCGCGTGCCATCACCGATGCGGTCGAACAGGATCCCGCTCTGACGATCATGGCGGAGCGCAAGCTTGTTTCGCAATGTAGGTCCCCTCATCTGGGAGGCCGTATCGCACCGATCGATGATCGGCCTACCATGGCAAAGCTCGCTCAGCTGGTTGTGACGGCTGACTTGGTGGTCGATCGGACATCCCAGTCAGAGGCGGCCTACTCGCTTCATCAGGAAGCGGAAGCGCGTGGCATCCGGGCGGTCATGTGGCGGGGCAATCTCACTGACTGCGATGGGTCCGCCAAGGCGAGCCGCCCACGCGACAGGCGCGTGACGCAGGTAAGCGGCGTATCGTTCGCGCAGACGGTGGAGAGCGCCTTTGCGAGCGAGCGCCCTCGGCCGAAATCCTTGGAGCTGGCGCCCAGCCGGCTCGTTCGCCGACCGGATTCGGTGGGCAAGCCGCGCCTGTTGTTCGTCAACGTCTGGTTCACGCCACAAACGTTCGGTGGTGCCACCCGAGTCCTGAAAGACAATATCGACTATCTGCTTGACCATCATGCCGACGAGTTCGAGCTGGCTGTCTTCACGTCCGATGAGCATAACGAAGTGCTCGGCCAGTTCACGATGGACAGTTACCGGGGTATACCGGTCTTTCGAGTGGCGACGCCGGAGGAACCCTTTGTCCATTGGCGGCCCGAGACATCGATGGTGGCCGCTAGGTTCGAGGCGCTTCTCGAACGCTTCGCACCCGATCTAGTCCACATCCACTGCCTTCAGCGCCTTTCCGCCTCAGTGGCGGGCGCCTGCGCGGCTCGCGGCCTGCCCCACCTCGTGACGCTGCACGACGGTTGGTGGTTGTCTGACAACTTCTTCCTCTCGGACGAGCATGGCCTGCCCACTCCAGCCTGTCAGGATTATCAGGTCCAGGCACGGCCCGAGGTGATCGATCTCGGCCGATCCGCGCTGCGGGCGCAGCGGCTCCGCTCCATCCTGCTCGGCGCTACGCGACGCCTAGCCGTCTCGTCCAGCTTTGCCGCCACATACGGCCGTTGCGGCATCCCCTGCGACGTGGTGGAGAACGGGGTATCCCGTATTCCCCCTGTCGCCCGATCGCCGCGGCGCGAGGACGGACGCGTGGCCCTCTGCCATGTCGGCGGTCTCGCTCGCCACAAGGGAGCCTTCCTGATCGAGGCGGCACTACGCACTAGGCGTTATGAGCACCTTCATTTCACTATTGTGGATCTGGGCCAGTCTGAAGAGTTCGAGGAGCATCTCGTTTGGGGGGGAACTCCCGTCACTGTAGTGGGGCGGATGAATAGCGATGCGATCGCAAACTTTTACGCTAGAATGGATGTTCTTCTCGCCCCCTCGACCTGCGAGGAGAGCTACGGGCTCGTTGCGCGGGAAGCCCTGGTCCATGGTTTGTGGGCCGTCGTCGGCGATCGGGGCGGGATGGCCGAAGCGATAGCGCCGGACCGGAATGGTTTCGTGGTGTCCGTAGAGGATGCGGAGGGTGTCGCCGCCGTCTTGGCGGAGATCGACGCCGATCCCGTGCGCTTCCGCTCTTCGCCTTCCTACGTGCCCCCCATGAGAAATGCGGACGAGCAGGCACGCGAGCTGATAGCTCTTTATCGACAACTGCTTCTACGGCAGGCTGGGCCGCGCTCCGAAACCCGGCACTCCAAGACAGGGCGCGCCGGTTCGTGGTGAGGCCGGCGCGGCGCATCAGGTTAGCCCCGCATCGGCATGCGTCTCGGCCAGCACGAACGCTATCTGCTTGCAGGCGCTCGACCCGGTCCGATGATGCGTCATCTCGGTGGCGATGCGGCGCGCCTCGTGGAGGAGGCGCTCCTCGGCTTCCTGGGCTTCGGTGAGATCCTCGAGCGCCGCGGCAACGCGGCCCGTGTGGTCGGCGAGCGGGGCGGCGGTCACCGCCACCGAGGCGGGCTGGTCGGGCAGCCCGACCGGATGCCCCGCGGCCCGGCACCAGCCGAACACCTCGAAGAACCGTCTCTCGGGGCGTTGCGCAGGGTGTTTTGACGATGCGGTCGGCTTGGACCTGAACGCTCGGCAGTCTGGCGGTGGTCGTGAACAGGCATGGGGGCCTTCCCGAGCCTCTCTCAGGCCGCGACCGGCTGCGTTTCGATCCATGGGAAGCGCTTGAAGTTATAGGCAAGATTGGCCAGTCCAATCTTGGTTCGCCTCTGGCCAGACCGATGGTGCGCACAAATCGGCCGAATCGATGCTTCTGGCCGGCAAAGACCGTTGCGACGGCAGAGCGAACCTTGGATCGGACGCGGTTGGCCTTGCGCTGGGACGCCGTCAGATCGTGGCCGGGCTGCCGCCGGAAGTTGATCTTCGAACGCCGGCCATGCTGGGCCAGATGGGCCTCGTTGGTCTTCGAGCAGGCCGTGTCGGCCCAGACCTCGCTCGCCGTGTTGGTCGGATCGAGAACGTTGGCCAGTTGTGCCCCGCTATAGGCGGTCGCGCCTTGGCCCGCTTCAGCCTCCAGTGGACGTCACGAGCCTTTTGCGCGAGCTTTTTCGGCTTGGCCGCCCACGCATCCGCGGGATCCGGCCCTCCTTCAGATCAACCTTATCCGCATCCATGTTGCGTTGGCGCAGAGCGGCGATGAGCGAGGCGTCGATGATCTGCCCCGACATCGCGAGATAACCCTTGCCCTTCAGCCAGGCGTCGCCCTTCGAATCATCGGATCGCTTCAGTACGGTTGCCGACCTCGACCGGAGCGCCTCGAAGTCGATCTGAGCCGCGAGCTTCACAAACGGATCGCCGTTCTCCGCTAGACGCTGATAGTGCTCATTCAGATCAAAAAACCCTGGCTAATCCATCCCAGCCTCCCCGTACCGACAATGTCAGGGAATCACGCCACCGCGCCAAGCGGAAGGGGAACTTCGAGGTGTCCGACCGGCTGCACTCGCCCTGCTGGATGCATCGATCCCGAGATTTGTGACCGGGTGAGGTCGAATGGCACGGCGGGGTGCCCTGAAGAGGGATCACACGAACCACCATGGCTGCCACGCGTGCGCCATATGGACATGGAGCCATGACCGCTGCTAGAGACGACGCATCCTGCGGCAATTGCTTGACACTATTTGCATGACCGTACGCGCCCGAATGTATTTGCATGCAGACAATTTCTCTGATCGTCCGCGCAAATTTTAAAATTAAATAAAAGAGATAAACGTGAGCGAGTCCATAAAAGTACGAATAAAAAAAATAAAATTGGCGTTTAGAAACGCGTTGGGCCCTCCAAACAAAGCCATTTACGAAAAACTCGGAGACGGACTTTGGCAGAATTACTTTTCGAAGCAAAGTTATTTTGCGTTAAATCCAGACTTAAGTTTGTCAGATGCGACCGAAGAGCATTTTCGGACAATCGGGTACAAAAGTCTTAGACGCTTCAATCCAGGGATTAGCTTTGACCCTGTATTTTATCGTGATCTATACCCAGATCTTGTGCACCTGCCAGATGAAGCGGCTTACAAGCACTGGCTGATCTACGGACTGGGTGAAAACCGCCTCGCCTCGGCTCAGGCTTATCTCGGAAGTGTCGGCTATTCAGGGTCGCTGCCCCGCTACTTTTCGTCGACACTTTCGAATGATAAGTATGCGCACAGAGCGGCTGATTACCGTGCGTTTTTGTCTTTTCTATCAAGTTCCGCCGAAGAATTTCAATCGATGCTAGCAAGCATTGATATCAACTTTTTGGATATCGGTACAATAGCGCGATACTTCGTAAGTAGAGGAGCGATAGACAAAGCGATTTTCTGCCTGGAGATCCGAGCTCACAAGTGCCCGGTGGACACGGAAGCTTTAGGTGCTCTTGCTGATCTGAAGCTGCAATCAGGCGAACGTTACGGGGCGCTGAAGCTCTATGAAGCCGTTCTAGCGCACGACTCGGAAGCAGTCGGGCCAGCTGTCAACGCGGCCGACATTTTAGCCTCATTCGGTGACTTTGAACGTGCGCTGACGCTGCTCGGCAACGTTCTGATGGTCGTGCCCGATATGTATCATCTCCGGCCGATCGGCATGAGCTACGCAAAGCGGCTGTTTGCTCGCGAGCATGGAATGCTCGTGAAGATGGCCGCTGGCCGACAGGTTGAGGAGGCTCGCGAACTGACTCGTCATATTTTGGCTTCAAGCGCGCAGAAGGCAGTCTCTTTCTCCCTCGGTCCCGTCGTCACACAAGCCGTGTCATCGAAGCGTGTAGCAATCTTCGCGTTCACGGAACCGCGGCAATGCTTTCGCTATCGGGTTGATCACAAGCTGCAGCAACTGGCCGCCAACGGTATCGAAGCACAATGGTTTGATGCGAATGATCCAAGGCGCCTTCGCGATCAGGCTTCGAGATTTGGAAGCGTAATTTTCTTCCGTGTGCCCGGGGCGCCGGAGATCTACGAACTCATTGAATACTGCAATCGGCTTGGAATTCAGACGATATACGAGGTCGATGACCTTATCATCGATCCCGATAATTATCCGCCGCCGCTCGAGAGCATGGGCGGACTGGTGACGAAGGAGGAATGGGGCAGGTTCGTGCTCGATCCGATCCTCCTCGCTGGCGCGGCGCGTGCATGCAGCTACGGAATCGGATCCACGGAGAAAATCACGAACGAACTGGCCAAGCTCGTTCGCACCGGCATTGCCTTCACGCACCGCAACGGGTTCCTTGAGGCGGACTACGCGCCGGTGCAAGCAGAGACCCGGCACGCGCCGCATCCGGGCCGAATTACGATCTTCTATGGAAGCGGCAGCCGCAGTCACACGGGCAACTTTTACAATGGCGCGGCACAGGCGATTGTCGCCATCATGCAGCGCCATCCCTCGGTCGACCTGCAGATTGTTGGGCCATTAACTCTCGATAAGAGCTTCGAATCATTCGGAGCGCGCGTGAAGCGCGCCGAACCGATCGCGGTATTCCGCGATTACCTTAAGGTACTTGCGCGCGCCGACATCAACATTGCACCACTCGACGGATCGGCCTTCGCTGACGCCAAGAGCGAGATAAAATGGATGGAGGCAGCACTGGTCGGCGTGCCGTCGGTTGTGAGCCGGTCGAGCAACTACGAGGACGTTGTGCACGAAGGGGTCGACGGGCTGCTCGCCTCGAACCAGGCCGAATGGTACGACGCTCTCAACAAACTCGTGCGCGACGCGTCCGTCCGACGCGCCATGGCTGCCGCGGCGCAACGCACCGTGACGGCGAAGTACAACGAAGAGACGATGGGCAGCGCGCTAGCGACCCGTCTGGCGGAATTCCAACCGGAGCAGTGCAAAGCGCGGACCGACAAGCTCAAGGTCGCGCAAGTCAACGTCTACTTTGCCCCGCAGACAATCGGCGGCGCGACCCGCATCGTTGAGACCCTCGCGCAGGAACTAGGCCGGCAGGGGTGCTTGGTTGAGGTGTTTGGCTCGCTCGCCCATGCAGGCTACGAGGGCGCGCATGAGCGCTACGCAGCTTTGGGCTGCGATGTCACCTTGGTCGCGCCGAGCACCCGGAGCCAAGGCGCCGCGGAGGACGATGGGCTGTCGCGGGCCGCATTCGTGGAATTCTTGGACCGGTTTAAACCGGACGTCGTCCATTTCCACTGCATACAGAACCTCACGGCGAGTCTGCTCGACGAGACGCGCGAGCGCGGCATTCCTACGATCGTCACGGTTCATGACGGCTGGTGGGTGTCGGACAATCAATTTCTGGTCCGGCCGGATGGGACGCTCGTTGAGCAGGGCGGCGTATGGGGGGATCCGAACCGGCTCCTGCGACTGAGGCAGGCGCTCGCATCGGTCGACAGGATCATCAGCGTGTCCGATTACTTCGCGAGGCTCTATCGGGAGCGGATCGGAGTGAGGGTCGACGTCATCGCCAATCCTGTAACGCAGTTTCATGCGACGGACGGGCCAGCGGTCGGGCCATTAGCCATTGGCCTGCTCGGTGGCCTCGGTTTGGCAAAGGGAAGCGATCTGCTCCACCAAGTACTTTGCCACTCCACGTTCCCGAACTTACGCTTTACCCTGGTCGATCACGCCGTGATCGAGGGACAGATCCGTAGGGAGAACTGGGGCGAGAACGAAGTTACGATCATCGGCAAGATCAAGCAGGCGCGCATTGCGGATCTCTATGGACAATTGAATGTAGTCCTCGCGCCATCGATCTGCGTCGAGAGCTTCGGCCTCGTCGTCAGAGAAGCGATCTCCCTCGGAAAATGGGTCGTCGTGTCGGATCGCGGCGCGCTCAGTGAATGCGTCAAGGAAGGTGTGAACGGGTTCGTAATTGACGTGTCGAACGTGTTAGGCTTGCTGAACGTTCTGCGGAAGCTCGACGCGAACCCAAACCGCTACCGCAAGCATAAGGCCACGCAACTCGACTTACCCACGGCGGAACAGGTAGGCGGCGCCTATGTGGCACTTTATCGTGAGGTCGCCGCGCAGCCTCTGTCCAGAACGGAACCAGAGGGCGGCGACGCCTGACCGGATCCCTGCGGCTGGCGGCATGATTGTCGAAGGCGTTGTGCACTCTGAAGCGCGAGCTGCAGCAACGGCTGCAGAAGTCGGGTTACGACTCGGAGGTAGAGGCTTTTTTGGGATAGCGGTCTGAGACCCCGTTCAGAAGTATGCGGTCGGCGGAGGGCCTGATGATCGGGCGGCTTGAGCGACTGGCGTCCAATTCCAGGGCAGCAGGTCGGCCAACCGCCTGGCCGGATGATCGGCGATACGGGTAAGCACGTCGCGCAGGTAGGCCAGGCTGTCGAGGCCGTTGAGCTTGGCGCTCTCGATCAGGGTGTAGAAGGCCGCCGCGCGCTCGGCGCTGCGGTCGGATCCGGCGAAGAGGTTGTTCTTACGCCCGACCGTAGCGCCCGCTCGACCGGGTTGTTGTCGAGCGCGATGCGGCCGTCGTCGAACACGCCGGTCAGCGCGGTCCACTGCTCGACTTCGGGCCCGAGCGAGAAGGGGACGATCTCTCGAAGGTGACGTTGACCCACCACAGCCTCAAGAATGAGGGCAGCGCCGGCCGATGTCTCGGGCTGCGACGAGACGAAACTGACGCCGATGACCGGGATCGGGCTCGGTGCAGGAGAAGGGAAAGGCGCTCCTCGCCGAGATCATCGCACGCGTGAATGACCTGTTCGGCGTCGACACGACCGACGGCGACCAGTTGAGCTACGTAACGACGCTTCGGGACATAATGCTCGAGTCCGAGGCTCTCGTGACGCAGGTTGCCAACAACACCAAGGCTCAATTCGACAATTCGCCACCCTTGAGGCCGAGCTGATAAACACCATCATCGATGCATTCGAGGCTCGCGCGTCCCTCAGCAAGCCAGCGCTCGACTCACAGAAGGTTCGCCAGGGGCTG